>NZ_MLHJ01000021.1 GCF_001998965.1 Rodentibacter rarus
TGCATAATACCGAAAAACATCATGAAATTTGACCGCACTTAAAAGATAAATTATTGCTGATCCAGTCTTAAAAAATCATCGACTTCGTGATCCAATTGACTCATTGCTATCAAGGCTTCTTGAGTTTGCTTGGCTTCCTGCTCATCAATAATACTCATCGCAAAGCCTACGTGAACAAGAACCCATTTGCCTAATAACTCAGTCGGATCACTTTCACAAATGAGCGAGATATTCACCTTACGTTTGACACCGCATACTTCCACGGTAGCAAGTTGAAGGGCATTGTCCCCCATTTTGACGATTTGTCCCGGCACACCTAAACACATAATTTATATCACTCCTATTAAAACGCCACTTATTTTACCATCGCACTGAATAGGTTACGACGATTTGAATCAAAAGTAGGGGAGGCAGTTGGCATAGATAAAATCATTCTTAAACAATCCTGTGATAGTTGAATTGCTTGTGCGTTGGTTAGCGAAGGATCAATAGGAGAATGGAGCGAACAACTTAAGTATTGGGGGATGTTTTCCATTCCGCTTACTGTGAACGTGAGCGCTTTATAAGGCAATTGGACAGTGAGTTTATCACCGATTTCTCGCGCCTCCCATTGTTGATCTTTACCGGGTAAAATCACCACACTAAGCATCCAAGGCGTAACAACCGAGCCAACCCATTGCTGTTCAAAGAGGATAAATTTGGGACAATAACATTCAATACCTTGCCGATAAAAAGGTAAATCTTGCATATTTTTTGCCACTTCTAGCATTGAAGATTGAAATAATGCGGAGGGATCTTGTTCAAATCCCTGAATGATATTTTCAAGTGCGGTGGAATTTTGGGCTATTTTTTCGTGTCGATACATAATTTATATAACATTGGCGTAAGAATTGGCATAATTTGTGCAAGGCTAAACGGCTGATTGTTTATATGAAACATTTTCACACAGACTGGTTTGAAAGCCATATTTTTTCAAAACCGTTTCCAGTGTTTCAAAAATGGTCGGAAACATCGCTTTAATTTTCTCACTAAGCGCAATTTGCGGTTCTAATGTTTCCGGTTGAATGCCGACTAAGCATAAATTTTTAGGAAATTCGCCTGTCAGTTTTAATGCGGAGAGAACATCACAAATACCAAGTTGATGGGGCGATATTTTTTGAGAGAAAAATACCGGAACTTGGTCATCGTATAAGATGACCATTTCGCCCGGTTGTTTGTTGGCAAGGACGGCATCAATAATGATGATATGATCGCGGTTTGCCATTTCATCCAGGAGTTCCATTCCACAGGTGCCACCATCAATAACATCAAAGTGCGGTTGAATTTCCGGGTGATTTTCCAAGGCTTGAGCAACCCTTACCCCCACGCCTTCATCGCCTAATAAAATATTACCTACACCTAAAATCAGCGGTTTCATTACAGCACCTTCACTTGTGTGACTTCACCATTTTCGGTATTGATGATATGTACGGCACAAGACATACAAGGATCAAAAGAGTGAATAGTACGGACGACCTCAAGCGGTTTGGTTGGATCAGCAACCGGTGTGCCGATAATGGAAAGCTCGTAGGGTCCCATTTCATCATTTTGATTACGTGGGCCGGCATTCCAAGTGGAGGGCACAACGGCTTGATAGTTTTCAATACGACCATTTTTAATCACAATCCAGTGGGAAAGCATACCACGTGGTACTTCACCAAAGCCAACCCCTTTAAATTCGCCATTTTGTGGAATGTCCGTTTTTAAATACGCCACGGTATCACCGGTGCCGATATTATCAATGAGTAATTGCCATTGTTGCACGAGAATATCATTCAGTGCACAACAATGCACGGTACGACCGGTAATACGTCCGAGTGTGGAATGCAAGTGTTCGATGGAAAGGGGATTACCGGTTAAGGTTTCATATATGCCTTTAATTTGATTGAAGTGTTTTAAGGTTTTTTCATCTTGGCTTGCTAAATTACACATTAAATAGGCAAGCGGACCGACTTCGACTACTTTACCGTAGAAACTTGGGGCTTTCACCCAAGAATATTTCCCGTCATCTTGCCAGCCGGTATATTTCGGACGAGTTAAACCAACCCAAGGTTCAAGGGCTTCATCATCTTCATACCAGGCGTGTTTACCGCTTTCTTTGATGCCTTTCACAACAAATTCGTCTTTTTGTTGAGTGATAGGGCGGAAAGTATTTAAATCAAAATTTTCGATATAGCCGCCTGTTAAAGCAAATTGGGCATTTTCGCTATCAATTGGATATTCCGGTACGGATAGGTAATTACCTGATGTTTTACCCAGACTAAGCCATTCAGGATAATAAGCGGCGATCACCGCAGTATCGATCTTATAGACCTGATTAACGAAGTCATTTAACCGATCAATACAGGCTTTGACGAACATTAAACGTTCTAAATTTAAGACCGCTTGTGAATCTAAATTAATTGGGTTGGCGACACCGCCAATGGCTAAGTTTTGAATATGGGGTGATTTACCGCCAAGCAATGCCACAATGCGATTACAATCCCGTTGACATTCAAGAGCGTGGAGATAGTGTGCTACCGCAATTAAATTGACTTCCGGCGGTAATTTCATTGCAGGATGACCGAAATAGCCGTTTGCAAAAATACCCAGTTGACCGCTATCAACCAGAGACTGAATTTTTTTCTGCACATTACGAAATTCATTAGCACTATTGAGTGACCAAGTAGAAATCCCTTTCAACATATCCGCCGCTTTGTCTGGATCTGCTTTAAGGGCAGCAGTAATATCCACCCAGTCCATAGCAGAAAGCTGATAAAAATGAACGATATGATCATGCATACTGTGAGCAGATAAAATCATATTACGAATATATTGTGCATTTACCGGTACCTTGGCACCAATTGCATCTTCTACTGCTCTCACACTGACAATGGCGTGTACTGTGGTGCAGACACCACAAATTCGTTGCATAATCATCCAAGCATCACGAGGATCTGCACCTTTTACTATATTTTCCATCCCACGCCACATTGTGCCGGAAGACCAAGCATTGGTAACAACGCCATTTTCAATTTCACAATCGATACGTAAATGACCTTCAATACGTGTAATAGGGTCGATTGAGATACGTTTTTTTTCAGTCATTATTTTGCTCCACTCATTTTTTTACTGAATGCTGCTTTTTCTGCAATAATTTGTTCCGAATCTTCATTACGTTTTTCTTTTAATACCGGTAGGACAGGGAAAAGACGGATAATCAAGATATAGGCACAAATTTCAATAGAAACAAAGCCGATAGAAATCAACAATTCTTCTGCTGATGGAAAATAGCGATAACCATTTCCCGGGTTGTACATAATTAATGAATAATTTAAACGCCATAAGGCGGCACCTAATAACATACTGAGTGCTGAGATAAACAGCCAACGTGAATCGGATTTCTTTTCACCGAGGAAAAGAGTGAGTAGGGGTAATGTCATTAACCATATTTCCAACCAGAACATCCAAGCCTCAAATTGTCCTAGTTTGTCAAAACCAAGCACATAATGAAGTTTATCGTGGTAAATCAATTCACCAAAACGTACAACAAGGAAAAGTGCGATTAAACCCGCTGTAATTTTTGCAAGCTGGCTGAAAAGAGAACGTTCATCAGGGGTTTTACCGGCAAGCCCGGCACTGACGAGCGAGCCTTCAAAGATAACAATTGAGAAGCCCATAATGAATGCAGTGAGCAAGGATAAAATGGGTAACATTTCATAGCTTTGCCAAACCGGATGAATCTTGTGTCCGGCAACAATCATTAGCGATCCCATGGAGGATTGGTGCATCATTGGCAGTAGTGCGCCAAGTGCGATCACAAAAAACATAATTTTATTGAGCTTGTCGAACCATTTTTTTAATCCAAAGAAACCAAGCCAAACAGGAGCAAATTCAAGTGTGACAACAATGATATACACGGTCATACAGAATGCGGTTTCAAATAGCACGGAATTGGTGTTAAATTGCCCCGGTACATAGAAGTAAGGCAAGTGCCAATAACGCCCCATATCAATGGTGATAGAAAGCCCGCCTAAGGCATAACCGAATAGACTGGCAAGCAATGCCGGACGAACGAGAGGATGATATTTCCCTTTATTAAAAATATAAACCACCCAAGCCAATGCCCAGCCACCACAAGCAAATCCTGTACCGACAAGCAAATCGAAAGCAATCCATATTCCCCAAGGATAACCACCGTTGAGTGCGGTAACAGAACCTATTCCAAAAAACAACCGTTTGATAATTAGCAAGGTACAAATTATCGCTAAGGGGGCAAAAAAGAGAATTGTGGCGGAAATTAGTCGTCCGCCAACCGGACGTGGATTACCCATTATGTTCATCCTCCGTTTCTTCCATTTCTTTACGAGCTTGGCGCATCGCTTCTTTTTGAGCATCAATACGAGCCTTGATTTTATCACCGTGCATATTTTTGTAGGTCATCATTGTAAGACCTGCTAATGCAATAAGCGGTAATGCCATTCCTCGATATAAGAAATGTTGTAAGTGTGCCGCACGGGCACCGGTTGCAATGTTATCGAGATCCGGTAACCCGAGATTTTCCTGGGGAACGCCACTTAATACCAACACCTGTGTGCCTCCCCCTTCGGTTTCACCATATACACGATACTGATAGGCGGGGACGGTAGCCCGATATTTGTCGGTACTATGGATATGTTGGCGTGGATAATCATATTCGCTACCGCGTAACAAACTTAAGCGGTGTTTTGCTTCAGCCAAGAGTTCTTCACGGGTACCAAAAATAATGGCACCTGTTGGACAAACATGACAGCAACCCGGTAATCCGCCTTTATCTAAGCGTTCTACGCCTTTTTGATTGCATAACTCACATTTACTGATTTGACCAAATGGATTATCGTAATCATATTTTGGTACATCGAAAGGGCAACTCACCATACAATAACGACAACCTGTACAAATATCGGGATCGTATTTCACAATGCCGGTTTTAGGATCTTTCGTTAAGGCTTGTACAGGACAAACAGAGACACAGTTTGGATCAACACAATGCATACATTGTTTTTTAATATACGCATAACCGTTTTCGGATTGATCTTTATTTTTTCCTTCCCCATCACTCCATACTTGAATAATATTTCGGGTGAAGGGGGTGAGTTTATCATTATTTGACCAAGTTTGCTCACCGTTAGGATTGGTTGGGGTTTTATTGACTTGCTGACATTCCGCTACACAGGCTTGACAACCTACGCAAAGCGTTGAATCGTAAAGCATTCCTAAAGAATTTGGAATGGGCGGTAAATTTTCAGCAGCTTGTGCTTTTGCCATAGGAAGATTGGATACCACTGTTCCAAGCAAACCTGCTTTAAGGAAGTTTCGTCTATCCATTTTTAATTTCCTGATGAGTCGTGTTTATGAGTGTGTTTATCTATATGACGATTGGCTTTATGTTGTTTGCTAAGCTCTTTTAGGGTGAGAACACTCACACCAGCCAAAATCGCTGCTGCGCCGCCAAGTAACCCAACCGCTGTCATTGATGCGCTTTCGCCTTCTACATTATTCACATCGGGTTTATTGACCCGAGGGGTTGGATTTTCTACATTGGCGAGTTGAAAGATACCTTTGGTAAAGCCAATGCCTTTATCATTGCAACCATAGCAAGGATGTCCGATACCCACCGGCCAGTTATTTCCTCCCACATCACAAAATTCAAGTGTAGAGCAGTTACCGTAAGTTTCCGGACCTTTACAGCCAAGATGGTATAAACACCAACCGTGGCGATGACCATAATCACCAAATTCTTTGGCAAAACGCCCGGCATCAAAGTGCGGTCGGCGATAACAGTTTTCGTGAATAAGACGGTCGTAAGCAAATAACGGACGATTGAGTTTATCCATTGCCGGTAATTTTTTATAGGTGATGATGTAAGCAACCGTGGCTAAGAAGTTATGAGGATTTGGCGGACAGCCCGGGATATTGATGACCGGCATACCTTTTGGCAAGGCCTCCGCAAGGCTGACTGCACCGGTCGGATTACCTCCGCTTGATGGCACACCGCCCCAAGAGGAACAAGATCCAATTGCAATGATCGCTGCTGCACCTTTTGCCGCTTCACGAATATGCTCGACAATCGGCTTGCCTGCAACCATACAATAGATGCCGCCATCTTTTAGTGGAATTGAACCATCCACCACTAACACATATTTACCGTAGTATTTTTCGATAGCGTGATGTTTATTTTCTTCTGCCTGTTCACCGAAGGCGGCAGAAAGTGCTTCGTGATATTCAAGGGAAATCAAGTCGAGGACAAGATTTTCAACAGTAGGGTGGGTTGCGCGTAATAAGGATTCGGTACAACCGGTACATTCTTGTGCGCCAATCCATATTACCGGCGGACGAGCGGGATTTGTCATTGCCGCTGTCATTTCCGCACCCGCTTTTGAACTCAATCCCATTGTTGCAGCCAGTGCGCTACACAATTTCATAAAATCTCGGCGAGAAATATCTGCCAAAGTCGAAAAAACGCTATCCTGATTCCCCATAGTATCACTCCAAAGACACACAAAATTTACGGTCATTGGTGCTATGATAGAACTTTTTGATGAAAGAAAAGTTGATCAATGTCACAAAATGATTATTTTGTATCAAAATTATATTCAATTTGTGAACAAAATGTTGTTATTTATGAGAATGGTTATTAATTAACTGGTTTTAATATTGGAATTCAAATAATTATTCTAATGTTATTAGGCGAGAAAATAAGCGCTGCTAAATTTGGCAGCGCTTAGATAAAAATCTAGTGAAGATCAAAAATTTTCTCAAAAACCGACCGCACTTTTTCCTCATTTTTTATACCGGGCATACTTTCTACACCTGAATTCAGATCCACCCCTAAACACCCTTGAATTATCGCTTGTTCAACATTTTCCGCTGAAATTCCCCCCGCCAAAATCGTTTTATATTTTAGCTTTTCAGGAATTAACGACCAATCAAAGGCTTTGCCAATTCCCCCTTGCTGGTTTGCCGTTTGGCTATCGAAAATATAGCGGGCAACATGGAAATCATCGCTAAAATCAACCGCACTCTTTTCATGAATGTCGATTGATAGGGCTTTCCAAATTTGGCAGTGCTCAGGTAGTTTACGGCGAAGATCAGTGATAAATTCAGGTGTTTCTGAACCATGTAGCTGGACGGCATAAAGGCTTAATTGTTGGGCTATTTTAAGAATAAAATCAATGTCTTGATTTTGAAATACACCAACAAAGCGAAGTGGTGCTGCCGTCACTAATTCTTGAGCTTGACGCAAGCTGATACAACGTTTTGATTTCTCTGCAAAGATAAGTCCGCCATAAAGTGCTCCATTTTCATAAACGGTTTTAACATCTTGTATGCGTGTTAAGCCACAGACTTTATTTTCCCCAAAAATCACCGTACGAACGGCATTGTTTAAATCAGTACTTCCCATTAAACTGCTGCCGATTAAAAATCCCTGTGCCACCTTTTGTAGCTGACGGATTTGCTGGTGATCATAAATACCGGATTCACTGATAATGCGAACCTCTGACGGTATGCGATCAGCATATTTCTCCGTTAATTGGACAACCCGATTTAAATCCACCGAGAGATCGTGCAAATTGCGATTATTCACCCCGATAATTTTCGCACCGAGCGCTAAAGCACGTTCAAATTCTTCTTCGTTGCTGGTTTCTGTTAATACCCCCATGCCCAATGAATGAGCAAGGTTTGCCAACACCTGATAAGTGTCATCATTAACGACGGAAAGCATTAACAAAATCGCATCTGCTTGATAATAACGGGCAAGATACACCTGATATTCGCTTATCATAAAATCTTTGCAAAGCACCGGTTGTGGCACTATATTTCGCACTTGCGGCAAAAATTCAAAATCCCCTTGGAAGTATTTCTCATCGGTCAGCACTGAAACCGCCGAGGCATAATGCTTATACACATTGGCGATTTCATCTAAATTAAATTCAGAGCGAATTAACCCTTTGGAAGGGGAGGCTTTTTTACATTCCAAAATATAGGCTGGTTTTTGGTGCGATCCTTTTGATAGCGCATCATAAAAAGAGCGGTCGGATTTTGTGAGGTTTTGTTGAAATTTGCTAAGTGGAAATTCCGCCTCTTTGGCTTTCACCCAGGCGGCTTTATCAAGGACGATTTTTTGCAGTACGGTTGCCGAAGCAATGGGTTTTGAAAAGTCTTGAGTAATCATTTTATTTTCTACTAAATACAAATTCAGGTTAATATTGCGTTAATTTTTGCAAGGTTTCAAATGCTTTGCCGGTGGATAAGGTTTCCAATACATTTTGCGTATTTTGTTTAAGATCTTCATCGCCGAATAATTTGAGTAATAACGCTGTATTGGCAGCAACGGCATTGGCGTGTTCCGCTTTTCCTTTCCCTTGTAAAAGTGCGGTCAATATTTTGGCATTTTCTTGTGGGTCGCCGCCTCGTAGGCTTTCAAGGGATTGATTTTTCAATCCAAAATCAGCAGGGGTTAGGGTGAAATAGTCAATTTTCCCCTTGTTTACCTCGGCCACTTGAGTATCGCCGTGTAGTGCCACTTCATCTAAACCGGCACCATGAACAATGAAAGTATGTTCATGTCCTAAACTCACAGCTGTTTCCGCATAGGTTTTTACAAGCTCAGGGGCATAAACACCCAGTAAGTGGTAAGTCGGTCGGGCAGGGTTAATGAGTGGGCCGAGAATATTAAATATTGTGCGGGTTTTTAATGCCGCACGGACAGGTGCAACATAGCGAAAGCCGGGGTGATATTGCTGGGCAAATAAAAAACAAACCCCAATCTCATCGAGTGCTTGACGTGCAGATTGAGCAGAAATACTGACATTAACGCCTAATGCGGTTAATACATCACTAGCCCCTGATTGGCTAGATACACTGCGATTACCGTGTTTAGCCACTTTGGCGCCCATTGTCGCTGCCACAATACAACTTGCTGTTGAGATATTAATGGTGTTTTGTCTATCGCCTCCCGTACCGACAATATCGGCAAAAGGATAATCAGGTCGTAGAAAGGAATTGGCATTTTGTAGAGAAGCGGACACTGCACCGCTTATTTCCTCAATGTTCGCACCACGCAATTTTAATGCAATCAGCATCGCTGCGATTTGTTCATTAGACAATTTGCCTTGAATGACTGCGTTAAAAAGTGTGGTGCTTTCTGATTGACTGAGTTGGCGACCGTTGTAAAGTTGTTCTAGTAAAAGGTTGTGTTGCATCGTCTATTCCTTAATTATGTTATTTTGTTATGATGTCACAAATTATAGCGGTTAGACGTAAATATCGTAATCCAAGTCCCGTGCCTCATCGCCTGTCATTCCACGAAAACCCCAGCAATGCGCCGGTTGCTCTTTGATGGTAATTTCCACATCATGAGCACGGATACCCAGTTTATACTCAAGTTCACTAAATAACATTTTGATTAAGCGTTTTTTAGTGCCTTCCATTCGACCTGCCATTAAGTTAATTTCAATAACCGTGTAATCATCGCTACGATCGAAAGGGTAGTAAAAATCTTCTTTTTCTAAGCCCAAAAAACGGATGGCGTGTTTCCCTTTTGGAATATCCAAGCCTAAATAAAGGCTGTTGTAAATAACATCCGCTAATATTTCTCTGCGTGGTGCAAGATTGGATTTTAATCCGAATACAGTAATCATATTGTTCTCCTTAGTGTGTTTGTATTTTTAATGATTCAGTAACCATTCAATGGATTGTTGTAACAACTGCGACCCTTGTACCGTTAAAATGCTCTCCGGATGGAATTGGAATGCGCAAATTGGCAAGTTACGGTGGCGAATTGCCATAATAATACCGTTGTATTCTGCATTGATGACAAATTCTTGTGGTAAATCTTGCCCCATAAGAGAATGATAACGGGCAACGGGCATCGGGTTGATGAGATCTTTAAACATCGCTTCATTATCATGATTTATCTTAGAAACTTTCCCATGTAATACTTCACCGGCGTGAACCACTTTTCCGCCAAAGGCTTGAATTAACGCTTGATGACCTAAACAAATTCCGATCATCGGGATTTTGTCTTTTAAACGTTCAATTAAAGGCAACAAAATGCCTGCTTCGGCAGGTGTACCGGGACCGGGGGAGAGTGCAAGGATAGTATCCTGCGTTGTTAGTGCCGTTTCAACGAGTTGTTCTAAATCGCAATCGTTGCGGTAAATTTTAACTTGATGTCCTAAAACACGAAATTGATCCACAAGATTATAAGTGAAGGAATCAAAGTTATCTAAAAAAAGAATATTTGCCATAACATATCCCTTATTTGGCTTGTGTGTTGATCTGACGAATTGCTTTTAATACTGCCGCCGCTTTGTGTCGGGTTTCATCCGCTTCCATTTGCGGATCGGAATCTAACACTTCGCCACAGCCTGCTTGCACATGGGCAATACCGTTTTGTACAAAAGCCGAGCGAATCACGATACAAGTGTCTAAATTACCATCAGAAGTGAGATAACCTACCGCCCCACCGTAACTGTGGCGTTTTTGTTGTTCATACTGATAAATAAGCTGCATTGCTTTGATTTTTGGCGCGCCGGTAAGCGTTCCCATGTTCATACAGGCTTGATAAGCATGAAGGGCATCTAATTCAGGGCGAAGTTTGCCCACCACTCGGGAAACCAAATGCATAATATGCGAATAACGATCCACTTGCATCAATTCTGCCACTTGACGTGTACCACTTTGACAAACTCGGGCAATATCGTTGCGAGCTAAATCTACTAACATTAAATGTTCTGCTTGCTCTTTGTGATCTAATCGTAATTCCAGTTCTAAACGGGTATCCAATTCGGGATCAATATTACCATGTGCATCAAATCCACGAGGACGAGATCCGGCAATTGGATAAATTTCTAACTGACGGTTTTTCGCAGTATATTTGAGCGCACTTTCCGGTGAAGCACCAAACAAAATAAATTCTTCATCATTCATATAGAACATATACGGACTTGGATTATTTTGTTTCAGTTGAGCATAGCTTGCCAACGGGTTAGGGCAAGCCAGAGAAAAGCGGCGGGAAGGGACAATTTGGAAAACATCTCCAATATTGATATGGTGTTTTAAGTCTTTTACTACATTGATAAATTCAGGATCCTCAAAATTCGTTTTCACCTCATCACTGGCGGATTTAATGGATAAAATGTGATCGATATTTTTTAATTGTTGTGTGATAGCGAGGGCGGTTTTGGCGACATTAACCTGCTCTTCTTGCGAAAAACAGTAACTTTTCAAGGTGGCCTGTTGGCTTTGATGATCGATTGTGATCAAATGCTCAGCCAGATAAAAACGATAATCAGGGCAAGAAATCCCATCATCTTTTAAAGTGATATCATTCATCGGAATGAAATTAGCGACTAAATCATAAGCAAATAAACCGCCTAAAAAAACGGGGCTATCGCTGTGTTGGTAAAGCGTTGAAATCACCCGTAAGCCATCAAAAACTGTTGCCGATTGTAATTTACTGTCTTCATCCAACTGATTATCAAGCGGGGAAAAATTAATGGAAAATTCATCATCAAAATCGACCGCACTTAGGGAATTGTACTGAGCTAAAACAGGAAAAATTCCTTTCAAAACCTGTTTACCATTGGCATTTAATGCTTTAAATGTGACGTTGTGACCAACACAAGTAATCTTAACTGCCGCATTGATCAATATAAGGCTTTGTAAGCTATTTTTACTGCCAATTTCAGCAGAGTCGAGGAGCAGCGTATTAGGATGATGACATAATGTGTTAAAAATTGCGGTGGTATCTGAATGATAAGGAACAGGTTGTGTGGTAACCGCAATGAAAGCCTTGTTTTGCATTTTTTAATCCTTTTCAAAAATTTGTACTATTAAACTAGTACAAAATAAATAAGTCAAGAAAAGATTTAAAAATTCTACTTCATTTCACAAAATATGTATTGGCAAGGAAAAAAGAAAGCCATCTCGAAAGATGGCTCTAAGAAAGGACTAAAGTGCGGTCAAAATATCACTAATTTTTTCTTTGGCAGATTGTAGTGCTTTTTCAATTGCTTCAGGGCCAAAACCGATACCTTTTGCATACACGAACTGTACGTCAGTAATTCCCACAAAACCTAAAATAGCTTTCATATATTGTGTGACAAGATTTTCATCATCGTATAGTCCGCCAAATGCGCATAATACAATGGCTTTTTTACCTTGCAATAAACCTTCCGGGCCATTTGCCGTATATTGAAATGTGACACGTGGACGGGCGATGAAATCAAAATAAGATTTTAATTGAGTGGGAATATTCAAGTTATACATCGGTGCACCGATAACTAAGGTATCGGCATTTTTTAGTTCAGAAACTAGTTCATCTGAAAGGGCGAGAAGTTGTTTTTCTTCTTCTGTTTTAGGTTCGCCCCGCACCGCAATAGCCGCTGTGGCATCGAAGTGAGGCAGTGGATCTTTGGCTAAATTCCGAACCACAATATTGTCACCTTGTAGTTTTTCGATTGTATAATCCACTAATTTATTACTCTGAGAATTATCAGCAAGAATGCTTGATTTTAACACCAATACGTTGCTCATTTTATTTCCTTTAACTTGTGTAAAATAAGGGTTGCGATTCTAGTGTTTATTTTTTCATAGAAAAAGTTATTTTTAAGAAAAACATTATTTCTTTTTATGAAAATATCAAGGCTGTTTTCTATTTAACAAGATTATAAGAAAGTGATAGAATTCGCCACCGCACTTTCTTTATTCAATGGTAGGAATGAAGCCAAGTGCGGTTAATTTTTATTGAATTTTTAAACGAACATGTCACCTTTCGTATGGGTGACCACTGTATTAAGGAATAACTATGCCAATTATTACTTTACCTGACGGTTCCCAACGTCAATTTGATCGCCCTGTTTCCGTACTTGAAGTGGCTCAGGATATTGGTGCAGGTCTTGCCAAAGCAACCATTGCCGGTCGTGTCAACGGTGAACGCCGTGATGCCTGTGATCTTATTGAGCAAGATGCCACATTGGAAATCATTACCGCAAAAGATGAAGACGGTTTAGAGATTATCCGCCATTCTTGTGCGCATTTATTAGGTCATGCTATCAAGCAATTATTCCCAGATGTGAAAATGGCGATTGGCCCTACGATTGAAAATGGCTTTTATTATGATGTGGACTTAGATCGCTCTTTAACTCAAGATGATTTAGATGCCATTGAAAAACGTATGCTTGAATTGGCGAAAACCAATTATGACGTGGTGAAAAAACGCGTGAGCTGGCAAGAGGCACGAGATACCTTTGAGCAACGTGGCGAGCCGTACAAAATGGCAATTTTAGATGAGAATATTGAACGCACGGCAACACCGGCGTTATATCATCATGAAGAATATATTGATATGTGTCGTGGACCGCATGTGCCGAATATGCGTTTTTGTCATCATTTCAAATTACAAAAAGTGGCAGGCGCATATTGGCGTGGTGACAGCAAAAATAAAATGTTACAACGTATCTATGGCACGGCTTGGGCAGATAAAAAACAATTAGCCGAATATTTACAACGCTTGGAAGAAGCGGCAAAACGTGATCACCGTAAAATCGGTAAAGCCTTAGATTTGTACCATATGCAAGAAGAAGCACCGGGTATGGTGTTTTGGCACAATGATGGTTGGACAATTTTCCGTGAGCTTGAAACTTTTGTCCGCACAAAATTAAAAGAATACGATTATCAAGAAGTGAAAGGTCCGTTTATGATGGATCGTGTATTGTGGGAGAAAACAGGGCATTGGCAAAACTATGGCGATCTCATGTTTACGACACAATCGGAAAATCGTGAATATGCCATTAAACCAATGAACTGTCCGGGGCATGTGCAGATTTTCAATCAAGGGTTAAAATCTTACCGTGATTTACCTATTCGTATGGCGGAATTTGGTTCTTGTCACCGTAACGAGCCTTCCGGTTCTTTACATGGATTAATGCGGGTGCGTGGTTTCACCCAAGATGATGCCCATATTTTCTGTACGGAAGATCAAATCGAAAGTGAAGTAACCAGTTGTATTAAAATGGTTTACGACATTTACAGCACCTTCGGTTTTAACGATATTTATGTGAAACTTTCCACCCGTCCTGAAAACCGTATTGGTTCGGATGAAATGTGGGATCGTGCGGAAGCCGGTCTTGCTGCCGCCTTGGCGCACAATCAGCTTGAATATGAAGTTCAAGAAGGCGAAGGGGCATTCTATGGGCCGAAAATTGAATTTGCATTGCGTGATAGTTTAGGGCGTGAATGGCAATGCGGTACGGTACAGTTAGACTTTGCCTTACCGGGTCGCTTAGAGGCGACTTATGTTGCCGAAGATAATGGCCGTAAAACACCGGTGATGATCCACCGTGCAATTTTGGGTTCAATTGAGCGTTTCATCGGTATCATTACAGAAGAATACGCCGGTTTCTTCCCACCATGGCTAGCCCCAACACAAGCTGTGGTGATGAATATCACCGATAGCCAAGCCGATTATGTTCAACAGGTAGCAAAACGGTTATCTGATGCGGGGCTACGGGTGAAAACGGATTTACGAAACGAAAAAGTTGGGTTTAAAATCCGTGAACATACTTTACGCCGTGTGCCTTATATGCTGGTTTGTGGTGATAAAGAAATCGCAGAAGGTAAGGTGGCAGTGCGTACCCGTAAAGGGGTTGATCTTGGCTCGTTCAGTGTAGAAGAATTTGCGGAAATCTTGAAAAAACAAGTAAGAAACCGTGAATTAACATTACTCAACGAAGAATAAAAACACTGTAAAAACTAACCGCACTTTGTAGGCGGTAAATGATAAAAGGCTAGGTTGTCACTAGCCTTTTTTATCAATTTTAAGAAAAATGAAGGTTTCTTAATCTTTTCTTAAGATTTATGCGGTTTAATACACCTCAACAAAGCAACAATGCTTTGAAAAATGAATGATTAACCCTAAATTTAAGAGGAAAACTTTATGAAAAAATTAACATTAGCCACATTGCTTGCCATTGCGACCTCAACAGCTTTTGCCGGTTTTAATGGAAATACCAATACCGCTCAAGGCGGATTTAAACAAGCGCCTGCACAAGTGATTAGCGTTAAACAAGCTTTATCGGAAAAAGATAATACGATGGTGAGTTTAGTAGGGAATATTACCCAGCAAATTGATAAAGATGATTATCTTTTCACTGATGGTTCGGCACAAATTAAAGTGGAAATCAAAGATCGTGTATGGAACGGTTTAAATGTGGGGCCGCAAGATAAAGTTAAAATCAGTGGAAAATTAGATAACGATACTTTTGAGAAAGCAGAAGTTGATGTATATAGCATTGAAAAAGTGAATTAATCATTGGAAATGGTGGGCATTTTGCTCACCATTTTATTTTGAAAGTGCGGTCACAAAAAACAATGTTTTTTGAACGTTGGCTTTGCCAACGGCCTCGTGAGAGGTGAACAAACGAATGAACGAGTTTGTGAATAAATTTATGCGAATTTTATTAATTGAAGATGATGCGTTAATCGGCAATGGGCTACAAATAGGGTTATCCAAATCTGGATTTGTAGTGGATTGGTTTACAGACGGAAAAACCGGTTTAAATGCCCTCAACTCCGCGCCCTATGATGCGGTTGTGTTAGATCTTACCTTGCCGAAAATGGATGGATTGGATGTGTTACAACAATGGCGAAGCCATAATCAGTCTATTCCTGTGCTGATTTTGACGGCGCGTGATACCTTAGATGAACGTGTAAAAGGGCTGCAAAAAGGGGCGGATGATTATCTTTGTAAGCCTTTTGCATTGGCAGAAGTTGTTGCACGTCTGCAAGCCTTGATCCGCCGTAGCTATGGACATACCACACCGCTACTCACCCACCTGAATGTTACGCTTGATCCGAACTTGCGAAGTGTTCGATTAAATAATGAACCGCTTTCTCTTACCACTCGGGAATATAAGCTGTTAGAGCTTTTTATGCTGAATAAAGATCGTGTGCTTTCCCGCTCAACCATAGAAGAAAAATTATCCACATGGGAAGAGGAAATTAGCAGTGCTGCCTTAGATGTGCATATTTATAATTTACGTCAAAAACTCGGCAAACAATTTATTCGTACCGTTCATGGTGTAGGCTACGCACTGGGGCAATATGATGACAAATAAAAGTTTAAAGTTCCGCTTGATGAGCGGATTATTTTTGATTGCCCTATTCGTGTGGCTAATTTCCACTTTTGTGGCTTGGAAAGTCGCTAAAAAAGAAGCCTATGAAGTGTTTGATGCTCAGCAAGTGCTGTTTGCCGAGCGTCTTGCTACCTCGGATTTACAAAATATTTTACTGGGTAATACCGAGTTCAATCGTGGTGGATTTAAACCTCTAAAACGAAAATATGATGACGATGCCCTGGCTTTTGCGATCTTTTCAAAAAACGGGGAGCGACTATTAAGTGATGGGGATAACGGCGATCATTTTATTTTTAGTGATAAAGAAGGATTTGCTTCAGCCTACATCGAAAACGATGATGATAAATGGCGAATTTATTGGTTACCGGTGGCACAAGGGGAATTGCGTATTGCGGTGGGGCAGGAAATTGAATATCGAGAAGAATTAGTTAATAAAATGGTTTTTGGACAAACTGCGATTTGGTTTGGCAGCTTACCGATTTTATTGGCGGTGGTTTTTTATTTAATTCACCAAGCCTTAAAACCGATTAATCAATTAAGCCGTGAAGTGTTACAAAGAAAACCGGGGGATGTGTCGCTGCTTGATACGTCAAATGTGCCAACGGAAATTTTGCCGTTGGTGAAAAATTTGAATCAATTTTTTGACCGCACTTCGGCGATGCTAAAAAGAGAGCGTCGTTTTACCTCTGATGCCGCCCATGAGTTACGTAGCCCTTTGAGCGCATTACGAATTCAAACAGAAGTCGCCCAGCTTGCCGGTGATGATAAAGCCGTGCGGGAACAAGCTCTAAGCAATTTAACCCTAGGCATTGATCGTGCCAGTCAGTTAATTGAACAACTTTTGACTTTATCCCGTTTAGATAATTTGAAAGAGCTTGATGAATTACAGCCGATAAAATGGCAAGAAATTATCCCTTCTTTAATTAGTGAGCTTTATATGAGTGCGCAAAAACGGCAAATTACCTTGTCGTTTGAAGAAAAATCTCTCCCTCTTGAAAAGAATGGCCAGCCTTTTTTGGTTTCACTTATGTTGAGAAATCTCTTGGATAATGCGATTAAATACGCCAAACCAGGGGCTTCGGTAAAAGCAATATTATCTAAAAATAATATTATTGTAGAAGATAATGGCGGTGGGGTGAGTGAACGTGATTTAGCCCGATTAGGGCAACGCTTTTATCGCCCGGCAGGACAAAATGAAAAGGGGAGTGGCTTGGGGCTTTCTATCGTATTTCGTATTGCAGAACTTCATCATTATAAAGTGCGGTTAGAAAATGTGATGGATTCTGGAAAAATCACCGGATTTAGGGCGATAATTGACTTGCCATAAAATATATTTGAGGTGATTCGGTTTTCAAGCCCTTTTCACCTTTCGTTTTAAAATGTCATTCTCTTTCTTACAATAAACATCCCGATTCTTATTGAAAATATTAAATGTCTCATATTTATATTGGAACAGGCGGTTATGCTGATAGGGATTTACTCGGTACAGTTTATCCTTTAGGAACGGCAAAAGAGGATTTTTTAACCCATTATTGTCGCCACTATGATACCGTAGAAATCAATAGTAGTTTTCACGCCCCTATTGGATTGAAAACGGTGCAAGGAATGTTGGAAAAATCTGATGGAAAATTGCAATTCTCCATTAAATTGAACCAAGATTTTAGTCATACTAGAGTGGCAACAAGGGAAAGTGCTAAACAGTTTCTAAATGCATTACAGCCGTTAGTTGAACAACAAGTACTTGCTGCGTTATTTTTACAATTTCCCCATCGTTTTGAACGTAACCTCAATAATCGTCGCTATTTAGCGGAATTGGCTCAATGGTTCACGGATTATCCGATGGCAGTAGAATTTCGTCATCCTAGCTGGCATTGTGAGGCAGTGTTTGAGGCATTTTGCCGACAGCCCAATTTAATTTGGGGAAATGTCGATTATCCGCCCAATATCGGATTGCCGCTATTTCAACTAAACATCAATCAAAATACAGGCTATTTGCGCTTACACGGTCGCAATGGGAACTGGTGGCGTGAAAATTCTGCTCAAGCACGGCACAATTATCGTTATACCGAAAATGAACTTGCCGAAATCGCAAATTTAGTTGTTCAACAAAAAGATCGGTTTGAACGACTGTTTATTTATTTCCAAAATACCACACAAAGTCATTCATTTTATAATATTGCGATGTTCAAGGCGCTTTTGCTACCTTTTGGCTTTGAAATGAAAACCCAAGTCGATGAGCTGCCTCATCAACAATGGGATTTATTTTGAGTATCTTTATAAAACGTTAGTCTCAAGTTCTAAAATACCCGGCTCAATCTTGATCCCTTTAGCAAATTTTTTGATTAAGACATCTCGAATATTACTTTCATCAAGGGTATAAATAGGGAGGGTAGAAAGTAATGCAGAAATACTTTCACTTAAAAACGGCATAGCGATTTGTAATTGCTCCATATATTCATTAGGTTCACCGGACCAACGTAAGATACGTAAATCTCGCAGGTAAACCGCACCTTTTTCCGGTTCATAGTAGGGAATGGTATCAAATGTCAGGTTTAATTTAGCGGGAAATTGTTTATTACCCAGTTTAAATAATCCTTCCGCAATCCCACTTATTTCAACACGCTTTTCCGCACCACGCCCAATTCGGGTGCGGAGATCTTTTAATTGATAATCTAACGAAAATAACCCGGGAAAACTGAATTTATCTTGGATTGTGGCCTTTTCTGAGAGATATTGATTGATTTTTTCTTCGGTGATGCTAAAAGGCGAAGCTTGCACTGTGGAAAAAACAGAAAAGCCCAATAATAACGTTAAAAATTGAGTGAAAATTTTCATAAAACACCTACAAGTTGAAAGGATTAAAATAAAGCCGTAGAATACCGTGCTTTTTATGTAAGGGCACTATACCATAAAATAATTATTTGGAGTGATGTTGTGATAAATTCCAACACAAATGCTGAATTTCACGCAAAGATTATGCGTATTTTAGAACAGCAAAAAGGAAAACGAATCTTTAAATTTAATGAAGGCGGAAAAGATTATTGGTTGAAGCAACCGGAAAAATTATCTGGTATTTGGTTGCTTTTAAAACCTCATCCTAAGACATCATTTACTCGTGAATTAGAAACGCTTTTGTCCTTAGCAAAACAAAACGCACCTGTACCTCAAGTGATTTGTTATGGTAACGATTTTTTTGTTCTTGAAGATGTGGGAAGTAGCATTTCTCAATGGGTTGATAATTTAAATGTTTCTGAAGATAAAAAGTATTTGATTCTTTCTGATGCAAGCCAAGCATTAATTGGGCTACATCGGGAAGGTTTGGTGCATGGGCGTCCTGCGGTCAGGGATATCGTTTGGAATGATGGCAAAGTCACTTTTTTAGATTTTGAATCACGTTCAAATAGCCAAAATAAAGATTGGTTGATTGTGCGGGATATGTTGTTTTTCTTTCATAGTTTATGTCGTGAAACAAGTATTTCTGATGCATTGGTAAAAGAAACAGCGGCTTATTATCAAACCCATTGTAATCCGAAAGATTGGAAATTAATGCAAAATTATTTATCTCATTTTAGCTGGGTTTATTATTTATTATTACCTTTTAAACCGATTGCTAAGAAAGATCTGATTGCGATTTACCGTTTATTTGAATTATTACATTAAAGGAAAAATAATGAAAAAAATGCTCTTGGCTTTATTATGCGCTATTGTTGTCAGTGCTTGTTCTGTTGGTGGAGGTATTGGTGTCGGAGGCGGCAGTAATGGGGTCGGTGTAGGTGTCGGACTTGGTACAGGATTTGGTTTTTAATTAAAGTGCGGTTAAAATTTTGAAATTTTTTTGAAGATTTTTAAAAAGTGCTTGATCTTTTGATGTAGCTCACTATAATACGCCACATCTTTCGGACGCGGGGTGGAGCAGCTTGGTAGCTCGTCGGGCTCATAACCCGAAGGCCGTCGGTTCAAATCCGGCCCCCGCAACCAATAAAAAGTTCAGTAAAGGAACCCCAGATTTGGGGTTTTTTTGTACGAAAAATTTAAAAACTGGGCTTAGGTTCAATGAACCTAACCCTTTTTTTACGCCTAAAATTCAATGCGATCTGTGGATAAACAAAGCATTGTAGTCGTGGCGTAATCCCATTAACAGGAGTAGGAAATTGGCGACATTAGAAGAAAATTTGAAAACTATGCTTGAAGGGGCGGTTGAAGATTTAGGATGCGAACTTTGGGGCATTGAATGTCAGCGTGCAGGCCGCTTTATGACAGTCCGTTTATTTATTGATAAAGAGGGAGGCGTTACCGTTGATGATTGTGCGGATGTCAGCCGCCAAGTGAGTGCCATTTTGGATGTGGAAGATCCGATTGCGGATAAATACAATCTTGAAGTGTCTTCACCGGGTTTAGATCGCCCATTATTTACTTTAAATCAATACGAACGCTATGTTGGACAAGATATCGCTATTCATTTGCGTATTCCGGTGATGGATCGCCGCAAATGGCAAGGTAAATTGGAACGCATTGAAAATGATATGTTGGTCTTGGTGGTTGAAGGTCAAGAACAGGTTTTTGTATTTGGTAACATTCAAAAAGCGAACGTTATTGCAAAATTCTAAAAGGAGGAAAAGAAAAAATGAGTAAAGAAATTTTATTGGCGGCTGAAGCTGTATCAAATGAAAAGTTATTACCACGTGAGAAAATTTTTGAAGCACTAGAAAGCGCATTAGCTCTTTCAACAAAGAAAAAATATGAATATGAAATAGATGTTCGTATTTCAATTAATCCAAAGACCGGGGAATTTGATACGTTCCGCCGTTGGTTGGTGGTGGATGAAGTCAAAGTACCAACAAAAGAAATGACACTAGATGCTGCACAATTTGAAGATCCAAATATTCAATTAGGTGATTATGTTGAAGATCAAATTGAGTCTATTACTTTTGACCGTATTGCGATGCAAACGGCACGTCAAGTGATCAGCACAAAAATTCGTGAGGCAGAGCGTGCGAAAGTGATTGAGCAGTTCCGTTCTGAGGAAGGAAAAATCGTTACCGGTACGGTGAAAAAAGTCAACCGTGAGAGCATTATTTTAGATTTAGGCTATAAAGCGGAAGCGGTGATGTTGCGTGAAGATATGCTTCCACGTGAAAATTTCCGTCCGGGTGACCGTGTGCGTGGTGTACTTTATAAAGTCGCACCGGAAAGCAAAACATCACAGTTATTTGTGACACGGGCAAAACCGGAAATGTTGGTGGAATTATTCCGTATTGAAGTCCCGGAAATTGGCGAAGAGATGATTGAAATTCGTGGTGCAGCCCGTGATCCGGGTTCTCGTGCGAAAATTGCGGTGAAATCGAATGATAAGCGTATTGATCCGGTTGGGGCTTGCGTAGGTATGCGTGGCGCACGGGTTCAAGCAATTACCAATGAGCTTGGCGGTGAACGTGTTGATATCGTTCTTTGGGATGATAATCCGGCGCAATTTGTGATTAACGCCATGGCACCGGCAGATGTTACCTCAATCATTGTGGATGAAGATACTCACTCTATGGATATTGCCGTTGATGAGGCGAACCTGGCACAAGCCATCGGACGTAATGGGCAAAATGTTCGTTTAGCCACACAATTAACCGGTTGGACACTCAATGTGATGAGCACGGAAGCGCTTAATGAAAAACATCAAGCAGAAGATAATAAAGCATTAAATTTATTTATGAATGCGTTGGAACTTGATGAAGAATTCGCCCAAATTCTTGTGGAGGAAGGCTTTACCAATTTAGAAGAAATTGCTTATGTTCCAGTGAGTGAATTAACGGCGATTGATGGTTTAGAAGACGAAGATCTTGTCGAAGAGCTTCAAACTCGTGCAAAAAATGCCATTACAGCGACAGCCGTGGCGGAAGAAGAAGCATTGAAAAAAGCCAATATTGAAGAAAGATTATTAAATCTAGAAGGAATGAACCGTCACATTGCCTTCAAATTAGCCGAAAAACAAATTACGACCCTTGAAGAACTTGCCGAACAAGGTGTTGATGATTTAGCGGATATTGAAGAATTAACTGCCGAACAAGCCGCAGACTTGATTATGGCTGCGCGTAATATTTGTTGGTTCAGTGAAGAATAAGGAGAATAAATAATGACAGATGAAGTAAAAAAAGCGGATGGTGAAGCACCAAAAAAATTAAGTATTCAACGCAGAACGAAAACCACGGTGAGCAGCACTACAACGGCGGGTAAAAGTAAAGCGGTTCAAGTGGAAGTGCGTAAAAAAAGAACGGTGAAAACCGATGCAGCACAGAAAGCGGAAGAAGCGGCAAAATTAAAAGCACAACAAGAGTTGGAAGCGAAAAAAGCCGCTGAAAAGAAAGCCGCAGAAGAAAAAGCACGCCTAGAAGCAGAAAAAGCCAAAGCGGAAGCGGAAAAAGCAAAAGCCGAAAAAGCAGCCAAAAGTGCGGTCGAAACTAAACCTAAATCTGTTGATGTGGAAAAAGAGAAACGCAAAGCAGAAGAGGCCGAATTACGCCGTAAAGCAGAAGAAATGGCTCGTCAAAAAGCAGAAGAGCAAGCCCGTCAAGCAGCGGAAGAGGCCAAACGTTATGCTGAAAGGGATGATGAGGATGAAGAATCTTCTTCAGAAGATTATTCGGATTATCATTTAAGCTCAAAATATGCTCTTGAGGCGGAAGATGAAGAAGAGCGCCGTAATGAAAATCGTGGTCGTGGAAAAAATAAAGTCGCCAAAGCGAAAAAAGGCGGTCGTGATGATGATAATAGCAAAAATAATCGAAATGAGCGTGAATCTAACCGTAAAAACCAAAAAGAAGGAAAATTAGGTAAAGGTAAAAACGGTAAGAAAGGGGCGGCATTACAGCAGGCGTTCACCAAACCGGTTCAAGTGGCTAAAGCTGATGTAGTAATTGGCGAAACCATTACCGTTGCAGAGCTTGCCAACAAAATGGCGATTAAAGCCACTGAAATCATTAAAATGATGATGAAAATGGGCGAGATGGTTACCATTAACCAAGTGCTTGATCAAGAAACCGCACAATTAGTGGCAGAAGAACTTGGTCATAAAGTGATTCTTCGTAATGAAAATGAGCTGGAAGAAGCAGTACTTGGCGATCGTGATGTGAATGCAGAAAAAGTGACCCGTGCACCGGTGGTGACCATTATGGGTCACGTTGATCATGGTAAAACCTCTTTGCTTGACTATATCCGTAAAGCGAAAGTGGCAGCCGGTGAAGCTGGGGGCATTACCCAACACATTGGTGCATACCATGTGGAAATGGACGATGGCAAAATGATCACTTTCCTTGATACACCGGGACACGCCGCCTTTACCTCAATGCGTGCTCGTGGTGCGAAAGTGACCGATATCGTAGTACTTGTGGTGGCGGCAGATGACGGTGTGATGCCTCAAACCATTGAAGCGATTCAGCACGCCAAAGCGGCAGGTGCGCCATTAGTGGTTGCAGTAAACAAAATTGACAAACCGGAAGCGAATCCTGATCGTGTTGAGCAAGAATTGCTCCAACACGAGGTGATTTCAGAAAAATTCGGTGGCGATGTTCAATTTGTACCGGTTTCTGCAAAACAAGGTCTTGGAATTGATGAATTGTTAGATGCCATTCTTCTTCAATCTGAAGTGCTTGAATTAACCGCTGTAAAAGACGGTATGGCAAGTGGTGTGGTGATTGAATCTTACCTTGATAAAGGTCGAGGCCCGGTGGCGACAATCTTGGTGCAATCCGGTACATTACGCAAAGGCGATATTGTACTCTGTGGTTTTGAATATGGCCGTGTGCGTGCAATGCGTGATGAAAATGGTAAAGAAATTGAGGAAGCAGGGCCATCTATCCCAGTGGAAGTACTTGGGCTTTCCGGTGTACCGGCTGCCGGTGATGAAGCGACTGTTGTGCGTGATGAGAAAAAAGCGCGTGAAGTGGCATTATATCGTCAAGGTAAATTCCGTGAAGTCAAACTTGCCCGTCAACAAAAAGCGAAACTTGAAAATATGTTTAGCAATATGACGGAAGGCGATGTGGCAGAATTGAATGTGATCGTCAAAGCAGACGTACAGGGTTCGGTGGAAGCCATTGTTCAAGCCTTACACGAACTTTCAACAGACGAAGTCAAAGTGAAAGTGGTCGGCTCCGGTGTGGGGGGAATTACAGAAACCGATGCGACATTAGCGGCAGCCTCCAATGCGATTATGGTAGGTTTTAACGTGCGTGCCGATGCGTCAGCCCGCCGTGTGATTGAAAGCGAAAATATTGATTTACGTTATTATTCCATCATTTATGAATTGCTTAACGAAATCAAAGCGGCCATGAGCGGTATGTTACAGCCTGAATTCAAACAAGAAATCATTGGCTTGGCAGAAGTGCGTGATGTCTTCCGTCATCCGAAGTTTGGTGCGATTGCCGGCTGTATGGTGACAGAAGGAATCGTTAAACGTAATAACCCAATCCGTGTGTTGCGTGACAACGTGGTTATTTTTGAAGGTGAATTGGAATCACTTCGCCGTTTCAAAGATGATGTGGCTGAAGTGCGTAGCAATATGGAATGTGGTATCGGCGTGAAAAACTACAATGATGTCAAAGTGGGCGACCAAATCGAAGTCTTTGAAGTGGTTGAAGTAAAACGCACCATTTAATGATTAGGCAGTCACCTGCCAACCTTTAAAATTGCGGTAGGATTTTTCGGTTAAAAAAACAGAGAAAAATCTCACCGCACTTTTTACATTATATGAGCTGTTTAGGCAGCAATGCAGAAACAGCGATATTTGGAGCAGCTATGTTGGATTATTTAGCCTTATTTTTTCTCTTATTTGCCTGTATTGTGATTTTTTATGCGGTGATCGCTATTCACGATATTCCTTATGAAATTGCCAAAAAACGCAATCATCCTCATTTAGAGGCAATTCACTATGCCGGGTGGGTGAGTTTATTTACCTTGCATGTGATCTGGCCTTTCCTTTGGATTTGGGCAACTTTATGGCATAAAGAAAATGGTTGGGGAAATGGCAATCGTCAAAAAGAAAAAGCACTGTTTTTAGGTGTAGAAAATCTCACCAAACAGCTTCCTGAATTGGAAAAGCAGAACCTAAAATTAGAAACCGAATTGGCAACATTACGTTAGGAATTGAAGGGCTTAACACAAAAATTAGCCCAATTAGAAAACAAGCAACATAAAAGCGAGGAGTAAAAGGTGGAATTAATGATTTTAATTATTTACGCTTCGCTTTGTGTGGGGATTTTTAAACTCTTTAAAATTCCTTTAAATAAGTGGACAGTGCCAACCGCTATCTTGGGTGGCGTGGTATTAATGGTTTCAATGTTGTTGTTTATGAATTATAACCATCCCCATACCAAATTAGCGACACAATATTATGTTTCGACCCCTATTGTGCCACAGGTTCGAGGTCGAGTGATTGAAGTGAATCAATTTGCACCGAACCAACGGATCAAAAAAGGGGAGGTGTTATTTCGTCTTGATCCCACGCCTTATCAAGCGGATGTGGATGCGAAGAAAGCGGAATTAGCAAATGCTATTCAAGCCGCCACCGCCTTGCAACTGGATGTGAATGCGGCGAAAGCCCGCTTAGAAGAAGCGAAATTGACGATGTTGCAAAAGCAAAGGGAAGCGGAACGTTATAAAAAACTGGTGGCAACACAAGGGGTAAGCCAATTAGAAGCGGAAATTAAAACCCGTGAAGCCTTAAGTGCCAAAGCCACTTATGAAACCCGTATTGCCGAGCTGGAAAAAGCAGAAAAATTACTCAATTCCAACATTAATGGTGAAAATACTACTGTTGCAGCGAAACGAGCCGCCCTTGAACGTGCCGAGTTTGATTTGGCATCAACCGTTGTGCGTGCGCCTTCTGATGGTTATGTTTCACAACAATTTTTACAAGAAGGGATGATGGCTGGGCGTTTAGCCATTCGTCCGGTGATGACTTTTATTGGCGAACAAAAACGCCAATTTGTTGCTGCTTTTCGCCAAAATTCCCTCTTGCGTTTAAAACCCGGTGATGATGCAGAGTTAGCCTTTCCTGCCATTCCCGGAAAAGTTTTTCCCGCTAAAGTAAAAGCCATTTTACCGGCGATTGGGGAAAGTGAAGTGCAAGCAAACGGCACAACCTACACCCGTAAATTCATTGATGAACAGGCCATGCCTCTTGTGTTGCTTGAACTTACGGAAGAGATGGATGAATATCAGCTACCTTTCGGTGCAACCGCTGAGGCGGCAGTTTATACCGAACACACCCACCATCTTGCGATGATGCGTAAAATCTTATTGAGAATGAATAGTTGGAAAAATTATCTCTATCTCGATCACTAAAATACCATTTATGACAAGACAAATATTTAGCTAAATGTTGAAAGCGGTTATATTCTATGATAAGAAATAACCGCTTCTTATTTGGTATCAACCAAAAAACTCACTTAGATTGTAACTAGGGTAATAAATTTTATGAGTAATCTATTAAATCATTATAGTCGTGCTAGCGCTATACCATCATTGTTATGTGATTTTTACAAAACATCCCACCGACTGATGTATCCTGAAGGTTCACAAATTCTTTATAGCACATTTACGCCCCGTAGTAATAAACACGCGCCTTATTTAACAAAGGTGGTATCCTTTGGTTTCCAAGCATTTATTACGAAATATTTAATCCATTATTTTAATGACAACTTCTTTTCTCGGGATAAAGATGACATTGTTTCCGAATATTCAGCCTTCATTAAAAAGACGTTGCAGTTGGATGACACAGGGGAACACATTAAACAGTTACACGAGCTAGGTTACCTACCCATCCGAATTAAAGCCATTCCTGAAGGAAAAACCGTAGCAATTAAAGTCCCGGTGATGACGATTGAAAACACCCATCCTGATTTCTTTTGGCTGACTAACTATTTAGAAACGCTCATTAATGTCTCCCTTTGGCAGCCGATGACCTCAGCGTCTATGGCATTTGCTTATCGGAGCGCATTGGTTAAATTTGCGGAGGAAACCTGTGATAACCAAGATCACGTTCCATTTCAATCTCACGATTTCTCAATGCGTGGTATGGGTTCTTTAGAATCAGCGGAAACATCAGGCGCCGGTCATTTAACCGCTTTTTTAGGTACGGATACGATTCCTGCGATCTCTTTCATTGAAACCTATTACGGTTCAAAGGGGCTAATTGGCACATCAATCCCGGCATCAGAACATTCTGTGATGAGTTCGCATGGTATTGATGAATTGCCTACATTTCGTTATTTAATGGCAAAATTTCCGAATAATATGTTATCTATTGTGTCGGATACGACAGATTTTTGGCATAACATTACCGTTAATTTACCTTTATTAAAAGCGGAAATTATGGCAAGACCGGAAAACGCCCGCTTGGTGATTCGCCCTGATAGCGGTGATTTTTTTGCCATTATTTGTGGCGATCCTACGGCTGATACCGAGCATGAGCGTAAAGGTCTAATTGCCTGTTTATGGGATATTTTTGGTGGCACGGTGAATCAGAAAGGTTACAAAGTTCTCGATCCTCATATCGGTGCTATTTATGGCGATGGTGTGACCTATGAAAAAATGGTGAAAATTTTAGAGGGGCTGAAAGCCAAAGGCTTTGCTTCAAGCAATATTGTGTTTGGTGTTGGGGCGCAAACCTATCAGCGTAATACGCGTGATACCTTAGGATTCGCCATTAAAGCCACCTCTATCACGATTAATGGGGAAGAAAAAGCAATCTTTAAGAATCCGAAAACCGATAACGGCTTAAAAAAATCCCAAAAAGGTCGTGTTAAAGTCCTTTCTTACGATACCTATCTTGACGGCTTAACCACAAAAGATGATTTTAGTGATGATTTATTAGAAATACTCTTTGAAGACGGCAAACTACTACGCCGAACGGATTTTGATCAAATTAGACAAAACGTACTTGACAACTCTCATCCACCATCAAATTAATAAGTCACTTTTGGGCATAAAATAAAAATAGCACGAAAAGAGCGGTCGGATTTTATCACGTTTTCCGCTCCTTTATTTAATCTCTCCGAATCGCTATTCCCCTTCATCATATTAAAAAAATTTTCCCTTATGACACAACCTGTCGCAGCACATCAAAAGAAAGGCTTTATAATTCACGGCGATTTTAATGAAAACCTATGAATAGGCTTGATTTTCACCCAAAGGGGATTGGGAAGTGATCTAAGAAAAATATAATCCTTTACTTCTTTTTTCCATCGTGACAATGGCATAAATTTATGAATAATCTATGGCTAGTTTGGAATATGATCGGTATTATGCAGCAGT
>NZ_MLHJ01000022.1 GCF_001998965.1 Rodentibacter rarus
AGGGCTAAATTTCAGATTTCGAGCCGTTGAAAAGGCGATTTTTTTGGGAAAAGCGGTAGGGACACACTGCGTGTGTCCGAATTTTAACCTATTGAAATAATTTGATTCTATAACGGACACACGCAGTGTGTCCCTACGTTTTGGTTAAAATTTCTATTTTGTGCATTTGCTACATAATACCGAATTTGTCCCATCAATTTGGTGCATTTATAAGTTAGCTTAAATATTGAAGGCTGTTGAGGCTAAAGTGCTTTAGTTTGCGCTTTATATCATAGCGGCTATATAACGTTTGTTTCGTTCATCAATAAAACAGATTTTAATATTCACCCATAAAAAATCTGCCCCTTAAATCAGTTGGTTGATTTTGTCCAACTTTTGGGGGCAGATTAAAGTGCGGTTAATTTTTATTGGGTTGTTATTTCACTTGATTAATCAAAAATTGAGTTAACAAGGAAACCGGACGACCGGTAGCCCCTTTATTTGCCCCTTGCAACCAGGCGGTGCCGGCGATATCTAAATGAGCCCAGCGGTATTTTTTCGTGAAATGGGATAAGAAAGCCCCTGCTGTGCTTGCGCCGCCCCAACGTCCCCCAATATTGGCAAGATCGGCGAATGGGGATTTGAGCTGTTCTTGGTATTCTTCACCTAATGGTAAACGCCACGCTTTATCCGTGGTTTGCTGTGCGGCATTGAGTAAATCACTGACAAGGTGTTCATCTTCAGACATTAAACCGCTGTTATGTTGCCCCAATGCGACCACGCAAGCACCGGTGAGGGTTGCCACATCGATCACCAATTCCGGCTCAAAGCGTTCTACATAGGTGAGGGTGTCACACAGGACAAGGCGGCCTTCCGCATCGGTATTGAGCACTTCCACCGTTAAGCCATTCATGGTGGTGAGAATATCACCCGGGCGATAAGCATTGCCATCGGGGAGGTTTTCACAACCGGCAAGTACACCAATCACATTTAGAGGTAAATTCAGTTCAGCGAGCACTTTCATTGTCCCGAATACCGAAGCCGCACCGCCCATATCATATTTCATTTCATCCATATCTGCGGCAGGTTTTAACGAGATCCCACCGGCATCAAAGGTTAAACCCTTGCCAACAAGAATAATCGGTTTCGTATTTTTATTCGGTGCATTGTTAAAGTGAAGCACTGACATATAAGCGGGGTTTGTCGATCCTCGAGAAACCGCAAGATAGGCATTCATCCCTAAATCCGCCATCATAGTTTCATCAATGACTTCAAGGGAAAGTGCGGGAGATTTTTCCGCTAAATTTTTCGCTTGGCAGGCAAGATAGGCAGGGTTGCACACATTTGGTGGCATATTGGCGATATCCCGTGCTGCTTTCACGCCCTTTGCAATGGCTTTAGCATGGGCGATAGCCTGTTGTGCTTGTGAGCAATCCGTGTTGAAAATAAGGATTTCGAGTTTGATTGGCTCTGCTTTTTGTGATTTAAATTGATCGAATTGATAGTTGCTATGTTCAATGGTTTCAATGGCGAAACGAATATTCCAGTAAAGGTCACGATGGCTGAGTTCCACCTCGGTTAAACAACACACCGCTTCACGAATATTGCTCTCTTTTAAGGCTTTTAGCATCGCTTGAATAAGTTGTTTGTATTGACGTTCGCTAAGTTCACCTTTTTTACCACAGCCAATAATTAAGATTCGTTTAGCTGCAAGACCATTAAGATCTCGCAATAATAAGGTTTGACCTAATTTCCCGGTGAGCTCGCCTGATTGGATTAAACCATTGAGGTAGCCTTTCGTGGCAAGGTCAATTTCATTGAAACTTTTTGAAAATTCACTGTTCTCATACACACCGATGATAAGACATTCAGCAGCTTGTGAAAGTGCGGTTAATTTGGCTTGATATTTCATTTGATTTCCTTCTTTTTTGACTGTTTAAATCAGCGAAAATAAGGTATCATACGCGGTCAATTTTATCTAGGGGGAGGGGTAATTTAGGCTGATAATACAGGTAAAAAATGATGCATCCAAAGTGCCTATTTCCCCTCAATTTTAATGATAAACAATAATTCTATAAGATGATTTTAACGCGATATTTAACGAAAGAAGTGTTTAAGAGCCAAGTGGCAATTTTGTTCATTTTGCTACTGATTTTTTTCTGCCAGCAACTTGTGCGGGTGCTAAGTTCGGCTGCAAATGGTAATGTGCCTGCGGATTTAGTGTTTTCTTTACTTGGCTTAGGCATGCCGACCATGGCGCAACTTATGTTGCCATTGTGTTTGTTTATTGCCATTTTATTGACCTTTGGGCGTTTATATGCGGAAAGTGAAATCACCGTGATGCGGGCCTGTGGTATCGGGCAGGGAATTTTGGTGCGTGTGGTGTTGATGCTTTCTCTCATCACCGCAGGATTAGCTGCCTATAACGCCCTGTGGCTTTCCCCTTGGGCGGTTCAAAAACAAAGCACGCTGGTGGAAGAAGCAAAGGCTAACCCAACCATGGGGGCGCTGTCTTCCGGTCAATTTATGTCCACCAGTAATAATAATTTTGTGTTGTTTATTGATAGTATCAAAGGCAACGAAATTAATGATGTTTACCTGTTTCAAACCGCCCCTAAAGGGCAGACCAAACCTTCTGTTGTTACCGCAGAAAAGGGACAGTTAAAATCCTTACCCAATGGCGATCAAATCTTGAGTTTGCAAAATACACAACGTGTAGAAGGCACTGCGGCTTTGCCTGATTTTCGTTTCACCCATTTTGCTGAGTATCAGGCTTATTTGGGGTATCAAGCGACAGAAAGTCAATCCGATGAGGCGGCAACCCTTTCTTCCGGTGCATTAATCAAGCAAAATGACCCTGCTGCAAGAGCGGAATTACATTGGCGAATTACGCTGATTTTAGCCGTACCATTGATGGCATTAATTGCTGTGCCACTAAGCCGTGTGAACCCAAGACAAGGGCGTTTTGCGAAGATTTTACCGGCATTATTGCTTTATCTCATTTATTTCTTATTACAAAGTTCATTAAAATCTGCCGGTTCTGCGGGCAAATTAGAGGCATCAATTTTAATGCCTCTTGTCAATGTGGCATTTTTATTCCTTGGCATCGTATTAAATAGTTGGGATAGCGCTGTAATGTATAAATTTCGTCATTTCTTTAGCCGAAAAGGGTAAATAAAATGTTGATGAACACCTTAGACCGTTATATTGGTAAAAGCATTTTAGGGGCGATTTTTGCCACGTTACTCACCCTTGTTGGGTTATCTGCCATCATTAAATTTGTCGAGCAATTCCGTAGTGTGGGGAAGGGGACCTATGATGTTTTGCAGGCAGTAGGCTTTACCTTTTTAACCATTCCGAAAGATGTGGAAACCTTTTTCCCTATGGCAGCATTATTGGGTGCGTTGATTGCTCTCGGTAATTTAGCGAGTCGTAGTGAATTGGTGGTAATGCAATCTGCGGGTTTTTCCCGTTTTAAAATCGGATTAGCGGTGATGAAGACCGCCTTACCGTTAGTGATCTTAACGATGGTGATGGGGGAATGGGGAATTCCGCAAACAGAACAATTTGCTCGTGATATGCGAACTCGAGCTATTTCCGGTGGTTCAATGCTTTCCGTAAAAAACGGTGTTTGGGCGAAAGATGGGAATCATTTTATTTATGTGCGTCAAGTCTCGGAGAATACGACATTAAACGATGTGTATATTTATACTTTTGACGACAAGCGAACCCTTACACAATTAAAGCATGCGAATCAAGCAACCTATTTAGCAGAAGACAATAAGTGGCAATTGCGTCAAGTGAGCGACTCAAAAATTCAAAAGGAAGAGATTAGTACCACAAACCGTTTAACGGAATCTTGGGAAACAAATTTAACGCCGGATAAATTAGGGGCTGTTTCTTTTCGACCAACTTCCTTATCGATCAGTGGGTTATATGAATATATCGCCTTTTTAAAAGAAACAGGGCAAGATGTTCGCCGTTTTGAGCTGACCTTTTGGCGTAAAATATTCCAACCGCTGTCTGTGGGGGTAATGATGATGTTGGCGCTATCGTTTATCTTTGGCTCCTTGCGCAGTGTGACAGCAGGGGCGAGAATTGTAACGGGAATCTGTTTCGGTTTTCTCTTTTATGTGGTGAACGAAATTTTCGGGCAAATGAGCGTGGTTTATAATATGCCGGCAATCGTGGGGGCACTCATTCCAAGTTTATTATTCATTACCATTATTTGGTGGTTACTGAGCCGAAAACGGGATTAGATTTCATCAAGTTATTAATAAAGTGCGGTCGATTTCAAATGCGTTTTAAAACATCAATGAAATCGACCGCACTTTGTTTTTATATGAAATTGAAGGGATTAATCTTCTTTAAATTCCATCATCATTTCTTGGGCTTTGCGAACCATTTCTTCCGAACCCACAAACAAAGGCACCCGTTCGTGCAATTCTTTAGGTTCAATATCTAAAATTCGGCGATAACCGTCAGTGGCTAATCCCCCGGCTTGTTCAGCCAAAAATGCCATAGGGTTGCCTTCATAAAGTAAACGTAATTTTCCTTTTGGATAGTTGGTTGCGCTCGGATAAATATAGATCCCACCTTTTAATAAATTGCGGTGAAAATCTGCCACAAGCGAGCCAATATAGCGTGAGGCATAAGGGCGTTGGGTGGCTTTATCTTCCTCTTGGCAATATTTAATGTATTTCTTCACCCCTTGTGGGAATTTGAGATATTGCCCCTCATTAATGGAATAAATTCGCCCTGTTTTCGGCATTTTCATATTTTCATGGGAAAGGCAAAATGTGCCGATTGAAGGATCGTAGGTAAATCCGTTCACCCCGTTTCCGGTGGTATAAACCAACATAGTGGATGAACCATAGACAATATAGCCGGCTGCTACTTGCTTGTTGCCGGGTTGAAGGAAATCTTCCATCGTCACCGGGGTACCAATGGGTGAAATACGGCGATAAATAGAGAAAATAGTTCCTACGGAAACATTGACATCAATATTAGAAGAGCCATCAAGCGGGTCGGTTAAAATCACGTATTTTGCATTGCGACCCCGTTCCGTATCAAAGGCAATAAAACTTTCTTCTTCTTCGGAAGCAAATCCCGCCACTTCTTCATGGGCCATTAATGTGGCTTTCATCGTGTTATGGGCAAACAGATCGAGTTTCATTTGGCTTTCGCCCTGTACGTTTTCCACACCGGACAGCCCGAGAATATTGACTAATCCTGCTTTGTTAATGTCTCGGTGAATGATTTTGGCGAGTAATCGAATTGATGACAAAATCCCGCTTAATTCGCCTTTTGCATTGGGATATTCCGCTTGGCGTTCCACAATAAATTCACTTAAGGTTTTCATACTATTTCCTTTCAGGTTGAGATTGCGGAGATTATATGCCATTTGACATTTTCCCAAAAAAGCCAAATTTCAATAATGAGATCTCGATCACAAAGATTTTATGTTTATAAAACAAGAGATTAGCAAATCCTTTCGCTGAGATGTTTTTCCAAATGAATATCCACAATATCCACTAAATGCTTGAGGAAGGAAATGTCCTGCCCAGGGTGAAATCGTTGTGTATCACGGGAGCGGAAGAGCAAAAGTGCGGTGGGTTTATGGGTATTTTTTGTGCCCAGTAAACAGCAAGCGATAGAGCCAATAGGAAATTCTTCCGGCAAAAAGAGTAGGGATTTTTCTTTACCGCTTAATTCACCTAAATAGAATTGACGCAAGCTCAAACGCTCTAGCCGAATAATTTCAAAGGCGTTGCGATCAATCCAAAAAGAGGAGGGGAGAGTTGCCGTTTTTTTCCAACTATCGGTAAAAAGAAGAAGTTTAGCGCCCTCTAATTCATAAGATTTCGCCCATTGATCTAATTTCTTTTCTACTGAAAACAAATCTTGAGCTTGAAATAATTTCTTTTGGAGTGGGATTAAGGCGAAGAAAATGTCCGATTCTTGGCGGCCTAATTGGTGAAATTTTTCAAGTTGTGCGGTTAGGCTGGTAATCTCTTGACGATATTGGGCGAGTTGGGCTTCAATGAGTGAAACCGTCCCTTTTGTTGAATGATGAAAAGTCAGTTTTTTTAAGAGTAAAGGGTGGTTGTTAAAGAAATCGGGATGGGTTTCAAGATAATCAATAATAGCTTGTTCGTTCATAATTTATGGATAAAACAGCAGAAAAAAAGACCGCACTTTCAAAGTGCGGTCGGAAAATTGAAAATATTTAAGCACCGAACGGATCACGTAAAATCATAGTTTCCACACGGTCAGGTCCTGTTGAGAGAATATCAACGGGCACGCCGGTCACTTCTTCGATACGCTTGATGTAGTTTAGGCAGTTTTGCGGCAATTTATTGACATCAGTCACACGGAAAGTGTCTTCTTTCCAGCCCGGTAAAGTTTCATAAATCGGTTCAACCCCTTCCCAATCTTTGGCGGCAAGCGGGGCATATTCCACAATCTCGCCATTTGGCATTTTATATGCCACGCAGATTTTGACTTCATCAAAGCCATCTAATACATCCAGTTTTGTCATACAGAAACCGGAAATCGAATTGAGTTGGATAGCACGGCGAATAGCAACGGCATCAAACCAACCACAACGGCGGGCACGACCGGTTACCGCACCAAATTCATTCCCCTTACGGGCAATCTTTGCACCGATCTCATCAAATAATTCGGTAGTGAATGGCCCTCCGCCCACACGGGTACAGTAGGCTTTAATGATACCCAACACATAATCAAGATGACGAGGACCGAAACCTGAGCCGGTTGCAACGCCCCCTGCGGTAGTGTTTGAACTGGTGACGTACGGATAAGTACCATGGTCGATATCTAACATCGTCCCTTGTGCGCCTTCAAAGAGAATGTTATCGCCATTTTTACGGGCGGTGTCTAAAATTGTGGTGATATCTGCCACCATACCGGTGATAATATCGGCTACCGCCATCACCTCATCTAAGGTTTTTTGATAATCAACGGCATCCACTTTATAGTAGTTGACTAATTGGAAATTATAGTAATCAAGGATATTTTTCAGTTTTTCCGCAAAGGCTGCTTTGTCGAAGAGATCGCCAACTCGCAAACCACGTCGTGCCACTTTATCTTCATAAGCCGGACCAATACCACGACCGGTCGTACCAATGGCTTTTTTACCTAACGCTGCTTCACGTGCATGATCCATCGCCACGTGATAAGGGAGAATTAAAGGGCAAGCTTCGGAGATTAATAAACGCTCACGGACATTAATACCACGGCTTTCAAGTTCGCCCATTTCTTGCATTAATGCGGCAGGTGAAAGGACAACACCATTACCGATAAGACAAGTCACATCCTGGCGTAAAATACCGGATGGAATCAAACGCAATACGGTTTTTTCACCATTAATAATGAGTGTGTGTCCGGCGTTATGACCGCCCTGATAGCGCACAACATAGTTGACGCGATCCGTTAATAAGTCAACAATTTTACCCTTACCTTCATCGCCCCATTGAGCACCCAGGATAACGACACTTTTTCCCATAATTTCCACCTTTTAAATTTGGATTGATAAAATGAATAACCAAGCATTGGTATTTTTGATTATTCTAAAAAATTAAATTCTGCATTTTAGTCGTGAGATCATAGCGACTTAGAACGAATCACGGCTCGCTATATTAAACTATTCTGCCATGACTTTCTACCTTTGATACGCCCTCAATTTTAAGATAAATCAATGGTTTTTTGCTTCCGAAGAAACAAAAAGCGACATAATCCGAGTAATAAACCGATTCCTGCCCCTATACCGTGCCAGCTATTTCGCCCTGTTGCTTCAGGGGGTTGTGGTGTTTTGGTGAAATGATAGGCTGTAAATTGCTCATCTAACGGACTAACGGATTTCATCATATTTAATTTTCCTTGCCAATCTTGACGTTCTACCGCACCACCATAAGGAATATAACCTAAATTGAGTTCTGTTGCGGTTTTCACTTGGGTAAATAAATTTTTCCACTGAAGAATAAGATCATCGTACATCACTTTTCTTGTGAGGGTATTATTGTTCTCAAGAAGTGACGAAAGTAACGCTTGTGCCCCTTCCGATTCATTAAGTATGAGGGTAATTTTTCCTGTGTTATCGTTTAGCGGTTGGAAATGGGTATTTTTGATTAAATCGTTCAATAGTTCAGCGTTGCTTGTAGGGCTTTCACCGATTTTTTGCTTGTAATAAGGGGTATTTTCCCAAAACTGTTTGAGGTTGTTATAAGAAACCAATTGCTCAGTAAAATTTTGATAGATCCATTCCGGTACTTTATTTTCTGCATTATCTTTTCCCTTTATCAGGTGGTACATCGAGAAGAGTGAATAATAATTCCCTAACTCGCTGAGTCTAGGGTGAGTGATTTCTGCCTCTATTTTCCATTTGGGGTTTAGCCAATAACTTGATGCGTAACCTATCCCCGCACAAAGTGCGGTCGAAATGATGACAGTTTTTAATTTTTGTAAGAATGACATACAAATTTCCTGTTGATATCTGTTAGCGATAATAAAATCGAAATCACTTTTGAGATGGCTCAAAAAGCGATTTCGATTTATAGATTTAATGAAAATGGAGGAATATTATTCAAAGAGCGATTTATGTAGCGAACGCACGACCTCATCAGCATATTCGCTTTGTACCAACATACAAATATTATTGGTGCTAGCGCCATAGCTAATCATACGAACACTGTAAGGTTCCAGCGTGTCAAAAATACGTTTTGCTACCCCGGCGGCAATGTGTAAATCGTTGCCGATGAGCGCCACTAAAGCCAACCCGGTATCCACTTTCACCGTGCAATATTCTCTTAACGCTTCTAATAATTCACCGGAAAGTAATTCCGTACCGGATGAGGTTGAACCGGTTTTATCTAAGGTTAAAGCAACACTAATTTCCGATGTGGTAATGGTATCCACGGAAATTTTGTGTTTCGCTAAAATACTGAATACATTAGCTAAAAAGCCTTGTGCGTGAAGCATACTCAGGCTTGAAAGAGTTAATAGGGTTTGATCACGGCGTAATGCAATGGCTCGGAAAGTCGGGCGGGGCTGAGGGTCGCGTGTTACCCAAGTGCCGCCATCTTGTGGCGCTTTGCTTGAACCCACATAAACCGGAATATTGCTACGAACAGCAGGGAGCAACGTGGCTGGGTGAAGCACTTTAGCGCCGAAGGTCGCCATTTCAGCGGCTTCCGCAAAACTCATGGTATCAATACGTTGTGCGGTTGGCACAATTCGAGGATCTGTTGTATAAATGCCGGCAACATCTGTCCAAATTAATACATCTTTTGCATTAAGCACTTCAGCTAATAAGGCGGCGGAATAGTCGCTACCACCACGCCCTAGAGTCGTTGTTTTACCACTGGGCTCACGACCGATAAAACCTTGCGTAATGATTAATTCGCCACGGTCGATTAACGGTTTTAAAACACGGTCACTATTGGCTTGGGTTTGTTCATCGTTTGGTGCCGCTTTACCAAAATGGCTATTGGTTGCCACGATGTCACGCACATCAAGCCAAGTGGCAGTGGTATTTTGTTCACGTAGGATTTCAATAAAAATTTGCGTAGACATCATTTCGCCATGGCTGATGAGTTCATCAGTCAAAGCTGCGGATGTAGCAAGACTTGCCGCTTCGGAAAGATATTCAATATTCTCAATGTATTTTTCAATAATCGGGCGCACACAGCTGTCATCTTTGAGCTCGTTCAAAATATTTTCTTGAATTGACCGCACTTCGCCCACCAATTTTCTGCGTTCTTCCGCTTCCACACCGTTTGCGAGGGCAACCAAAAGGTTGGTGACACCGGCAGAGGCAGAGAGCACCACAACGCGGGTATTGGGATCGGCAATAATAATTTTTGCGCAAGCTGTCATTGCAGCGTGATTCGCCACAGAAGTACCACCAAATTTGGCGACAGATAAATGAGACATCATGTAATTCTCCCTGTAAATAAAAATATTAAAGATTGTGTTTGCAGGGCTATAGAAATAACGATTTCACCAAAAATTGTCAAACAAAAATAGCTAAAAAATTGTGCTAATTCAAAAAAATTTAATAGGCTACTAAGAGATAAATAGAGGGGAGGTTAAAGTGCAAAAAATAAACAATCAAAATGTTTGCCCCAAGATGATCTAAATCCATAAACATTATAAAAAGATAATGTATTCGCTAAGCATTAGCTTTCGTTTGAAGTCCTAAACACGCTAATTAAATTAATGAGAACGGTTTTCTGTTGAGCAGTTAACTTTGTAATCATACTCATTAAAGCTTCATCAAGTGGATCTGTTAATGTTTCCTGTCCGCCATATCTTAACCACTTTGGTTCAACCTTCAACCAAACTCCCAATGTTTCAATTTTATCTAGTGAGGGTATCGCTAACCCGTTCAACCACTTATGTACTGCCTGTTGAGTGACGGATTCATTTGGGTGCTGAAGATTAAACTTAGTAGCAATTTCACTCGTTTTTAAATGCGATAAACCTGCTGCGGAGAGCGCTAAATGGAGTCTGGCGGCAAATTTTTGTTTTTCTGTTTGAATTTTCATAAGTAGATTATGAAATAATTCAAAAAATGGTTGTAAACTTATATGGTTTTTATATAAACTATTTTGGTTTATTTTTGTTTAGGAGTTATCTATGTATCAGGTTGATCAACCACAAGATCGTATTTCCACGCTTAACTTAGTATTACTCAGCTTTGTGACTTGTGGAATCTATTCAATCATCTATCTATGGCGAATAATTCCGTCACTTATCCAATATACCCAAAAATCCTTTAAATATAGGGATTTTTTACTTGCGATTACAATTTGTTTAGGGGTGAGCATATTAATGACGAGTTTTTCTTATGAAATGGCAATGACGTTTGTCAATGATTATCTTGAAGGAATTGATAGTGAGTCGGATTTTTCTGAGTATATGCTCGGCGTTCAAGTATTTGATTTATTAGCATCTTTTCTTGCTCTTGCAAGCGGCATACTTTATATCATTTTATCCTTTAAATTACGCACTTTTATTGAAGAATATGCGAAGGAGAAACAAATTAATTTATCTACAAATAAGGTTATGACTTTTTTCTTCAGCATTTTTTATATTAATTATCTTATCAATCAAACTTTAACCTTAGAAGAAAACCAAAAAACGGGAGCTTAATTATGACTACTGAAAATAAAAAAATCTTTAGCCCAAAAATTATTATTGGTTCTATTATGAGTTTTATTGCCACAGTTTTAGGAATTGTAGCAGTATTTTTTCCTGATTTATTGAATTTACAAAAAAATAGAATAAAGGAGTATTCAATATTTATATATGATAAATCTGATGTGGCTGGTCTTTACAATTTTTTGGATAAAAATAGAGAGTCAGTTATTAATTTAAAGATAGCATATTGTTCAACAGGATTTAATGGTGCGTTTGAATTTGAAGAAGCATATGAAGAAACAGAGGAAATTATTAGAAGAGAAGATGGCAATTCTCCATATGTTCTAGTAAGTGGAAAAGTAATAGAAGAAGGTGGTATAGCCGCAACAAGAAATGAAGGACATTTTGAATTTTTAGATTTTGGAGAAATATTGCCTATTAATAATTTCATGCTTTTTGTTAATAAGAAATCAGATGAAAATAAATCATACGCACATTATTGGGAATATAATGGTGCAGAATATGATAAAGAATATGAACAATACAGAGAAAAATGTAATATTATTCCTGGTTCTAAATGGAGAGATGATGCTCCGCCTAGTATAGGGTTACTTTCCGGTACATTTTATTTAACTTCTGGTCCTGCTATTGATTCAGTTTACACGCTTGCATTAGAACCTTTAACCCAAGCAGAATTAAAACTCAAAAATTATTAAGGGGAATAAAATGCAAACTAAGAATAGCTTAAAAGAAGCAAAGAAAACGAAGAATAGAATTGTTTATCGAGCAAAATGCCTTGATTGCAAATATGAATGGACAAGCCGTAATACGGGAAAAACACCAAATTATTGCCCAAAGTGCTATAAGCGTAGAATAGAAATTAGACCTTTACCTTAAGGAGATTGAATTATTATGTCACAACAATGTAAACCAAAAGGAATTTGCCCATTTTGTTTGGAAGAGGTACAAGCAAAAATTATAGAAGAAAATACTCTTCGGCGTGATAAATGCCAATGCCCAAATTGCAATGGAACGATTTTTATTTGTCGTAAACCGGGTTGTAATAATTATGCGAAAGGTGGGGAGATTTACGATGATGAGCTTTGTCCTGGTTGTACTTCTGAAATATCTGGAATGATTCTACCTACTGTTGTGATGGGCATTGTTGGTGTGGTTACAAAAAAATTATTCGGTGAAGAGGATTAAAGTATCTATGAAATCTAAAAATATTTTATTACCGTTGCTGTGTTTCGTTGTGTTGGGTTGTGATGATCCTAAAAAAGCAAACAATGAGAACTTTGAAAGGGTAATTTCTTCGCATATAAATAATGCTTTAGCTTGTACTGATTTTGTACCTACAATAGATAATCATAAAAAATTAAATTCCGAATTAAAATATTGGACGACAAAAACAGATTTTGCTAAGTTAGTTAAAATTATTAAATTTACTAATATGCGTGTAGAGTCATTTCCGGATAAGATTGAGAAAGTTCAAGATAAAGGGTATTTGATTGATCCTGATTTATCTCCGTTACTAGATTATTTTCATTTAATGGAAAAGTATAAAATTGTAGAAAAAATAGATGGCTCACCTGACTTACTAAGTTTGTGGGAATCACAAAAACGTAATATTCCAATAACTAAGGCAATTGATTATAATGATACTTATTTATTTGAGCATCAAGAACAAGATACTAGAGAGCGTGATATTAAACTAGAAATGTTGAATCAATCAAAAGCCATATTTGATCAATATAGAGAGATGATTATTAATGAGGAATATGACAAAGTTGTTAATACTATAAAAAATGATCCCGATTATATTAATTATCAAGAAAATACCCCTGTGTTATCTTCAGGAGATAAATTATCAATAAAAGAAAGAGCAAAAGGAGAGTTACTAAATAAAATTTTTTGGTTTGTTCGACCTGCAGGACTGATAGGTAGACCTGAAAATCCCAAAGACTTTGAGGTTGCCATAGTTGAGCCAATAAAAGAAGCTATTGCTCGTGAGAATGAAATTATATTAGAAAGAGAAGAAAAAATAACGAGAATAAAAAAACAGTATGAAACTCAAATTAATTTGAGAAAAGAAGAATTAAAAAATTATCTACAGGCTCCTATATATTATTTAAGTGATTTTGGTAAAAAAATTTCTGAGAAGGGTATAAATTGGGGGACATATTCTGACTTAACTATCTGTTATGGAACCTATAAGAATCCTAATATAATAAGATTTACGGAGCCTTATGTTGACAAAAATTTTGGATACACGGTAACAGATGTTGTATATACTCTTGATATTGAAGAATTACCTGAATTAAAAGGGCTTTTTTCTGAAGCTAATTTTAAATTATTTTATCAAGAATATTATCTGGATAAGCTAAAAAAACAGCAACATAAAATCAAGCTGGTTTTAGGTGGAAATGGATGGTATGTAGAGTAATTCTACTTTTTATATTAGAAATTAGGAGGTTATCGGATAAACGATAGATCTCTTTTTTATTTTGTAGTCTTTGTGCTGTATTCTAGATCAAAATTATAGAACGCCTAATTTTTAACAATATAAAGTCGATTTTATTTAATGAAATTGGATAAAAAATTTAGATAACTTATTGATTCTCTGGGAGTGGAAGGGGTTCCGGTTCGCCTAAAAAATAAGGTTGAATCCCTAAAATTAAGTCAAAGAGTGCCTTTATACGGGCAAATATTTCTCGAATGCGGGTGCCAAAGTAGACTTCCGGTTGCTTTGCGGTGAAGCAAATAGCATCAATATTGTGATATTTTGCAATCAACAATGCGCGTTCGCAGTGAAATTTTTGACTGATGATAGTATAGGCAGGGAGTTGAAAAACTTTATCAGCTCTGATGACGGAATCCAGTGTGCGAAAACCGGCAAAATCTTGAAAAAGTCGATCTTCGGAAATCCCCATTTGGCGTAAATCTCGGAACATCGTACGAGGTTCGTTGTATTGTAATGTGCGGTTATCGCCACTAAGAAGCAGGGCGCTCACTTTTTGGTTGTCAATCAACATTTTGGCTGCCACAAGGCGATGGCTGTAGTAATCATTAGTTTTACCCGTAGCGATATATTTTGAGGTGCCGAGTACAATTGCATAAGGACGATAAGGAAGTTGTTCGATGTGTTCAAATACACGCTCCCGCACGTAAAAGCTAATGCTTTGATCGATGGTGATGCAGGTCAAAAGTAGGAGCCCCCCCACACCACAGATAAGGCGAATCATTTTTTTCAAATGAAAACGCTGCCAAAAAGAAAGTGCGGTCATTTTTAATGTTGTTTTTGAATTAATCATAGTGCCTAACATAATGAAAACTTGGGATAAGTTCAAGCTGAATTTTGCATTTCTCTCCCTGCTGTCGATGGGGGGTATTTAGCCGTTTAGACGGCTAAAATTTCTTGACAAAGAAAATAAGCTGTTGATAATTGAAAGCATCTTTTATTTTACGCAATGGGTTTTCAATGTCTGTGCAAAATGTGGTGCTTTTTCAGGATCATCCTCTCAAACTTATGCTGGGCGGTGAGATTTCACCCATTCAGGTGGCGTATCAAACCTATGGAATATTGAATGCCGATAAAAGCAATGCAGTGCTGATTTGCCACGCACTTACCGGTGATGCGGAGCCTTATTTTTCCAATGGTGAACAAAATGGTTGGTGGCAGAATTTTATGGGGGACGGGCTGGCATTGGATACTTCTCGTTATTTCTTCATTTGCTCCAACGTATTGGGTGGCTGCAAAGGCACAACCGGTCCGGCCTCTGTTAATCCTAAAACAGGTAAACCCTATGGGAGCCAATTTCCGGCTATTACAGTACAGGATATTGTGCGTGTACAGAAAGTCTTGATAGATTATTTAGGGATTACGCATTTAAAAGCTGTGATTGGCGGATCCTTCGGGGGAATGCAGGCGACCCAGTGGGGGATTGATTATCCGGATTTTGTGGATAATATCGTCAATCTTTGTTCGTCACTTTTTTTCAGCGCAGAAGCTATCGGTTTTAATCATGTGATGCGTCAAGCAGTGATTAATGATCCTCATTTCAACGGTGGAGATTATTATGATGGAACCCCACCCCATCAGGGGTTATCCATTGCCAGAATGTTAGGTATGCTGACGTATCGTACCGATTTACAACTTGCCAAAGCCTTTGGACGCGCGGCAAAATCGGAAGGGGATTTTTGGGGCGATTATTTCCAAGTGGAATCCTATTTGAGCTATCAGGGCAAAAAATTTCTTGAACGTTTCGATGCCAATAGCTATCTTCATTTATTGCGGGCATTGGATATGTATGATCCCGGTTTGGGCTATCCCGATGTGAAAACCGCACTGTCACGTATTAAAGCACACTACACCCTCGTTTCTGTTACGACAGATCAATTGTTCAAATCCGTGGATTTACACAAAAGCAAACAGTTGTTAGAGCACAGTCAGGTTGTGTTGAATTTTCACGAATTCCCATCCATTTATGGGCACGATGCCTTTTTGGTGGATTATGATGGGTTTGATAAATGGATTAGAGAAGGGCTAGCTAAAAAGTAATAATGGAGGCGGTGTTTAAATATTTTTCAAGGTAAAAAAGTGCGGTCATAAATTTTCTTGATTTTTTCAATATTATGTAGCAGTTGCACAACGTTATTTTGTTCGCTTTGTAGTGAGATATTGTGTGTGTCCGTTATAAAATCAAATTATTTCAATATGTTGCAAGCGGATACACACAGTGTACCCTCAAGTGATAGCTTTTGTACATTTATTACACAACACTGGATTTTTGACCGCACTTTTATCGCTAAAATCATTTTTCGTGAAAAAATCAATGCAAGTATTTAAACACTTTAATCACCTTTTGTACCCCGCTAATTTTGCTGGCAATATCTGCGGCGGCATCCGCTTGGGCTTGTGTGACATTACCTAATAAGAACACTTCGCCATTTTCCGTGATGACTTTTACATCTGTTGATTTCACTCGGTCATCAACGAGCATTTTGGATTTCACTTGTGTGGTGATCCAACTGTCTTTACTGATTTGCCCGATGGTGATTTTCGGGCCTATACGCAGTTCGTTATAAACATCGGTGACACCCTCAACGCCTTTGGCAAGATCCGTTGCCGTGGATTTTGTACTTTCGCTTGGCACCTGACCGATTAATAATACACGAGCACTGTAAGAAACGGCATTTACCCGTGCTTCCGAGCTGATTTGTTCATCTTTATCCAGGGCATTTTCTACTCTAAATTCAAGGGTTTCATCATCAACTTGTGTGCCCATTGTACGAGGATCCGTGGCGACCTTTGTTCCTGCTGCGGCACCGCCAAGTAAGGCGGCAACACAGCCTTGTAAAAGGATTGAAGCCATTAAAATCAATACCGGTTTTTTGAATGAGGTGAGTGTCATTTGTTTCTCCTTTACTTAAATGGATCAGTCAGTTAGTCAAAGGAATCATCGGATAGTTTAATGATTGCAAGCATTTTATCAAACTCTTGGGAATAATGTGTGATCAATGAGTTCGCAAATGGCATTAATAACAAATAAATGGTTTTCCAAAATTCGGCTTTCCTTATGAGTTGGAATGGAAATTTCCAAATCCTGTTCTGCTAATAAACCTTGAATGGCATCATTATTTGAACCGGTTAGTGCAATCACGCGAATTTCTTTGCTTACCGCATTGGCAATGGTGTTGAGCACGGTTTTTTCCGAGCCTAATGGGGCAAAGGCAATGAGCAAATCACCGGGTTTTGCCATGGCGTTAAATTGATGTTGATAGAGATTTTCCGGTGAGTGATCAAAAACTAATGAAGATCCGACCGCACTTTCTAGGCTGAGTAGCACAGAGGGAAAACTTGGGCGTTCAATCTCATAGCGATTTAGGAGATTAGACACTAAAAATTGAGCATTCGCATAGGAGCGTGCAATACCACAGGCAATCACTTTATTGCCGCTAAGTAAGCATTGAATCACCTTTTGGCTTGCATTGGCAATATTTTCCGTGAGCAAACTGGAGGCGGAAATTTGAATTTGTATGCTTTCGCTATAAATATCTTTAACTTGTTGTAACATCATTGAAAATTAAATTAATCAAGAAAATTAGGAAGCCATTGAATCTCTTGTGCATTTTTACCAAAAGCGATGAGATCAAAACGGCAGTCGGCATCTTCTAAACTGAGATTTTGCTTGGCAAGCCAAAGATTGGCGGCATCAAGCCATTTTTGTTGTTTATGCCAATCGACACTGTCAATGGCCGAACCAAAGCGGGTATTTGAACGTTGGCGGACTTCGACAAACACAATGGTCTGTCCATCTTGCATAATAAGATCGAGTTCACCACATTTAAAAAACTGATTGGCCGCAATAAAACGCAATCCCTTTGATTCTAAAAAAAGGCGGGCTTGATGCTCAAAGCCCGCTCCTTGTTGACGTTTTAAGGAAAACATTTAGTTAGCGACCGGCACGATTTGCCCACCTTGATATTGGAACCACGTCATATCACGTTCTACATTACAGCTTGGACCGGCACTTAATAGCCCGGTTAAACCGCTTAATTGATACCCTGGTACTTGGCGTAGTTCATTAAAATGGTTAATCAATAGCCAAGCATCCGATCCCATCGCATATAAGCGCATAAGTTGATATTCATTGCCGGTTGAACTTGCCACTTTTTGATATTGGCTAGAGGTGGATTCTTTAAAGAAGGGAATATCACTGAATTGTACACCGTTCATTTGAGCCGCATATTCAGTCGAATGACCCGCAGCATTGGCTCGGGAACTGGCATAAATTTTCACATTCGGGAGACTGTTTGCCAAATAACCTTTTATTTCTGCCAGTTCTTCTGGGTTTGCGAGCGCATAAAGTGCGGTTGAATTTGCCCCATTTTCTTGGAAGAAATACGGTACATCGGCAGTTAAGTTATAGTAACGAATATTGGCATCGGTTGAAGCTAATTGTTGCCAACGAACATTGAACGCATTGCCTACCCGCTGACCCAATTCATTTTGTGGCATGGCAACAACCGGGTGGCGAATTCCATCATTCCACATTTTGGTGGCGGCAGATTCGGCTTCATCTTCCGGTGATAAGCCGTAGTAGCACATTTGATTAATCGCGTGCGTATTTTGTGTGGTGTTTAAGGCTAATATATCAATGCCTTGCACTGTAGTCGGGTTGTTAATAATAGCATCGACATTCTGTTTTAAAAGTGGCCCAACCAAGGTTTTCACCCCCGCTTGTTTGGCTTGAACTAGAATATCCTCAATGGAGTAAGTGGCTGAGTCAAAAATTTGTACCGGAATGGTGGAATTGCCTTTGGCATCGTTAAACCCGGATAAAATGGTATTTCCTAATATTTGACCGTCACCACTGACAGGCAAAATTAAACCGATTTGGGCAAGATTGGTTTGTTGGAAATTTAACAAACTTTGCAATTCTTTTGGAAAAAGGGTCGCTGCCGTATGGTTAGGATAAGCCGATTTCCAATTTTGCAATGTTTGGCTTAATTGTACCGGCTGACGAAGATTATCATTGTAAGCTTTAATTAACGTTAGCCAACCACCAAGTGCCGCATTGCCTTCATCTGAGGCATTATTGATTACACCTGAATTAGCAGAACGCAACAACGCCCAAGTTTTATCCACATTCTCTTGGCGGCGCTGTACATCAGAAAGGTTTTCATCCATTTTGATGCGGGCTTTCACTGCTTCAATCACCTCTTTACGATTTTCTGCAATGCTTGCTTGGGTTTCATAATAACGTGATTTTTGAGAAGGGCTGAGTTTTTTAAGATCAATCAAACGTAATTGGCTTTCAGCGACCTCGCTTGATCCTTTCGCTGCAGAAAGACGGGCTTCAATTAACGAACGATCAAGTTTTTGTGCCTCATTTAATTCCCCTAATTCCGCTAAAATGGCTTCTGATTGCGGGATTTTGTTTTCGCTGATTAATGCTCGAGCGGCGAGGAGTTTATAGGTTTCTTTATCTTCTGCATTTTGGGCTTGTTCCAATTTATTCATATAAAATTCGGAACTGGCATTGGCATCTCGTTGTAGGGTTTCGGTGAAACTGCTGCCAAATAAATTGGAACAGCCGGCTAATGCAACGGATAATAAAATTGGCATTAAACGTTTTTTAAAACCTGTGCCTTGTAATAGAATAGCCATATTCGTTTTGCTCCGTTATGGATGAGTCAATAATGGGAGCGATCTTACTGACCTCGAACCTTAAAAGCAAACAAAAATGAATGATTTAAGCGGAATTTTATATATTGTGGCAACCCCTATCGGTAATTTAAAAGATATTACCCAGCGAGCCTTAGACACCTTTTCTCAAGTGGATCTCATTGCTGCAGAAGATACTCGTCATAGTGGCTTATTGCTCAGTCACTATGGCATTAAAAAGCCATTTTTTGCATTGCACGATCATAATGAGCAAGAGAAAGCCGCAGTTTTGGTGGAAAAACTGAAACAAGGGAAACATATTGCATTAATTTCCGATGCCGGCACCCCTTTAATTAGCGATCCCGGTTTTCATTTGGTTCGTCAATGTCGGGAGGCGGGAATTGCTGTGGTGCCTTTACCCGGGGCTTGTGCGGCGATTACGGCACTTTGTGCTTCCGGTATTGCCTCAGATCGTTTTTGTTTTGAAGGGTTTTTACCGGCAAAAAGCAAAGCCCGCCGAGATAAACTGGAAAAGGTAGCTGAAGAAGAACGCACGTTGATTTTTTACGAATCTACCCACCGCATTTTGGATACCCTTGCCGATATGCAAGAGGTGTTGGGGGAAGCGCGCTATGTGGTGTTGGCGCGTGAGCTGACAAAAACATGGGAAACTATTGTGGGCGATACCGTGGTAAATTTACGCCAATGGTTGAGCGAAGATCCCAACCGAACCAAAGGTGAAATGGTATTAATTGTAGAAGGCAAAACCAAGCAGGAAAGTGAGGCGGAATTCTCACCTTTGGCGATTAAAGCCCTCACCTTAATGGCACAAGAATTACCCCTTAAAAAAGCGGCGGCGATTGTGGCGGAATTATACGGTTATAAGAAAAATGCCTTGTATCAATTTGGGTTAGAAAATTTATAAGCGGTTTGTTCTAAAAAAACTCGCTGTTTTTTGACCGCACTTTTTTGAGTTCACGTTGAGATAAATTTTATATTTACGGAGAAAAATATGTTAAAGCAGGTTTCGGAAAGTTTACTGACTCCAAGCCAGTTATCCACCAAAGAATTATTGAATATTTTCGATTTAATGTCGCATCGTCATATTGACTATGCTGATCTCTATTTTCAGCTTAGCCAAGATGAAAATTGGGTGTTGGAAGACGGTATTATTAAAGAGGGCGGTTTTCACATTGATCGAGGAGTAGGTGTTCGTGCCGTATCCGGTGAGAAAACCGGTTTTGCTTATTCGGATCAAATTAGTCTTGACTCACTGCAACAATGTGCTAATGCGGTGAAAGGGATTGGGCAAAGCAAACAAGGCAATATTATCGTGCCGACCGCACTCAATGCGGTCGATCCTATTAGGCGTTATGCGGCAATTAACCCGCTGGAAACCCTTTCGAAAGAAAAGAAAATTGAATTATTACATTTAGTTGATCGCACAGCCCGAGCTGAAGATCCTCGTGTCACCCGAGTGTCTGCCAGTTTAAGTGCCGTTTATGAAGAAGTCTTAGTGATGGCAACAGACGGAACATTGGCGGCAGATATTCGCCCACTCGTACGTTTGTCTATTTCTGTGTTAGTTGAGGAAGATGGCAAACGTGAGCGGGGAAGTTGTGGCTCCGGTGGACGATTTGGATTGGACTGGTTTTTTGAAACCGTTGATGGTGATATTCGGACCGTCAATTTTGCGAAAGAAGCGCTTCGTCAAGCTTTGGTGAATTTAGGGGCGGTGGCCGCACCGGCAGGGTTAATGCCCGTTGTGTTGGGGGCAGGATGGCCCGGGGTGCTTTTGCATGAAGCGGTAGGGCATGGCTTAGAAGGGGATTTTAATCGTAAAGAAAGCTCTTTATTTAGCGGAAAAATTGGCGAATTAGTAACCTCTCCACTTTGCACGATTGTGGATGACGGCACGCTTGCCAATCGCCGAGGGTCGCTCACGATTGATGATGAAGGGGTGCCAAGCCAATGTAACGTGCTGATAAAAGACGGTATTTTGCAAGGTTATATGCAAGATAAAATGAATGCCCGTTTAATGGGCGTGAAGCCTACCGGAAACGGTCGTCGTGAGTCTTACGCCCATTTACCGATGCCACGCATGACCAATACTTATATGCTGGCGGGGCAGAGTCAGTTTGAGGATTTAATCGCTTCGGTGGATCACGGCGTTTATGCGCCGCACTTTGGTGGTGGGCAAGTGGATATTACTTCAGGTAAATTTGTGTTTTCTACCTCAGAGGCCTATCTGATTGAGAAAGGAAAAATCACCAAACCGGTAAAAGGGGTAACGCTAATTGGTAGCGGTATTGAGGTGATGCAAAAAATTTCTATGGTGGCCGATAAATCAGAGTTGGATTTAGGCATTGGGGTTTGTGGAAAAGACGGACAAAGCGTGCCGGTGGGGGTGGGGCAACCTGCGTTGAAAATTGATGAAATTACGGTGGGTGGCACAAATTAACAGTATTATGTAGTTGTTGCACAAATTTTATTTTTGTAGGCTCATACGCAGTCTATCCACTTATATTTTATAACGGACACACG
>NZ_MLHJ01000023.1 GCF_001998965.1 Rodentibacter rarus
CCTACAAGATAACAAAAAACAACGTTGTGCAACTGCTGCATAATACCGTTCTTTTTGACCGCACTTTTGTTTAAATTTGATAGTCTTCTTTTAATAAATGGCGATAGGCATAGAGATAGAATTCGCCCAAAAATAAAACCAAGTTCCCATATAGATCGCCCGATTACACGCAATGGTGGAAGAAGGTATGGGAAAAATCCATTTGTACTTTGATTTCGCCATAAAAAATGGCAAAGAGAAGACTTTGCCATCGGGGAAGGAAATTAGGCGAAAGGTTGTAATTCAGGATTGATTGGGGTTTCTGCAATATTATTAACATAGTTACATAATGTGGCGAGGCTCACTCCAAGGATGACATCAATGGCATTTTCTTGTGTATAGCCCGCATCAAAAAAGGTTTGGAGTTGTGCTTGGGTAAGCTTCGCTTTTTGCAATATGACAGCAAGGGTAAAACGGGCGAGGGTGTCCAGTTTTTCATCGCTTTCAATGCGTGCGGTAGCACGAATTTGATTCACCAGCTCTTCTTCTAACTTTAATACTTTCAAGGCAATTTTCGTATGCCCTGCCACGCAGAAACCACAACCGTTTACCACAGCAGCGGTAATTTGTACCACCTCGCGTTCTGTGGCGGTAAGGCTATTTCTACCGTTAATGCCGCCTACGGTGCGGTAGGTTTCTAAGGCGGTGGGGGCGTTGGCTAACACGCCAATTAAATTGGGAATAAATCCATTGACATTTTTTACCGCAGTTAAGGCTTCTTTGGCGGCATCAGGGGCGGTTTCAATGGTGTGGATGGTAAATTGAGACATAAAAAACTCCTATCGTAAAAATCATTTGCAGATTGATACTACGTGAGTCGTTTGGGTTTTGGAAAGAAATAAAGGCTATTTGATAGATGAAAAAGTTATAAGTGTGAAAAGATTATTTGAATCTTTCCACACGGAATGAGGCTATTTTAGGAAACCCATCTCCCCATTTTCTTCTGCCACGAGAATTGACGCATAATCGGTTCGCCAATCGCCCAGTACGATGCGTTGTTTATCCTCATAGTGATGAATCGCTTCACGGTGGGTATGCCCGTGAATTAAGAGGGGAACATTGCATTGCTGCATTTTGGTTAAAGTGAACGGAAGATTGACATCCATCATTTCATCGGCTTTGTGTGCTTTATCTTTTCGGCTTTTTGCCCGAATTTTCTCTGCAATTTTTAACCGCACTTTTAGGGGGAAATGGAGAAAGAGCCATTGTCGCCATTTTTGATGGACTTTTTGTCGAAATTGTTGGTATTTCACATCATCAATACACAGGGTGTCGCCGTGGCAAAGCAGGGTGGGCACACCGTAAAGATTAATTATGTGATAATCAGGCAGCAAGGTCATTCCGGTTTCTTTTGCAAAGCGTTTTCCAATCAGGAAATCACGGTTGCCATGGATGAAATAACAAGCAACGCCTTGTGCGGTGATCTGTTTAATCGCATTTTTCACTTGAGTGATTAGGGAGGATTGTTCGTCATCACCAATCCAAAAATCAAATAAATCACCGAGAATATAAACCGCCTCTGCCGTAGGGGCGAGATTTTGCATAAAGTCGAGGAAAAGTGCGGTCAATTCCGGTTGTGTTTCGCTGAGGTGAAGATCTGAAATGAAATAGGTCTTTTTCATAGAATTTCCGTAAATTTTTGTCTAGATTAGCACAAAATTCCTTCTAATTTGCTATACTTTTGCGAAATTTTCTCATAGGTATTGATATGTTAAAACTGGCTCGAATTCTCGTTGTGGTGGTGTGTTGTATTTTAATTTGTGTCCTTGGCACGATCTATTCTTTTATCCGCTTTAAAAATCCCAGTAATGTGGGCGTGATGGCGCGATGGTTTGGGCGTTTATATCCGCTTTTGGGTTTACAAGTGGAACATCGTTTCCCTGAAAATAAAGCAAGTTTTGGGCGGGCGATTTATATTGGTAATCACCAAAATAACTACGATATGGTGACGATTTCTTATATGGTGTTACCTCGTACGGTGAGTGTGGGGAAGAAAAGCCTGATTTGGATACCCTTTTTCGGTATTTTGTATTGGGTGACGGGGAATGTTTTTTTGGATCGGGAAAATCGTTCTAAAGCCCATAGCACCATGACCCAACTCGCAGAACGCATTAATAAGGATAACCTTTCTATTTGGATGTTTCCGGAAGGCACGCGAAGTCGTGGACGAGGTTTGTTGCCTTTTAAAACTGGTGCGTTTTATGCCGCAGTTGCCGCCGGTGTACCGATTGTTCCTGTGGTGTGTTCAACCACACATAATAAAATCGATCTCAATCGTTGGGATAATGGTAAGGTCATTTGTGAAATGATGGCGCCGATTGATACGAGCGGTTATACCAAAGAAACCGTGCGTGATTTAGCCACATATTGCCACGATTTGATGGAAAAGCGTATTGCCGAATTGGATGCGGAAATTATGCAATCTCATCAAAATAAGGAAAGTTCAAATGCTTAAACTTTCCCGCCGACAGCTACTAAAAACAAGTGCAATTTCCACCGCACTTTTTTCTGTGCCAATGCCTTTAATTGCCGCAACACGACCTAAATTGGTCGTGCCTCCATTGGTTGAAGTGCGCCGTGGTCGCCCGATAATTCTGACGATGGAAGAAGCCGGATATAAGCTAGACGGCGAACATCAAGTGAGTGTGTGGGGTTTTAACGGGAATTATTTAGGACCGACAATCAAAATTAAATCGGGCAGTTTTGCAAAACTCAATTACCATAATAATTTACCTCAACACGTTTCCCTTTCTATCCAAGGTTTACAGGCATCCGGTGAGTTGTTTGGCGGTGCAGCCCGAGTGCTTAAAAAGGGGGAATCTTGGGCACCGATTGTGCCGATTGATCAACCGGCTGCCACTTGTTGGTATCGTTCTGCGACATTAGCTAATTCTGCTTATCAAACCTATCGTGGCTTGGTGGGAATGTGGTTGATTGAAGATGAGCAAAGTGTTAAATCAGTCCTGCCCCGTAAATATGGGGTGGATGATATTCCGTTGATTTTACAGGATATGGAATTTAATCGTGAAGGGCTGCAATTATTCAAACAAAATCAACCGCACTTTGTGGGCAATCGTCTATTGGTTAATGGCTTGGAAGCACCTTACTTAGATGTGCCTCGAGGGTGGGTGAGATTGCGTTTACTTAATGCCTCTTTGGCGCGAGCCTATGAATTACGTTTGGATAACGATCAAGATATCGCAGTGATTGCAAAAGACTTAGGCTTTCTTCCACAAGGGAACGTGGTGAAATCCTTTATTTTAGCCCCCGGTGAACGGACGGAAATCTTAGTTAATTTAAGTGAAGGGGGCAATGTTTCGCTTATTTCCGGGCATAAACGGGGTATCTTTGACAAAGTGAAGCAGATTTTTTCCGCTGATGGCGGGTTAATGGAAAATACCGTGTTGGAATTACGCCCCCAAGGAGATTTTTCCGCTTTTGCACAAAAAATGGATGTGCATTTTGAAACGGATGCCGCATCTATGCTAAATGCAAAAGTTGAGCGGGAGCGCACATTTGTTTTGGATGTGACAAATGGTTTAATTAACCAACAACGTTTTGATCCACGCCGTGTAGATGTGGTCGCAAAAAAAGGCGCAGTTGAACGTTGGATTCTGACGAGTTCTTTACCTGTCGGGTTTACCCTTCAAGGGGCGAAATTTATTGTGGAAAGTGATGTTAATGGCGTGCCGAAAGATCACGAATTGGCTTGGAAGGATACCGTATGGGTGAAAGGAAAAACGCAAATTTTGGTACGTTTTGATCAGTCATCTTCCAATACCTATCCGTTTATTTTTGGCGCTTCAAATCTTATGCTTGCGGATATGGGATGCATTGGAATAATGATTGTGCAATAAAGTATGGTCACAAAAACCCCGTTTTTTGAACCTTGGCTTTCCTCCCTGTCGGGTGAACAGGCGGGTATACGGGTTTGTGAACAATGTTTAGGTTATTTTTATTAATTGAAAGGAAAAGAAATGAAGAAAACACTCGCTTTGGTTTCGATTGCAACAATGCTATTTGGGGCGGTAAATGCCGCAGAAGCTAAAATAGCTCATCATCAAAAGAACACGGCATCACCAGAAATTTATCTTTCTGTGTTTGATACTTCAACGGAACCCTTTACCGATCTCAACACAACTGTATTATCGCGTAGTCAATCCAACCTTCGACTTTGTTGGGTAGCAAAAGGTCGGTTTTCTGAAACGGTGAGCACGATTGAAACCTTAAACGCACCGGCAAAACAACAGGTTATGGCAAAAGGCTCACAAATTTCAACCTCACAAAATGGGAAAGTGAATGTGATTCGCAGTACATTGGAGAGCTCGGCACAAGGGGAGCGATTAGTCAGATGTTGGCACTTTGATGAAACCGATCCTCTGGGTAAATATAAATTTCAAATCCAAATTATGGGAAAGATTTATCAAGATTTGCCGTTTAGCGTGGTGAAATAATCGCAGACAAAAATGGATAATCAGCAATGATTATCCATTTTTTTAGTAATGCGGTGGAGGGGTTTCTTCTGCTTGGCTGGCAATATTTGAGGGTTGGAAATCTTTTAATTTATTCGCCATATAGCGTAATTGTAGCTGTATTCTATCCATATCAAATTGCTGTTGAACCAATGCTTGATTAAGTTCTTCTAACAATTGTTCTTGAAATGCCACTTTTGTTTCAAGCTCGGTAATACGATTTTCTAACATTTGTTGAATTTGCATAATTTTTCTCTAAATTTTAAAAAAAAGTTGAGAATAGCTTAAATCCGATTTAATCTATCCGGCACTTTTCTATTATAAGGGATTAATAATCATGTTAAAAATTCAAAAAATGTCATTTGCTGCATTAATGATAAGTGCGGTGGTTTCCGGCACAGTTTTTGCAGATGAAAAGACGGATACAAAGTTTAACGATGAGGTTTCTTATGCCTTAGTGGCTTATTCCATGACGCAAGCAAAAATCATGGCAGAGCAAGGCGAAATTAAATTAAATGAAGCGCAGGTAAATAAAGCGGTAGAAGATGTATTGAAAGGTAAATTTACCGAACAAAAAATTGGTGAGCTGAGCCAAACATTAGAGCTGTTTCAACAAAAAGTGATGGCTCGCGAACAAGCAAAAATGAAAGAAATCTCACAAAAGGCACAAGAGGAAGGGGATAAATACCGTGCTGAATTTGCCAAAAAAGAGGGCGTGAAAACCACGAAATCCGGTTTGTTATATCGCATTGTTGAAGCAGGAAAAGGTGAGGTGATTAAGCCAACGGATACGGTGAAAGTGCATTACACCGGTAAGCTACCAAACGGTGAAGTTTTCGATAGTTCCGTTGGGCGTGGTCAACCGGCAGAGTTTCGTTTAGATCAGGTGGTGAAAGGCTGGACAGAGGGGCTTCAACTGGTGAAAAAAGGCGGAAAAATTGAATTAGTTCTTCCACCGGAATTGGCTTATGGTAAACAAGGTGCAGGCGCATCAATTCCACCTAATGCAACACTGTATTTTGATGTTGAAGTGTTAGATGTGAATCCAAAAGCAAAATAATGGATAATTTTGATGGAAGCACAAGCCTTTGCTTGTGCTTTATTATTGGCGTTGTGGCACATAAAGTGCGGTCATTTTTAGTGTAGATTAGGCTCGCTTATGTTATATAACAAACAGGTTTTCACTGATGAAGATCGCACGATTTTAAATTCTTACAAAGCGGTGGTCGATGGGGTTAGTGCGCTCATCGGCGAGCATTGTGAGATTGTTTTGCATTCTTTAGAAGATATTGAACACTCTGCCATTTGCATTGCAAACGGACATAATACCAACCGTCAAGTGGGCTCACCGATTACGGATCGGGCATTGCGTTCATTGCGTAATATGCAAAGTGAAAGTGTTTCTCAGCCCTATTTTACAAGGGCAAAGGGGAATGTTCTGATGAAATCGGTGACGATCGCTATTCGTAACAAAAATCAACAAATGATAGGATTATTATGTATTAACATTAATCTTGACGTGCCTATTTCACAATTTATTCACTCTTTTATGCCCACCATTGAGGTAGAAGAAACATCCTCTGTAAATTTTGCCAGCTCGGTGGAGGATTTGGTTGCGCAAACCATTGAGAAAACGATTGAAGAAGTGAATATGGATCGTATGGTTGCGAATAATAATAAAAATCGTCAAATTGTCATTTCCTTATATGAAAAAGGGATTTTTGATATTAAAGATGCAATTAATTTAGTGGCAGAGCGTTTAAATATTTCCCGTCATACCGTTTACCTTTACATTCGTCAAATTAAACAAGATCAAGAATAATGAACTATGTGCTTGCAGTAAAAAGTCCGATTTATGGTAAACAAGGGGCTTATCTTGCCTATCAATTTGCAGAAGCATTAGTTAAGAAAGGGCATACCATTACACAAATATTTTTTTTTCAAGAAGGGGTGAGCAATGGTAATGCGTTTGTTTATCCTGCAAATGATGAAACCCATTTACAGCAATACTGGCAACGTTTTTCAAAGCAGAATGACATCCCTTTGCATCTATGTGTGGCAGCCTCACAACGTCGTGGTGTTGTGGATAATATGACCGCAAAGGCGAGTGAAGATAATAATCTGGCAGAGGGCTTTGTGATGGCCGGTTTGGGGGAATTTATGGCGGCAGTATTAAAATCAGATAGGCTTATCACTCTATGAAAATGGCTTTTTTATTCCGCACTGCACCCCATGGATCTTCTGTTGCAAGGGAAGGGTTAGATGCATTATTAGCGGCAACCGCATTTTGTGAGGAAGACGAAATGGGCGTATTTTTTATTGATGATGGAGTGTTTAATCTGTTGGATGGACAACAGCCGGAATGGTTATTACAAAAAGATTTTATTCGCACATTTAAATTATTAGATTTGTACGGCATTGAACAACGTTTTGTTTGTCAAAATTCCCTTGAAAAATTAAAAATAGATAAAGATAGTTTCATTTTATCCGTAGAAAAAATTGACCGCACTTTGCTGATGACAAAATTACATCAAGCAGAGAAAGTATTCACGTTTTAAAGAGGGAAAGTATGCTCTATTGTTTTTCTCAGGCACAGTATGGTTGTGATGAATTGGTCGATCTTCTTGCGAGTGTAACAGAAAATGATGCGGTGGTGCTTTGGCAGGATGGGGTTTTGCTTGCGGTTAAATATCCCCAGTATTTTGTATGCTGTAAAGGACAATGTTTTGTTCTTGAAACGGATATTTTAGCGAGAAATTTAACCGCACTTTTGCCAAAAGAAAGCCAACTACGGTTAATTTCTTTAATGGATTTGGTCTCTATTACAGAACAATATTTTCCTCAAGTCGCATTATAAAAAGATCTCCCTCTATTTTCTTTTCATTACATAAAATCCTATTGATTCGACTAGTGCTTTATGCTATATTCCGCCACCTCTTACACGTTTATTGTGATGTGTAAGTAGGTTCGTCCCGAAAAGGGTGTTTTTTAAACTTAACGGAGCACTAATATGATCCAAGAACAGACTATGCTGGATGTTGCTGATAACTCAGGCGCTCGCAGTGTAATGTGTATCAAGGTTCTAGGTGGATCGCACCGTCGTTATGCTGCTGTTGGTGACATCATCAAAATTACTGTAAAAGAAGCAATTCCACGCGGTAAAGTGAAAAAAGGTGATGTATTGAAAGCAGTTGTTGTGCGCACCAAGAAGGGTGTTCGTCGCCCAGATGGATCAGTCATTCGCTTCGATGGTAATGCCTGTGTCATTTTAAACAATAACACAGAGCAACCAATCGGTACTCGTATTTTTGGACCGGTGACTCGTGAACTTCGTTCTGAGAAGTTTATGAAGATCATTTCTTTGGCACCAGAAGTACTGTAAGGAGAAGTGACAAATGGCTGCAAAAATTCGTCAAAACGATGAAGTAATTGTGCTTGCTGGTAAAGATAAAGGCAAGCGTGGCAAGGTAACTAAAGTGTTACCAAACGGTAAAGTGTTTGTTGAGGGTATCAACATTATCACTAAACATGAAAAGCCAGTTCCTGCATTAGGAAAAGAGGGTGGTTTAGTGAAAAAAGAAGCAGCAATTGATGCTTCAAATGTTGCAATTTTCAATCCGAAAACGAATAAAGCTGACCGTGTAGGTTTTAGATTTGAAGAAGGTAAAAAAGTCCGTTTCTTTAAATCTAACAATGAAATTATCTAATAAACTGGAGTAATGCGATGGCGAAACTGCATGATTACTACAGAGAGCAAGTAGTAAACGAATTAAAAAATAAATTCGGCTACAAATCTGTCATGCAAGTCCCACGAATCGAAAAGATTACCCTGAATATGGGGGTGGGTGAAGCATTGACCGATAAAAAATTGCTAGACAACGCAGTAGCGGATTTAACAGCAATTAGCGGTCAAAAACCTTTAGTAACCAAAGCTCGCAAATCTGTTGCAGGCTTTAAAATCCGTCAGGGGTATCCAATCGGTTGTAAAGTGACACTACGTGGTGAGCGTATGTGGGAGTTCTTTGAACGTTTAATTACAATTGCTGTTCCACGTATCCGTGACTTCCGCGGTTTAAGTGCGAAATCATTTGATGGTCGTGGCAACTACAGCATGGGTGTGCGTGAACAAATCATCTTCCCTGAAATCGACTACGATAAAGTAGATCGTGTACGTGGTTTAGATATCACTATCACAACCACTGCTAAGAATGATGAAGAAGGTCAAGCACTACTTGCTGCCTTTAATTTCCCATTCCGTAAATAAGGCAGGTTATCATGGCTAAACAATCAATGAAAGCACGCGATGTAAAACGCGTTAAATTGGCTGAGAAATTCTACGCTAAACGTGTAGAATTGAAGAAAATTATTTCTGATGTCAATGCCTCTGACGAAGATCGTTGGAATGCGGTGTTAAAGTTACAATCTTTACCACGTGATTCTAGTCCATCTCGTCAACGTAACCGTTGTCGCCAAACTGGACGTCCTCATGGCGTTCTTCGTAAGTTTGGTTTAAGCCGTATTAAGGTTCGTGAAGCTGCAATGCGCGGTGAAATCCCTGGCCTTAAAAAAGCGAGTTGGTAATATACCACTTTATTTTGGAATCGGAGAAAAAGCACTATGAGTATGCAAGATCCAATCGCAGATATGTTGACCCGCATTCGTAACGGTCAGGCTGCGAACAAAGTTGCGATCAGTATGCCTTCATCCAAGCTAAAAGTGGCAATCGCCAATGTATTAGCTGCTGAAGGTTATATCGAAAGCGTTAAAGTTTTAGAAGGTGCAAAACCTGAATTGGAAATCACATTAAAGTATTTTCAAGGTAAACCGGTTGTAGAAAGTATCCAACGTGTAAGTCGCCCTGGTCTTCGTATTTATAAACGTAAAGACGAATTACCAAAAGTTATGGGTGGTTTAGGTGTTGCTGTTGTTTCTACATCTAAAGGTGTTATGACTGACCGTGCAGCTCGTCAAGCTGGTTTAGGCGGTGAGATCATCTGTTACGTAGCTTAATAGAGAGGTAGGAAAATGTCTCGTGTTGCAAAAGCACCTGTTAATATTCCTGCCGGTGTTGAGGTTAAACTTGACGGTCAGCTATTAACAGTAAAAGGTAAAAATGGCGAGTTATCTCGCAAAATTCATAATTCAGTTGAAGTTAAACAAGATAATGGTCAATTAACTTTCTCTCCACGTGAGGGATTTGTTGAGGGCAATGCTCAATCTGGTACGGCTCGTGCATTAGTAAATGCAATGGTTATCGGTGTTACTGAAGGCTTCACTAAGAAATTAGTATTGGTGGGTGTGGGTTACAGGGCTCAACTTAAAGGTAATGTTGTTGCATTAAGTCTGGGCTATTCTCACCCGGTAGAGCACACTTTGCCTGTGGGTATTACTGCTGAGTGTCCTTCTCAGACGGAAATAGTATTGAAAGGCGCAGATAAACAGTTAATTGGTCAAGTTGCAGCAGATATTCGTGCTTATCGCCGTCCTGAACCTTACAAAGGTAAAGGTGTACGTTACGCTGATGAAGTGGTGCGTATCAAAGAGGCTAAGAAGAAATAATTAAGGTAACGCTATGGATAAGAAATCAGCTCGTATCCGTCGTGCAGCTCGTGCACGTCATATGATGAAAGAGCAAGGTGCAACTCGTTTGGTAGTTCATCGTACTCCACGTCATATTTATGCACAAGTTATTGCACCAAACGGTTCAGAAGTGCTTGCCGCTGCTTCAACTGTTGAGAAAGCAATTCGTGAGCAAGTAAAATATACCGGTAACAAAGATGCCGCTGCGGTAGTGGGTAAAGCTGTTGCAGAACGTGCTTTAGCAAAAGGCGTACAAGCTGTTGCCTTTGATCGTTCCGGTTTTAAGTATCATGGTCGCGTCCAAACTTTAGCGGATGCTGCTCGTGAAGCTGGTCTACAGTTCTAATGAGGTAAATTGAGATGTCAAACATCGAAAAACAAGCTGGTGAACTGCAAGAGAAGCTAATCGCAGTAAACCGAGTATCAAAAACTGTAAAAGGCGGTCGTATTATGAGCTTTACTGCATTAACTGTAGTAGGTGATGGTAACGGTCGTGTTGGTTTTGGTTATGGTAAAGCTCGCGAAGTTCCAGCAGCGATCCAAAAAGCGATGGAAAAAGCACGTCGTAATATGATTAATGTCGCTTTAAATGAAGGTACTTTACAACATCCGGTTAAAGGTGTTCATACTGGTTCGCGAGTGTTTATGCAACCGGCTAGTGAAGGTACCGGTATCATTGCAGGTGGTGCAATGCGTGCAGTATTAGAAGTTGCGGGTGTACGCAATGTGCTTTCTAAAGCGTATGGCTCAACCAACCCAATTAATGTTGTTCGTGCAACGATTGATGCATTAGCAAATATGAAATCACCGGAAATGGTTGCTGCGAAACGTGGTAAAACCGTTGATGAAATTTTGGGGTAATTAATAATGGCTAAAACTATTAAAGTAACACAAGTTCGTAGCGCAATTGCTCGTTTACCAAAGCACAAAGCTACCTTACGTGGTCTCGGTCTTCGCCATATGCACCATACTGTTGAGTTAATTGATACACCTGCAGTACGTGGTATGATTAACCAAGTTTCATACATGGTTAAAGTGGAGGGGTAAGAGATGCGTTTAAATACTCTATCTCCGGCTGAAGGTGCAAAGCATAGTGCTAAACGCCTTGGTCGTGGTATTGGTTCTGGTCTAGGCAAGACTGGTGGTCGAGGTCATAAAGGTCAGAAATCTCGTACTGGTGGCGGAGTTCGTCGTGGTTTTGAAGGTGGACAAATGCCATTATACCGTCGTTTACCAAAATTTGGCTTCACTTCAATGAAAGCTGCTGTAACCGCAGAAGTTCGTTTAAATGAGTTAGCTAAAGTAGAAGGTAACGTAGTAACTTTAGATACATTAAAAGCTGCAAATGTTTTAACCAAAGATATTCAATTCGCTAAAGTGATCTTAGCTGGTGAAGTGAAATCTCCTGTCACTGTTCGTGGTTTACGTGTGACTAAAGGCGCAAAAGTAGCGATTGAAGCTGCTGGCGGTTCAGTTGAGGAATAATTAGCAAATGGCTAAACAACCAGGTTATCAAGCTAGAAGTACCAATAGTGGTAAAAGTGAACTAAGAAACCGATTACTTTTTGTTTTAGGTGCACTTATTGTATATCGTATTGGTTCGTTTATTCCGGTTCCTGGTATTGATGCGGCCGTGTTGGCTCAATTAGTTGAACAACAAAAGGGCACCATCATTGATATGTTTAACATGTTTTCCGGTGGTGCATTAAGTAGAGCTTCAATTCTTGCGTTAGGTATTATGCCGTATATTTCGGCATCTATCGTAATTCAATTGTTAGCAACAGTTTCTCCTGCCTTAGCTGAATTAAAGAAAGAAGGGGCAGCAGGTCAGAGAAAAATTACCAAGTATACTCGTTATGCAACGGTAGTTTTTGCGACAATTCAAGCTGTTGCAATTTCTACAGGTTTACCAAATATGTTACCGGGACTAGTTCCTAATGTGGGATTTAGTTTCTATTTTACTTCGGTAGTAAGTTTAGTTACTGGAACCATATTTTTGATGTGGTTAGGCGAACAAATTACTGAAAGAGGAATTGGTAATGGTATTTCAATTCTAGTTTTCGGTGGTATCGTGGCTGGTTTACCTTCAGCTATTTTGCAAACAATTGAGCAAGCACGTCAAGGGCAAATGCATCCATTAGTTCTTCTACTAATTGCAGCAATTGTTTTTGCGGTGACTTATTTTGTTGTTTTTGTAGAGAGAGGACAACGCAGAATTCGTATTGAATATGCTAAACGTCAACAAGGTCGTCAGATCTTAGGAGGACATTCAACACACCTACCATTAAAGGTTAACATGGCAAATGTAATGCCAGCAATCTTTGCATCAAGCATTATCTTGTTTCCTGCCACATTAACACAATGGTTTGGTCAAAATGATAAATTTGAGTGGCTAAATAATTTATCTATGCTGTTGAATCCTGGTCAGCCTCTTTATTTGCTCGTTTATGCAATTGCAATCATTTTCTTCAGTTTTTTCTATACGGGAATGCAATATAATCCTCGTGATACAGCAGATAATTTAAAGAAATCTGGTGCGTTTATCCCAGGTATCAGACCAGGTGAACAGACATCTCGTTACATTGATAAAGTAATGACCCGTTTAACTTTGATTGGTGGGCTTTATGTAACGTTTGTATGTTTGGTTCCTTATATTATGACATCGGCTTGGGATGTTAAATTCTACTTTGGTGGAACATCACTGCTAATCGTTGTCGTTGTAATTATGGATTTCATTGTGCAAGTTCAGAGTCACTTAATGTCGTCTCAATATGAATCAGCACTGAAAAAAGCAAACCTTAAAGGTTTCGGGCAGTAATTGTCCAATTAACATAAAAAGGATAAGCAATGAAAGTTCGTGCTTCCGTAAAGAAAATGTGTCGTAACTGTAAAATTGTTAAACGTGAAGGCGTTGTACGCGTATTGTGTAGTGACCCTAAACATAAACAACGTCAGGGTTAATTGATAATTTTCTTGCAAAGAACCGGTTGGGCAGTTATACTGCTCAGCTCATTTATGTCCTTGGTATTCTGTTTGAGTATCCTGAAACGGGCTTTTCATGATCAGAATACCAATTAATTTTAGAAATAGGAGTGCATAGTGGCCCGTATTGCAGGCATTAACATTCCTGATCATAAACACGCTGTAATCGCTTTAACTGCAATTTACGGTATTGGTAAAACTCGTTCAAAGGCTATTTGTTCTGCTGCGGGTATTGCTGAAGATGTTAAGATCAGAGAATTGTCTGAAGAGCAGATTGACAAACTGCGTGACGAAGTTGGTAAATTTACCGTTGAGGGTGACTTACGTCGTGAAGTAACACTAAACATCAAACGTCTTTTAGACTTAGGTTGTTACCGTGGTTTACGTCATCGTCGTAGTTTACCGGTGCGTGGTCAACGTACTAAAACGAATGCGCGTACCCGTAAGGGTCCTCGTAAGCCGATCAAAAAATAGTCGGGGTAAATAATGGCTAAAACACCAGTTCGTACACGTAAACGTGTAAAAAAACAAGTTGTAGATGGCGTTGCACATATTCATGCGTCTTTCAATAATACAATCGTTACCATTACTGATCGTCAAGGTAATGCCCTAGCATGGGCAACTGCTGGCGGTTCAGGTTTCCGTGGTTCTCGTAAATCTACTCCGTTTGCTGCACAAGTTGCTGCTGAACGTTGCGCTGAGATCGTTAAAGAATTCGGCTTAAAGAACTTGGAAGTTATGGTTAAAGGTCCGGGACCGGGTCGTGAATCAACAATTCGTGCATTAAATGCTGCGGGTTTCCGTATTACGAATATTACTGATGTGACTCCGATTCCTCATAACGGTTGTCGTCCACCGAAAAAACGTCGTGTTTAATGACGTACTTAGGATAGTTGGAGAAAGAAAATGGCAAGATATTTGGGTCCTAAACTCAAGCTCAGCCGTCGTGAAGGTACTGATTTGTTCCTCAAATCAGGCGTGCGTGCGATTGATTCAAAATGTAAAATTGATACAGCACCGGGTCAACATGGTGCTCGTAAACCGCGTTTATCTGACTATGGTAGTCAGTTACGTGAGAAACAAAAAGTTCGCCGTATTTATGGTATTTTAGAGCGTCAGTTCCGTAACTACTATAAAGAAGCAAACCGTTTAAAAGGTAACACGGGTGAAAACCTATTAGTGTTACTAGAAGGTAGATTGGATAACGTTGTTTATCGTATGGGATTTGCAGCAACGCGTGCGGAGGCTCGTCAATTGGTGAGTCACAAAGCAATTGTTGTAAATGGTCGTGTTGTGAATATTCCATCTTTCCAAGTTTCAGTTAATGATGTTGTTGCTGTTCGTGAGAAATCTAAAAAACAAGCTCGTATTAAAGCATCGTTAGAATTGGCAGAACAAAGAGAAAAACCAACTTGGTTAGAAGTTGATGCTGTTAAAATGGAAGGAGTATTTAAGCGTATTCCTGAGCGTTCCGATTTATCGGCAGATATTAATGAACATCTGATCGTTGAGCTTTACTCCAAATAATAGTTAAGCTTAAAAGCAAAGAGAGGATAAAATGCAGGGTTCTGTTACAGAATTTTTAAAACCACACTTAGTTGATATTGAGCAGATTAGCACAACGCATGCTAAGGTGATCCTTGAACCGTTAGAACGAGGTTTTGGTCATACTCTAGGAAATGCATTACGTCGTATCCTTTTATCTTCAATGCCAGGTTGTGCTGTTACTGAAGTTGAGATTGACGGTGTATTGCACGAATATAGTAGTAAGGAAGGCGTTCAAGAAGATATTCTTGAGGTACTTTTGAACCTTAAAGGTCTAGGGGTTAAAGTACAGAATAAAGATGATGTTATTCTGACACTAAATAAATCTGGAATTGGCCCTGTTGTTGCAGCAGACATTACTCATGATGGTGATGTTGAAATTGTGAACCCGGATCATGTGATTTGCCACCTAACTGATGAGAATGCATCCATTAGTATGCGCATTCGTGTGCAACGTGGTAGAGGGTATGTTCCTGCTTCAGCTCGTGCTCAAGCAGATGAGCGCCCAATAGGTCGTTTACTTGTTGATGCCTGTTATAGTCCGGTTGATCGCATTTCTTATAATGTCGAAGCCGCTCGTGTTGAACAAAGAACAGACCTAGATAAGCTAGTTATTGAACTAGAAACAAATGGTACCTTGGATCCTGAAGAAGCAATTCGCCGTGCAGCAACAATCTTAGCAGAGCAACTTGATGCATTCGTTGATTTGCGTGATGTTCGTCAACCTGAAATTAAGGAAGAAAAACCGGAGTTTGATCCGATTTTATTGCGTCCTGTTGATGATTTAGAGTTGACAGTTCGTTCTGCTAATTGTTTAAAAGCAGAAACAATTCACTATATCGGTGACTTAGTACAGCGTACAGAAGTTGAGTTATTAAAAACCCCTAATCTCGGTAAGAAATCTCTTACTGAAATTAAAGATGTACTCGCTTCACGCGGTTTGTCACTTGGTATGCGCCTTGAAAATTGGCCACCAGCAAGTATTGCTGAAGATTAATTTGGTCATAGGTTAAGATTTTTCTGAGAAGGATAAGATCATGCGACATCGTAAGAGTGGTCGTCAACTAAACCGTAATAGCAGTCATCGCCAAGCGATGTTCCGCAATTTAGCAAGTGCTTTAGTTAGTCACGAGATTATCAAGACAACTTTGCCTAAAGCTAAAGAATTACGTCGTGTAGTTGAGCCGTTAATTACATTAGCAAAAGAAGACAGCGTTGCAAACCGTCGTTTAGCATTCGCTCGTACCCGTAACATTGAAACTGTTGCAAAATTATTCAATGAATTAGGACCACGTTTTGCTAAACGCCCGGGTGGTTATACCCGTATCTTAAAATGTGGTTTCCGTGCAGGTGATAATGCACCAATGGCTTACATTGAATTAGTTGATCGCCCAGAAGTTGCAGAAACTTCTGCGGAGTAACTATTAAAAAATAAAAAGCTCGCATTTTGCGAGCTTTTTTTATTTGTAGTTTGGCTTACTCTGTCTAAAAGCGTGTTAACCGTTAATTTAATAGCTAATCATGTGTTATTCGTACTGAGCAATGTAAAAATGCTCAAACATGTTGCCTACTATCCAATATATTTATTTCGGTAGAAATTTAAACATTTAGGGACTATTCCTCTTTGAACACTTGATTTCGCATAAATTTATGCGGTTGTGTGTGTTTGTGTCATGGAGAATTTCGTTTGTATTTTATTCCTTATTATTCCTAGATGGCTCTAATTTATCTTCATTCCTTTGTTCCTGCCTATCTTTCTTTGCGGTGATACCAAAAAATCGTTTATATTCACGGGAAAACTGTGAAATGCTTTCATAACCGACTAAATTAGCCGCCTCAGCAATAGCATATTTTTCCTGTAAAATAAGCATCCTCGCTTGTTGTAAGCGGATTTGTTTTTGGAATTGCATCGGACTAATTCCTGCAATAATTCGGAAATGTTGACGGAATGATGAGGCACTCATCAATGTCCGTTCAGCAAGGCTGGCAAGCGTATTTTTTTCTTGTGGATTTTGTTTTATCCAAGCCATAACCTCAAGGATTTTATGTGTTGTTGTTCCATCTTTGAGTAACTTAACCAATTCAGGATGCGAGTGAAAAAGTCTTAACGCAATTTCGTGTTTTATAAGGGTTGCAAGGGGTTGGGTAAGGTCTGTTTCTAGTAAGGTATCAATAAGCTTGGAAAGACTTTCGAGAAGTTTCTTATTGGCATTAAATACACTAAAAATAGGGTTGGGTGCATCTTTGTTTATTTCCTTATCAATCTATAAATTCGCAAAATTTT
>NZ_MLHJ01000024.1 GCF_001998965.1 Rodentibacter rarus
GGCACCGCCAGGTTCAAATTAAAGGAATCCCCTGAATCGAAAGGTTTAGGGGATTTTTTTATTTATCAAGAAAAATAACTAGCAATCTATCCATTAACAATGGGAGACTCTTGTCTCATTTCTTACTTATTTCTCATTTGGAGAATATGCTCATTACGTTGCACTGTTTTAGTATGGTGCGGGATTAAAAAATGATCTGCCCCCCAAAAAGTTAGATGGTTATTAACTTAAATATTGAGCTCGGTATTGTACCGAGCTCAATCCCTTTAAATCGAGTTTAATTCGTTTTTCGTTGTAATACACCAAATATTCTTCAATTTCTGCCTGCAATTCAGCGATTGAAGTATAAGTGCGTGAGTAAAAGCATTCAGATTTTAATATCGCAAAAAAAACTTTCAATCACCGCATTATCGTAGCCATTTCCTCGGCGACTCATGCTTTGCACCGCTTTACCCTCTAACATTTTTACCCATTCCTGCGTGCCATACAATACACCTTGGTTGCTGTGAATAATCGGGCATTCTGTCGCTTTAAGTCGGCTAAGCCCTTGGTCTAACCTGGATTTCACCGGTGAAAACTTAGGGCGTGTTGCAAAACGATAAGCAATAATTTCTCGATTAGCCAAGTCCATCAACGGTGAAAAATAGAGTTTTTCTTGCTCAACGTGAAATTCGGTGACATCCGTTACCCATTTTTGATTGAGTGCCTTTGCGGTAAAATCACGATTCAGCACATTCGGTGCAATATGTGATGTTTTCCCTCGTTTCCCGTGTTTTTTCTTGCGCAAAATGGAATGAATTCCTAACTCATTCATCAGCTTTAACACCGTTTTATGATTCAAATGGAAACCCATTTGGCGTAACTTAAATGTCATTGGGCGGTAGCCATTCCGCTTTCTGTTCTTTTTATACAGCAACAATGAATTTGGCCTTAATCTTTCAATGATTTTTCTTTTTTCTGTCGTTGTTTTTGACGGTCTAGCGCCTCCAACTCCTTTAGGTAAGCAATCTCCGCACAAGCCAAGGCGGGTTCTCGTTGTCGCTTTTTAAACGCTTTTGGGGAAAAGTCTGTTGGTTCAGGGATTTCAATCTCTTTCTTTTTCATCTTTGGCTTCACTATTTTCGGTGTTTAAGGGGTTGTATAACGAGATTTTACGCCATCAAGCCCTCTTTCCCGAAATGTTTTTAGCCAATAAATGACGAGCGAATGGAAGATTTTATGAAGTTTAGCTACCTCTCGAATGTCCAAATTCTACTCGGTGACAAGTTTGATAATTTTTAAACGAAATTGATAAGAATAGGACATCATCTGCACCTTAAATTGGGTGTCCAGGTTTTGGGTTGCAGATCAAAGTGCGGTTGAAAATTTAATTGTTTTTTCAACCGCACTTTTTTTATCCCTTTTATTTGAATCTTAGTCAATTGCTGGAGTATATTCCCCTTTTGCAATAGTCTCTTTGATTCGTTTTGTTTCATCTTGTACTTGGTTTAGTAATGCTTTGATATTATCTAAGGTGACAATCGGGCTGAGCGTTGTCATTTTCAGTGCTTGTATATTCCCCACTTTGGTTACACCGATATTGGCTTCTCCACGTGCGAAGAGTTCGTCCGCTACATTTTGATTAAGGCTGTCTAGCCATTCACTCGGGTAACTTGGTGGCACAACACGGAATAGCACGGAGGCAAATTGTGGCTCAACTAAGAGCTCCAAGCCATTGCTCTGTTTGATATAGTCGGCTACTTCACGAGTTAAATTGATACCGTGATCGATCATTGAGCCGTATAGTTCTTCCCCTAAGGCTTCCACTGTGAACCATAATTTAAGCGCATCAAAACGGCGAGTAGTTTGTAGTGATTTTGCGACTAAATTAGGTACTCCGTGTTGTTCATCATATTCCGAATTGAGGTAATCCGCCTTGTAATCAATAAAGCGATAATTTTGTTCATCTTTGAGTAAGAATGCTCCACAGGAAATTGTTTGGAAGAAATGTTTGTGGAAATCAAGGGTGATAGAGTCCGCTAATTCTAAACCGTTTAAGAGATGGCGATATTGGTTGGAAAGTAGTAATGCTCCTCCCCAAGCAGCATCAACGTGTAACCAAATACTGTATTGGTGACAAATTGTACTGATTTGGGGTAATGGATCGATAGCTCCGGCATCGGTTGTTCCGGCTGTGGCAATGACACAAGCGATAATGTTACCCTGATCGATCTGTTCGGCAATCATTTTTGTCAGTGCTTGAGTATCCATTTGACCATTTTTATTTGATGGAACGGTGATAACGGATTGGAATCCCATTCCCATCATTGCCATATTTTTTTGTACGGAAAAGTGAGCGTTTTCGGAACAAAGTACTTTCACTTTGGTGAGCGCTTCAGGAGGTAACCCTAATTTTTGCACCGACCATTCTGAACCATTTTCTTGTTTCCAATAAGTGGCAATGCAAGCATCACGAGCCAATAATAACCCCATTAAATTAGATTGTGTTCCACCAGAGGTAAATACGCCGGCTTGACCGGCTTCGTAACCTGCTTTTTGGCGTAACCAATTGATTAGTTCAACTTCCATTAATGAACCCACAGGGCTTTGATCCCAAGAATCCATTGACTGGTTGGTCGCATTAATTAACACTTCGGCAATTTGGCTTGCCACCATTGTTGGGCAATGTAAATGAGCTAATGAATGGGGGTGATGAACTTTTAGGCTTTTATTCAAAAAAAGATCCGTTAAGCGGGCAAGGGATTTTTGTATCCCGAGACCCTCTTTAGAAGGCGTAAAGGTAATTTCTGAACGAAGTTGTTTGATACTACCGCCTGTATACATTTTTTCATTTTTTAGCCATAAACTGACCGCTTTTACGGCATCATGCATTGCGGTTTGATAGTCCGCAATTGCGTTATCATCATTGCAGAATAAGGCTTGTTTGTGCTGAGAGAAATTTGTCATCTTATCTTTCCAATAGGGGATAAATTAGAGATTGCGCTCCTGTTTGGTTTTTACTGAAGGAGCTGATATCGCAAAAAATCCGAAGAGGTGAATATTCTCTTCGGATTGTCCTTTATTAATTGCGTAATGCGAGTGCGTCTGCAACAGCTTTTCGAAAGCGAGTAATCATCTCTTCACATTCAGCTTGGTTGATGATTAATGGACAAAGAATACGAACAACATTGCCACCTCGTCCGCCACGTTCTAATAGTAATTTGTGGTTAAAACAGGCTTTTTGGATTTCTGCGGCAAGTTGAGGATCGGCAGGGTATGAACCAATACGATCTTTTGTTTGGCGTTCATCGACAATCTCAATACCAATCATTAATCCTTTGCCCCGTACATTGCCGATACAGCCATACTGCTCACTGAGACGTTTGAGTTCCGTTTGAAGGAAGACACCACGCTGCTCCGCATTTTGAGCAAGGTTCTGCTCTTTCATTATTTTGAGCGAAACGTAGCCTGTTGCCATTGCTAATTGATTGCCACGGAATGTCCCTGTGTGTCCGGCAGGTTGCCAAGCATCAAATTCTTTTTTAATTGCTAATACGGCTAATGGTAAGCTGCCACCCACTGCCTTCGACATTACAACCACATCTGGCTCGATACCTGCGTGTTCGAAAGCAAACATTTTGCCGGAACGACAGAAACCCGCTTGTACTTCGTCTAAAATTAAAACAATACCGTGTTTTTGGGTGACTTCACGGATTTTTTGTAACCATTTGGTTGGCGCACTCACGACACCGCCTTCGCCTTGAATCGCTTCTAAAATCACTGCCGCAGGTTTTACAACACCGCTTTCTACATCTTCAATAAAGTTTTCAAAATAGTAAGTTAGCGCCTCAACACCCGCTTCACCACCAATGCCTAATGGACAACGATATTCGTGTGGGTAAGGTAGAAATTGAACGCCGGGCATTAAGTTTTGTACGGCATTTTTTGCGTTTAGGTTACCCGTCATTGAGAGTGAACCCTGTGTCATTCCGTGATAGCCACCGGAAAATGCAATGACATTACCGCGACCGGTATAGGTTTTCGCAAGTTTAATTGCGGCTTCCGTACCATCTGCACCCGTTGGGCCACAGAATTGTAGGCGATATTGATCCTTAGGGAAGAAGGATAACAGTTCAGCGGTAAATGCATCTTTTAATGGCGTGGTTAAATCAAGTGTATGTAACGGTAAGCCGCTTGCTAACACATCTTGAATTGCTTCAATTACAGCCGGATGATTATGCCCTAAGGCTAATGTCCCCGCACCGGCTAAACAATCCAAATATTGATTGCCTTCTACATCAGTAACCCAACAGCCTTGTGCTTTTGCGATTGCAAGAGGAAGTTTTCTTGGATAACTACGAACATTGGATTCCATTTCATTTTGGCGATCTAAGTAATAAGCGTTAGTTGCTTGATGAATTGGATTTACAGGAGTGTTTGTCATTTATAGAGACCTTCAAAAAGAGGTTAAAAAAATAAGTCGGGTGCCTTGCGGAAAGACTAAGCTTTCTTATCCTTAAAGATAAGATGCCTTGGGGCATTTGACTCGCTACTTATTAAAAAAAGCGTTTCAGCTTTTTTATTTTTGCTCTGTTTGATTTTCCAAAAGATCGGAAGACCCTGGAAGCAACGCTTTAAATGCAGAGCACATTCAAAGGCGCTTAATGGTACATTTTTTTACTAAAAAAGAAAGTGATTTTTTCATTCACCACATATTTTTGAAGGAATATGTGTTTTGGTTTCGTTTTCCTTGTCGGATATTCAAATTGGGTTAAAAAGTAAAAATACGAAAAATCAATGGATGAAAGTTGAGCTTGCAGAATATCAATATTTTGATTCACACTATATTTCAGTGTGGCTCAAACCTGATATCTATTCTATCACAACCAAACTTTTATCTTTTGATCCTATAAGATTTACTCAAGAGCGGTCAAAATTAGAGATAAAAATCCAATTTTCTCAACAAATAACCCCTCGTACTTTACTTTGTCAAATTCTCCCCATTTATTGTTTAGGTGTAGATGAATTTCAGCAACATTTATTTTATGATTTTTCTTATAGTGTTTATTTTCCTCGTCAGTTAAATCACAAACATCCTTTAATCATCTGTTTACACGGTGCAGGAGAAGGTGGGAAGAATCAAAGCAATCTTTTGGCCGATAAAATGGCAATAACATTTTGGAATAAATCAACTAAAGTATTGTTTGATTATCCTTAATATTTTTGCACCGTAATGTCCGAGTTTTTGGTTAAAAAACTTTGTATTAAATGACCGCACTTATTGTGGAGAACGTGATTACACAGATGATTTATTAAAATTAGTGACCCAATTTATTGCACAACATCCTAACATTGACCGCCAACGGGTTTATATCGTAGGAGGCGCTATGGGAGGGGATCAAGGGTTACGACTATTTGCAGCAAAACCTGATTTATTTACAGAGGCATTAATTGCTTGCCCCGCTCAAGTTCCCACTAAGACACAATTGAATGTATTAATAAATAAGCCCATTTGGTTTTTTACAGTGTCATCGCGATCAAGTTGTGCCTGTTGAAATACTCAAAAAATTATACGGTACTTAATATCTCAGGAGGATTCTTATTCGGTTTTGATACGGCGGTGATCAGTGGCACGGTTGAATCTATCCGCCGTTCAGCATTTGGATTTGGCTTGACCTCCGGTGAACTGGGCTTTGCTGTATCGGTGCTTATTTTATGTGAAACATTTTATTCCCGAAACGGGTAATAAAGCATTAGACGAAATGTCATTTTCTTTGGAAAAACGGTAATAAAAAAGAGCGGTTAAAATTCTCTCAGATTTTTTAGTATTATGTGGCAATCGCACGAACAAATTTTCACCTCGTACGAGTCGTGCGAGGTTGATTAACTCCGGTTATATTAGGGTTGATAGCCACAAAGTGATTTAGGTTAATTAATACCATAGGGTTCGTATGGCGTGGAAAATGAAAATTGTGCATTTACGACATAATTACCGACGTTATTTTACTTACCCTCATTCTCCCCATTAGGTCAAAAGGTGGGGGGGGAGCCACCTCTTTTCTTCCCGGCTATTCAGCGAGATTGACTGCACCTCCATAGCCAAGCTGCCGCCAAGCCTCATACACGGTGACGGCCACTGCATTGGATAAATTCATACTGCGGCTATTGGCGGTCATCGGAATACGGATTTTTTGTTCCATCGGCAGAGTGTCTAGAATGGTCATTGGAATACCCCGGGTTTCAGGGCCGAACATTAAGTAATCCCCCTGTTCAAATTTCACTTGGCTATGGACCGGTGAACCTTTGGTGGTGAGGGCAAATAACCGTTTCGGTTTTTCATTTTCTAAAAAAGCCTCAAAAGTTTTATGGCGTTTGATATGGGCAAATTCGTGGTAGTCCAATCCCGAACGGCGCAGGCGTTTGTCATCCCACGTGAAACCGAGGGGATCGATTAAATGCAGACGAAAACCGGTGTTGGCACAAAGGCGGATAATATTGCCGGTATTTTGCGGAATTTCAGGCTCATATAACACAATATCTAACATAATTTCTCTCAATTTTGATATAAACGATAGTTCACCATTCCGGTGGTTTTTTCTTTTAATAATGTCCAATGTTCAGGTGTGTTGACGTGGCTGTCTTTTTCCGTTTCCACATAAATAAGGGCATTGGGATACAGCCAGTTATTTTCGGTAAGTAGTCGGATCGCTTGTTCAGCCAAACCAAAATGAAAAGGCGGATCAAGAAACACCACATCAAAGTACGGTTGATTTTGCGGTAGTTTTAAAAAATCTAAACAACTTTGATTGAATACCTGAGCTTGTTTTTCCGTGCATTTCAACGTTTGCAGATTTTTTTTCAGTTGATGGGCAACGGTTTTGTCTTTTTCTAAAAAGGTCACTTTTTCGGCTTGACGGGAAAGGGCTTCAATCCCTAACGAACCACTGCCGGCAAAACCGTCTAAACATTTTGCCTGATGAATGTAGGGCATTAACCAATTGAATAAGGTTTCTTTGACACGGTCGCCGGTGGGGCGTAACCCTTCGGCGTTTAACACGGGTAATTTCCGTCCACGCCAAAGTCCGGCGATAATACGAACTTCACCTTTTGGCGATTGTCCTTGTGATTTTTTCATAAAGAAACGGATTTTTAGTGAAAATTCTGCTTAGTTTAGACGATTTTTTGCTAGAATGAACCACATTTTTATCGGACAGCAGTTAAGAGAACAATTTATGGTAGAAGAAAAGAAAAAAGGCGGATTTTGGGCATCATTATTTGGGCGTAATAAAAAACAAGAAAGCACGCAAATTGAACCCACCATTGAAGAAGAAAAAATCGAGGAAACGGCTGTTGAAAATGAAATTATCGAACCTTCTGTTGAAAAGGTGAAAGAGCAGTCAGATAAAGCAGAAAGTGCGGTCAATTTTGACGCTGTTTTAACTGAAGAGGCGCCAAAAGATGAGGTGGAACAAGCTGAAATAGAAGAAAAAAATTCAGAAATTTCAACCGCACTTGAGCACCCTGACACGATTATTGAGCCTGAAAATGTAGAAGAAAATTGCGCCGTTGAAGGGGAGGAGATTGAAGCTGATATTGTCGAAGAGGTGAAACAAGAATTTCATCCTGAAGCCCAATTGGGCGCCCAGAGTGAGACTCGTGAAAAACCAAGTGAGGGCGGTTTTTTCAGTCGTTTAGTGAAAGGATTACTCAAAACAAAACAAAATATTGGTGCAGGTTTCCGCCATTTTTTCTTAGGTAAAAAAATTGATGATGAATTGTTTGAGGAATTGGAAGAACAACTGCTCATTGCCGATATTGGCGTGCCAACCACTACGAAAATCATCAAAAATTTAACGGAACACGCCAGTCGTAAGCAATTGCAAGATGCCGAATTGTTGTATCAACAGTTAAAAGTGGAAATGGCAACCATTCTTGAGCCGGTGGCTCAGCCTTTAACCATTGACCGTAGCAAAAAACCTTATGTGATTTTAATGGTAGGGGTGAACGGCGTGGGGAAAACCACCACCATTGGTAAACTTGCCCGTAAATTCCAAGAGGAAGGGAAATCCGTGATGTTGGCAGCCGGCGATACTTTCCGTGCAGCGGCGGTGGAGCAGTTGCAGGTGTGGGGCGAACGTAACCATATTCCGGTTATCGCACAAAGTACGGGGGCGGATTCTGCCTCAGTGATTTTTGATGCCATGCAATCTGCGGCGGCTCGTAATATTGATATTTTAATTGCTGATACCGCAGGGCGTTTACAAAATAAAAATAATTTAATGGACGAGTTGAAAAAAATCGTCCGAGTGATGAAAAAATATGATGAAACCGCCCCTCATGAAATTATGCTCACGCTTGATGCGGGAACGGGGCAAAATGCTATCAGCCAAGCAAAATTATTTAATGAAGCGGTCGGTTTAACCGGTATTTCTCTCACAAAACTGGATGGCACGGCAAAAGGCGGGGTGATTTTCGCCATTGCCGATCAGTTTAACTTACCGATTCGTTATATTGGTGTCGGAGAAAAAATTGAAGATTTACGCGAGTTTAACGCCCAAGAATTTATTGACGCATTATTTATCCACGAAGAAGAATAAGGACAGATCGTGATTAAATTTTCTAATGTATCCAAAGCCTATCACGGCGCAACCCAACCGGCGTTGCAAGGGCTGAATTTTCATTTACCGGTTGGCAGTATGACCTATCTTGTCGGCCATTCCGGAGCGGGGAAAAGCACCTTGCTCAAATTGATTATGGGCATGGAAAAAGCCAATGCGGGGCAAATCTGGTTTAATGGCCACGACATTACTCGCCTGTCAAAATATGAGATTCCTTTTTTACGCCGTCAAATTGGCATGGTTCACCAAGATTACCGCTTATTGACTGATCGGACCGTGGTAGAGAATGTGGCATTACCGCTGATTATTACCGGTATGAATCCGAAAGATGCCCACTCTCGTGCGATGGCATCGCTTGATCGCGTAGGGCTTCGTAACAAGGCGCATTATTTGCCGCCACAAATTTCCGGTGGGGAACAACAGCGGGTGGATATTGCCCGTGCGATTGTGCATAAACCACAACTTTTATTGGCGGATGAACCGACGGGGAATCTCGATGATGAACTATCTTTAGGGATTTTTAATCTCTTTGAAGAGTTCAATCGTTTGGGAATGACCGTATTAATCGCTACTCACGACATTAATCTCATTCAACAAAAACCAAAACCTTGTTTAGTGCTTGAACAAGGCTATTTACGTTATTAAGGAAATACTATGAGCCGATCAACGGATGCTTCTTTTATTGTGCAAACGGCTTACACCTTACGAGCTGTATGGGCAGATTTGTGGCAACGCAAATTCGGTACATTGCTGACGATTTTGGTGATTGCAGTTTCGCTCACGATTCCGACAGTCAGCTATCTCATGTGGAAAAATTTACATTTAGCGACCACACAATTTTATCCGGAAAGTGAACTCACCATTTATTTACACAAAAATTTAACGGAAGAAGATGCGAATTTAGTGGTGGAAAAAATCCGCCAACAAGAAGGGGTGGATTCTCTCAATTACGTTTCCCGCCAAGAGAGCTTAAAGGAGTTTAAAAGCTGGTCCGGTTTTGGGGAAGAATTGGACATTCTTGATGACAACCCCTTACCGGCAGTGGTGATGGTGAAACCCACGAGTGAATTTAATGCGTCTGAAAAACGGGAAAGCCTGCGTGCCAATCTCGATAAAATTAAAGGCGTGCAAGAAGTACGGTTAGATAATGATTGGATGGAAAAATTGACCGCACTTTCATGGCTGGTAGCACATGTGGCAATTTTTTGTACGGTGTTAATGGCGATTGCCGTGTTCTTAGTGATCGGCAACAGTATTCGTTCCGATGTATATAGCGGCCGGGCTGACATTGATGTGATGAAATTACTCGGCGCAACAGATCATTTCATCCTCCGTCCTTACCTCTACACCGGTATGATTTATGCTCTGCTGGGTGGTTTTGTTGCTGCCATTTTTAGTAGTTTTATCATTGGCTATTTCACGTCTGCGGTGAAGTATGTGACCGATATTTTCGCCGTACAGTTTGCCCTAAACGGCTTAGCTGTCGGAGAATTGATTTTTCTCTTAGTCAGCTGTTTGATTATGGGTTATGTTGGCGCTTGGATCGCCGCAAAAAGACACATTGCCTTGATTGATAAGCAGGTTTAAGGAAAAAGTGCGCTTGTTTTTGAGGGGAAATTTGTAAAAACCGGATAACCGCATATCCTTTATAGCAGATCCGATTTAATTGGAGTCACTACAATAAGGTAAAAATAATTTTGCCCATTACAAAAGCCCTCTCAATCTTAGCGTTTGAATAAGAGAGCCAATACCGATCATAATTGTAACTATAATAATCTTTCTAGTGAGTGCTTTATCTACTTTCTTTTCAATTTGATAATATATAGCTTTTGCTTTTGCAAAATTTTGTGATTCTTCATTATTACTTGGTTTATTAAGCCATTTTTCAATACGTTCTAGCGTTTTATCTTCGTGATAGCTTATAGGAAATAAAGTAAAACTTAGCATATTATATTTGCTTTTTATTGGTGAATAAATCGAATAAAAATCGTCATTTTCGCTAAGTAAAAAGTCTTCGATAAAATTCATTAGCTCACCTTCTCCTATTCCACCATTTCCAATTTGTCTAACAATGATAGATTCTTTTTTCTCAGCCGGAAGACCTAATAAGATCATTCTTGGTTTTTCACTGTGCATCATTGGTAATAGGTAATCTGAATCGGTATTAATTATTGTTTTTAAGAAAGCAATACCATTATTAAAAGAAAGTGTTTGTGCAGTAATATTCTCACTATTATTATATTTTTTGCGTTTAAAAATAACTTGTGGGATTTTGTAAATATAAAACCTTCCCCAAGATTGTAAATAAGCAATTCTCTTACGTTTGTCAATTCTGATGGGGCGTTGATTAGGAATTAACGCAAGAAATAGTAAAAGAAAAAGTGGACTTAAGAAAAATGTATAACCCCATTGGCGTAAACTTAGAATAAGATTCGGATATACCTTTTCAAATTCTTTAAGAGTCGGTATTTTTATTCTTTCTAATTCATTATAAAGTTTAAAATAAGTATGTTGAGCACAGTAACGATCTTTAAAAAACACTCTTTATCTAGATGTTCATTTAATTCAGCATTTCTAAAGTTATAAATTTTTTCGATTTGTTCATCTTTAAGAGGTGATGATATATTATGTTTATAATCTGGCTGAAATAGCTTTATTTCATTTTCTTTCCTTGTTTTTCCTTCTAGGTTTTCAGTGACGTATTCTATATATTCTTGATATTTGCGATTTGTTACCTCAGCAGGATGAAAGAAAGCATCAAAGATGTCTTGCTTAGAAATATCATCCCTAAATTGATATTCTATAAAAGCGATTATTATAAATACAATATAAAAAGCAACAATGAAAAAACGGATTGTTGGCGAAACAGGGCGTCTGATTTCAATTACATCCGGACTTATAAATTTAACGTGCCTAGCAATATATTTTTTTGAATACTCTAGCATAAGTTTTCTATAATTTTTTTATTGAAAGCTCAAAACCGATTTTATAGGCATTCCATTAAATTGCAAGAAGTGTGATTATACTACAAAGTAGCATTACGTAAGGTAAAAGGATTGAAAACAGCAGAGGTTGTAAAACTATGTGGAAAACAACCGCACTTTTCATCTATTTTTAAATAAATACCTTGCAATCCGTTTCGGTTTTATGTAGTATTTGCGAGCTTTCAGTGTGAGAGCCGTTTAATGTAATCATTTATTAAACGTGCGCAACGATATGTTGCGTTAAACAATGTTTCCGATTTGGAGACTATATAACAGGTAACTTGCACCTCCTTTATCTATGTTTGAAGTTAGAATTGTGATTGGTGTTAGTTTTTTTATTAGCTAAATTTTATTGGAGCTCTGGTCTAATGCAGAACCAAAGAATCCGTATCCGCTTAAAAGCGTTCGATCACCGTTTGATCGACCAATCTACTGCGGAGATCGTAGAAACAGCTAAACGTACCGGTGCGCAAGTTCGTGGTCCGATTCCTTTACCAACTCGTAAAGAACGTTTCACCGTGTTGATTTCTCCACATGTGAACAAAGATGCTCGTGACCAATACGAAATTCGTACTCATAAACGTTTAGTCGATATCGTAGAGCCAACAGAAAAAACTGTTGATGCATTAATGCGTTTAGATTTGGCTGCCGGCGTTGACGTGCAGATCAGCCTAGGTTAATTAAGAGGTTATTACAATGATTGGTTTAGTCGGTCGTAAAGTTGGTATGACCCGTATCTTCAATGAAGATGGTGTGTCAGTACCAGTTACCGTTATCGAAATCGAAGCCAACCGCGTAACTCAAGTTAAAACTCTTGAAAACGATGGCTATACTGCAATTCAAGTTACTACTGGTTCTAAAAAAGCGAACCGTGTAACTAAGCCTGAAGCAGGTCATTTCGTGAAAGCAGGTGTTGAAGCTGGTCGCGGTTTATGGGAATTCCGTACTGAAGGTGAAGAATTCACTTTAGGTCAAGAAATCAATGTTGACATCTTTGCAGATGTTAAAAAAGTGGATGTTACCGGTACTTCTAAAGGTAAAGGTTTCCAAGGTGGTGTTAAACGTTGGAATTTCCGTACTCAAGATGCTACCCACGGTAACTCTTTATCACATCGTGTCCTTGGTTCTATTGGTCAAAACCAAACTCCGGGTCGTGTGTTTAAAGGTAAAAAAATGGCAGGACATTTAGGTGCTGAGCGTGTAACCGTTCAATCACTTGAGGTCGTTCGTGTAGATGCTGAGCGTAAATTGCTATTAGTAAAAGGTTCTGTACCTGGTGCTATCAATGGCGATGTTATCGTGAAGCCGGCAGTTAAAGCATAAGTCTAGGAGATAGAGATGGAATTACAAGTTGTAGGTGCAAATGCACTCACTGTTTCTGAAACTACCTTCGGACGTGAGTTTAACGAAGCGTTGATCCACCAAGTTGTTGTTGCTTATGCAGCAGGTGCGCGTCAAGGTACTCGTGCTCAAAAAACGCGTGCTGAAGTGTCTGGTTCAGGTAAAAAACCTTGGCGTCAGAAAGGTACAGGTCGTGCTCGTGTTGGTGATATTAAATCTCCAATTTGGCGTTCTGGTGGTACAACCTTCGCAGCAAAACCACAAGATCATAGCCAAAAAGTGAACAAGAAAATGTACCGTGGTGCAATCAAAAGCATTCTTTCTGAATTAGTTCGTCAAGATCGCTTAGTTGTGGTTGAAAAATTTGAGATTGATGCACCAAAAACTAAAGTTTTAGTACAAAAATTAAAAGATTTAGCCGTTGAAGATGCGTTAATTATCACAGCAAGTTTAGATGAAAATCTATTCTTAGCAGCACGTAACTTATATAAAGTTGACGTACGTGACGCACAAGGTATCGATCCGGTAAGCTTAATCGCTTTCGATAAAGTGATTGTTACTGTTGATGCTGTGAAACAAATTGAGGAGATCTTAGCATGAGTCAAGAACGTTTGCTGAGTGTGCTTCGTGCACCACATATCTCTGAAAAAGCAACCAACAATGCTGAAAAATCTAACACTGTTGTACTTAAAGTTGCTTTAGATGCGAACAAAGCTGAAATTGCTGCTGCTGTTGCTCAATTATTTGAAGTAAAAGTAGATTCTGTTCGTACTGTGGTTGTTAAAGGTAAAACTAAACGCCGTGGTACCAAAATGGGTCGCCGTAGCGACTGGAAAAAAGCTTATGTAACTTTAGCCGAAGGCCAAAATTTGGACTTCGTGGACAGTGCAGAGTAATCGGAGGAGAATAGAGAATGGCTATCGTGAAATGTAAGCCGACCTCCGCTGGTCGTCGTCACGTTGTTAAAATCGTGAACCCTGAATTACACAAGGGCAAACCTTACGCACCATTACTAGATACTAAATCTAAAACCGGTGGTCGTAACAACTATGGTCGTATTACAACTCGTCACATTGGTGGGGGTCATAAACAACACTACCGTTTAATCGATTTCAAACGTAACAAGTTAGATATTCCGGCGGTTGTTGAGCGTTTAGAATATGATCCAAACCGCTCTGCTAACATTGCTTTAGTGCTTTATAAAGATGGTGAACGTCGTTATATCCTAGCACCGAAAGGCTTGTCAGTAGGCGATCAAATTCAAGCTGGTATTAACTCACCAATTAAAGTGGGTAATGCATTACCGATGCGTAATATTCCAGTTGGTTCAACGGTACATAACGTTGAATTAAAACCGGGTAAAGGCGGTCAAATTGCTCGTTCTGCCGGTGCATATGTACAAATCATTGCTCGTGAAGGCAACTATGTCACTTTGCGTTTGCGTTCAGGCGAAATGCGTAAAGTATTAGCAGAATGTGTTGCGACAATTGGTGAAGTTGGTAACTCAGAGCATATGCTTCGCGTATTGGGTAAAGCGGGTGCGAACCGTTGGAGAGGTATTCGTCCGACCGTTCGTGGTACTGCAATGAACCCGGTAGATCACCCACACGGTGGTGGTGAAGGTCGTAACTTTGGTAAACACCCTGTTACTCCATGGGGCGTTCAAACCAAAGGTAAGAAAACTCGTCACAACAAACGTACTGATAAATATATCGTACGTCGTCGTGGCAAATAATAGATTAAATTAAAGAGGATTAGCCATGCCACGTTCTCTCAAGAAAGGTCCTTTCCTTGACCTACACTTGTTGAAGAAGGTAGAGAAGGCGGTGGAAAGCGGGGATAAAAAGCCAATTAAAACTTGGTCCCGTCGTTCAATGATCATTCCATCAATGATCGGATTGACCATCGCAGTCCATAATGGTCGTCAGCACGTTCCTGTTTATGTATCTGATGAAATGATCGGTCATAAATTAGGTGAATTTGCACCGACTCGTACATACCGCGGTCACGCGGCAGATAAGAAAGCTAAGAAATAAGAGGTAAAGAGATGGAAACTATCGCAAAACATCGTTACGCTCGCACTTCTGCCCAAAAAGCTCGCTTAGTTGCCGATTTAATTCGTGGTAAAAAAGTTGCGCAAGCATTAGAGATCTTAACGTTCACTAATAAAAAAGCGGCATCTTTGGTGAAGAAAGTTTTAGAATCTGCTATTGCAAACGCAGAGCATAATGATGGTGCAGATATTGATGATCTTAAAGTTGCTAAAATCTTCGTAGATGAAGGTCCTAGCATGAAACGTGTTATGCCACGTGCTAAAGGTCGTGCAGATCGTATTTTAAAACGTACTAGCCACATCACCGTGGTTGTGTCAGATCGTTAATCAGTAGGAGAATAACAATGGGTCAAAAAGTACATCCACATGGTATTCGCCTGGGTATTGTAAAACCTTGGAGCTCTACTTGGTTCGCGAATACAAAAGACTTCGCCGATAATCTTGACGGTGATTTCAAAGTACGTCAATTCTTAAATAAAGAATTAGCAAATGCTTCAGTTTCACGTATTACTATTGAGCGTCCAGCTAAAAGTATTCGTGTAACAATTCACACAGCTCGTCCGGGTATCGTTATTGGTAAGAAAGGCGAAGATGTTGAAAAATTACGTAACGCTGTATCTAAAATTGCTGGCGTTCCTGCTCAAATCAACATTGCTGAAGTGAAAAAACCTGAATTAGATGCGAAATTAGTTGCAGAAAGCATCGCTTCTCAATTAGAACGCCGTGTGATGTTCCGTCGTGCAATGAAACGTGCGGTACAAAGTGCAATGCGTTTAGGTGCGAAAGGTATCAAGGTTGAGGTTAGCGGTCGTTTAGGTGGTGCAGAAATCGCACGTTCAGAATGGTATCGTGAAGGTCGCGTACCTCTTCATACCCTTCGTGCGGACATCGATTATAACACTGCAGAAGCACATACTACTTACGGCGTTATCGGTGTAAAAGTATGGATCTTCAAAGGTGAGATTCTTGGTGGAATGGCTGCCGTTGCGCAATCAGAACAACAACCTGCCGATAAGCCTAGAAAGGCACCACGCGGTAAAGGTCGTAAGTAAGGAGAAACGCTAAATGTTGCAACCAAAACGTACAAAATTCCGTAAAGTCCACAAAGGTCGTAACCGTGGTATCGCAAATGGTACAGAAGTGAGTTTCGGTACTTACGGTTTAAAAGCGGTTGGTCGTTGTCGTTTAACAGCTCGTCAAATCGAAGCAGCTCGTCGTGCTATGTCACGTGCGGTAAAACGTCAAGGTAAAATCTGGATTCGTGTATTCCCAGATAAACCAATCACGGAAAAACCATTAGAGGTCCGTATGGGGAAAGGTAAAGGTAACGTTGAGTACTGGGTAGCCTTGATCCAACCGGGTAAAGTACTTTATGAAATGGATGGTGTGTCTGAAGAAGTGGCAAGAAACGCTTTTGCATTAGCAGCAGCGAAGTTGCCTGTTAAGACCACTTTCGTAACTAAGACGGTGATGTAATGAAAGCTCAAGATTTACGTACAAAAAGTGTTGAAGAGCTGAATGCTGAATTGCTCAATCTTTTAGGTGAACAATTCAAGTTGCGTATGCAGACAGCCACCGGTCAGCTTCAACAAACCCATCAGGCTAAACAAGTGCGTCGTGATATTGCACGTGTAAAAACTGTATTAACCGAAAAGGCGGGTGAGTAATGACTGATAAAATTCGTAGCGTACAAGGTAAAGTTGTTAGCGACAAAATGGAAAAATCTTTCGTTGTCGCAATTGAACGTAAGGTAAAGCACCCGTTATACGGTAAATTTATCCGTCGTACAACAAAATTACACGTACACGATGAGAACAATGAAGCCAAAGTTGGTGATACCGTAGAGATTCGTGAATGCCGTCCTCTATCAAAAACCAAGTCTTGGACTTTAGTTCGTGTTGTTGAAAAAGCGGTTATCGCTTAATTTCACAATAAGAAAATACAAGCCAATGGTTATGCCATTGGCTTTTTCGTATTCAACTTTAAATCAATTTTCTTCTCTTATGCTCATATCCATTCGTTCTTAGAAATAAGTAGTGTAAAGTGCGGTGAAAAATATCTCTATTTTTCTAATTCATATTTACGATAGTCTTTCCTTTTGTTAGAATTCTTACCTAATTGAAATTAATTCTCAATTGTTTTAAGGATAGGAAATGCCTCAGCTTTTTGAATTTTTACAACAGTACAGCGATTACATTATTATCGGACTTTTACTTTTGATGAGCATATTGATGCTCGCTATGGTTATTGAGCGCTTTATTTTCTTAACGAAAATCAATGTCAGCAAGTATGCCAATATCCATGCTTTAGATATTGATTTAAATAGAAATATGACGATTATTTCGACTGTAGGCGCAAATGCGCCTTATGTGGGCTTATTAGGGACGGTAATCGGTATTTTGTTAACCTTTTATCAAATAGGTCAGGGAGGTGGTGATGTGGATGCCGGTGAAATTATGCTCCATCTCTCTTTAGCGCTAAAAGCAACGGCATTGGGTATTTTGGTCGCAATCCCTTCAATGATTTTTTACAACGGTTTAAACCGTAAAATCGAAGTAAATCGCTTGAAATGGAAAGTGTTAAATTCACAAAAAGATAAGGAATAGTTGTGAAAAAATTTGATGAAATTAATATTATTCCGTTCATTGATATTATGTTGGTGCTATTGGCAATTGTATTGATTACCGCATCATTTATTTCACAAGGTAAAATTCAAGTGAATGTGCCGAAAGCGAGTACAGCCGTCGCTTTTAAATCCGATGAACTTGCAAAACTGGTAACGGTGACTAAAAAAGGTGAGCTTTATTTTAATGATAAACCCATATCCCAAGAAGCGTTGGAAAGCGAAGTTAATCAATGGGATAAAGCACAGAAAGTAACATTAAAAATTGATGCAGAGGCGAGTTTCCAAGATTTTGTGACGATTACCGATCTTCTTTCTAAAAATGACATTAAAAATGTAGCGATAGTTTCGATGAAAGAGAAAGGAAATCAGTCAAACTCCATGAGTATGGAAAAGGGGACGCAATAGGAAAAGTGATGCAACAAGCTAAACGTTTATCATTCGGTTTATTGATTTCTCTCTTTATTCATGGTGTCGCTGTAAGTGCTTTGCTGTGGAACTGGCAGGAAAACAGTGACAGTGCGAATAATCACGCAGGTGAATTGGCAACCCGTATTTCGATGGAAATGATACAGGGAATGCGTATAGAGGAGCCTAGTTCAGAACTCGAACCTCAGAAGACAGAACCTGAACCATTGAAAGAGGAAGTGGTATCGGATCCTACTAAGAAACCTGAGCCTGAGAAGAAAAAAATATTAGAGAAAAAGCCGGAAAAACCAAAAGATAACCCCAAGCCACGAAAGGAAAAACCTAGAAAAGAGGTGAAACCCACAGAAAAAACACAAGCATTACCGAAAAATTTATCGGTAGGAGAGCGTAATATCAACTCGGCTTTTTCGGTGAACTCAAAAGCGATCAGTATCAATGCGGTTAATACTCAAGCTAATATGGTAGGAAGCGGAACAAATAGTAATGAAATTGCGGCTTATAAGGCAGCACTTTATCGTGAAATTGAGCGTAGAAAGCGATATCCAACACGGGCGAAAATGATGCGAAAACAAGGAGTTGTTCATATTTCGTTTAATATAGGAAATGATGGTGTGTTGAGTGGTGAAAGTGTCATAAAATCCTCGGGGGATGAGAGTTTAGATAATGCGGCATTAAAAGCAGTGCAGAGTGCAAAACCCGTTGGCCCTAAACCCTCCGGTTTTGCAAGTAAAACTTCTGTTCCTATTCGATTTAGTTTGCAAGAATAAAATAATAATCCGTAAGCTTCTCCAGTAATTTGTGCAAATACTTGTGTCTGAATGTATTATCTCAAAAACAGGCATTTACACAAACTATAGCGTCGGTTTCCCTTGAGGGGAGGGGGAGACTCTTATAGGGTAGCCTAAAAAACGCACGTTTTATGTGCGGACTGTTAGTATTGCTAAACTTTGTTTTATAACAAGCAAAAGTGTGCTCAATTTTGACCGTAATGCCAGTCAGTTTCCCCATCTGGGCGGTTGATAATAATCCGTTAAATAATCCGGAGTCAACTTTGATACCGGATTATTTTTATGAAACTCTCACAAGACTTCAAAACAACTTTTCATCGTTATTCACGTTATACCCTCTACAAACTCAATGCCTTTCTTAATAATGAACTGTTCTCCAAGCTTTACAAGAAAGTGGTATTGCGATAGTTAGAAAGCGTAGACTTCCCCTTGAGTCTATCATTTGGTCGGACATTGGAATGGGCTTTATCGCAAACAATCTTTGAGCATCGTAATCTAACTTGATTGAGCCCTTCTCAGTAAAACAGGCGATATCCCTTGGCACTATTGTTCAAGCAAGACAACGATTGGGGACATAAAGTTTAATACGGCTCTTTAAATTAAATTTCACCTTACTTTAGCCAATCAATACGCCCAAAATGGCGTGAGCTGGACCTCTTTTTCATCGACAGCGTGGTTTTTTTAGAACAGAAAAGGTCCTGAAATGCACAAATATTCGGACGCTCAGGACACCTAGTTGGGAAAAGTGATTTGTCATATGGATTTAATGAGTCATCAGGTCATGAATAGCGAATTAGCTCCTTATCGAGCGAGTGAAATGCGGCTTGTCAAAAGGATTAGCCAACAGAGTGCAAGAAAATAGTTTAACCTTATTTGATAAAAGCTTTAGGGCTGTACTAGATAACTGACAAATGTCTTATTTAGGATAAAGAAAAAGTCATTTTAGTTAGCACAAACATCTGCGGAGTTGGCGAATATCAACAAAAATATAGCCGCATTTTATTTTTCATCGCTTACGCTTGCTTATCTATCAAAACTGCCCTCATTTAGAGGCGTTTGAAGGTGAAATTGAGGGTGATGAAAGCTATTTCGGTGGTGCTCACAAAGGCAGTCGTGGTACGACAGGTAAAGTTGCGCTATTCGGGCTTCTAAAGCGTAATGGAAAGGCTTACACCGAGGATATACCAAATACCCGTTCGATAATACTTCCAATTATTCGGGAGCAGATCAAGCTTGATAGACTTGTCCACACCGATACTTATTACGCAGTTATGATGTGAGTGAGTTTAGTCATTTTCGTATTAATCACGGTATGAATTTTGTAGAAAATCATGACCACATTAACGGAATTGAGAAAGCAAAACGCTTTAATGGTATTCCTAAAGCCCATTTTGAGCTGTATTTGAAGGAATGCGAATGGCGTTTTTTTTGATTATAGTAATATAAAACTAAAATTTCCATTTTAAAACAATTACTTAGAGGGAATTTGGTCTAATTGTCTAGCACACCTCCAGGGCTTTTTTTCCCTTGATTTGGTTTATCAAAAGCCATTGCTCATTTCCTTACGACAAAGGAGTAAAATACGATGTCTTGCGTAAATTAGGTCAAGGAGATAAGTAATGTTACACCACAATTGAGAAAATAAAACACCGAATTACCGAGTGCTTATGTGTGCGATTATTAGAAAAAGGTAAACATTTTCAATGTATTACCTCTATTCTTGATAACACAACCTATCCAGTGAGTGAAGTCCTTCAGTTTATTGACACACCGATAGGAAATTGAATTGAGTTATTTAGAAGTCAAGCAATACTTATTGGAGTAAGCCTATACATTAAGAAGTGGAAATCGGAGAGGGGCGAGTAAGAGATTTGGGGAATTTTACCGACCGTATGATCTCATCCGAAAAGCAATGACAGAAACGGTAAAGTGCAAAGGAATCGCTCTGAATAAACTCAGTTTTGCTGGATGTAATACTTCTATTATCGCTTATTTCACCGGTATATCATTACTAAGCCCAGGAAATTAACCTAAAGCATATCAATCGCTTTTAGATGAGCTAGGACATTGTGAACTCGAGTATAAGAAAAAGCGGAGCCATCTGAGAGATATGAGAGAGAAAATGCAAAAGAGCTAGTCAGCAGGTTAACTGACTAGTATTAGTGGAAAAATACCCACACTTTTACATCTATAGAAATTCTTAATCAGTTTCCACATCCCCTAACAAGGCGGCGTATTTCACCGTGTTTGGGCTGGATTCTAAGGCGATTTTTAGTGCCATGGTCAGGGGAACGGAAAGGAGCATCCCCACGGTTCCCAACAGCCATCCCCAAAATAAGAGGGAAAGGAAAACCACTAAAGTGGAAAGTCCTAGGCGTTTCCCCATCATTTTAGGTTCAAGAATATTACCAATCACCATATTGATAACAATCACTCCGGTTGTTACTGCAAAACCAATACCGAAACCATTTAATAATAAAGCCTGTACGATAATAGGAATGGCGGCGATGATTGAGCCGATATTCGGAATATAATTGAGCAAGAAACTGAATGTTGCCCACAAAATCGCATATTGTACGCCACACACTTCCAGCAAAATGAACACCGCAATGCTTGTTAGCAAACTGGTGATACTTTTAATACCAAGGTAGCCAATCACCCCTTGCAAAATACGATTGATATGCCGTTCTTCTTTTTCCACATCATTCGGTGTGGCGCTTATCACAACGGCAAATTTGTGTTTCATTGTTGGCGCTTCCGCAAGCATAAAAATCACCACCAGCACCAAGACGAAGGCATTGCTCACCACACCGGAAAAATTGAGTAAGACACGACTCACCAAATTCATAATGATACTTGGGTCGAAATTATCTTGAATCGTTTCTCTTGAAAAATAAACAGGCAAGTTGAAACGTTGTGCCAATGCCATCAGATCATTGATGCGTTCTGAAAGCAAGGTTTTATATTGGGGAATCGATTGGGTAAATTCCCTTGCACTGCTATTAATTAACCCGATTAAAAAGAAGAAAATCAGGGAAATAAAAACAAATAATAGTACCATTGCCAACCAGTGAGGCACTCGTCTATCGGTCATTGATTTAATCACCGGCGAACAAATAATGGCAATAAAAAGCGCCAGTAAAAATGGTACAACAATTTCTGCGGCTAATTTGACCCCTGCTAAAATCACCACAACGGCAGCAATACCTAACAAAGTGCGGTGTAAATTTAAGTTATTTTCCACTAGATCGCTTCCTCATTTTCTTCACCGGTGCGAATGCGGATCACCCGTTCGACATCATAAACAAAGATTTTCCCATCGCCGATTTTGCCGGTTTGACAAGTTTCTACAATGGTTTCCAAGCATTGTTCGAGTAAATCATCAGGCACGACAATTTCCATTTTCACTTTAGGGAGAAAATCCACCATATATTCTGCCCCACGATAAAGCTCTGTATGCCCTTTTTGGCGACCGAAGCCCCGCACTTCAGTGACGGTCATCCCGCTAATACCAATGTCGGAAAGGTTTTCACGGACATCATCCAATTTAAAGGGGCGAATCATTGCTTCAATTTTTTTCATTTTCTTTCTCCAAATTTTCTCGTCTTGCCGATTTTGGGCGGAAACTTGCAATCACTTCCGGGTGGGTATCAATATATACGCCACTAATAAGTTGTAAACAATAAGGGACAGCGCTAAAAATACCGTTCACTAACACCTTGCCCGCTTTGTCTTTTACCCCTTCTAAGGTTTCTTTAATGGCTTTGGGCTGCCCCGGTAGATTTAAAATCAAACTTTCTTTGCGAATCACACCGACTTGGCGGGATAAAATCGCCGTGGGAACAAAGTGTAAACTTACTTGACGCATTTGCTCACCAAATCCGGGCATTTCACGATCGGCAACGGCTAAGGTGGCATCGGGCGTCACATCTCGTTTTGCAGGCCCCGTTCCCCCTGTGGTTAACACAAGATGACACCCCTGCTCATCCACCAATTCTTTGAGGGTTTGTTCAATAATGCCTTGTTCATCGGGGATTAATCGGGTTTCCACAGAGAAAGGATCGATTAATGCCTTTTCTAGCCAAGTCTGTAACTCAGGAATCCCCTGATCTTGATAGATACCGGATGAGGCTCTGTCAGACACGGAAACCAATCCTATTTTTAAAAGTGCGGTCATATTTTTCCTTAAATTTTGTCTTAAATCTCAATGCCTAAAAGGGAAATAAAAGCGGAATTAAAAAGACACTGACGACCATCACAATCAAAGTAAAGGGCACGCCAATTTTTAAAAAATCACTAAATTTATATCCCCCCGGTCCCACCACCATAGTATTCACCGGTGAGGAAACCGGTGTCATAAAGGCGGCAGAGGCGGCGATTGACACCACCATCGCAAAAGGAATCGGAGACACTTGAAGCTGTTGTGCCAATGAAATGGCAATCGGTGCGACTAAAATTGCCGTGGCGGTATTGGAGATAAACAAGCCTATCACCGCACAAAAAATAAATAACATCATCAACACGAAATACATTCCCCAATCGCCAACTAACTGTAGCATTCCCTCCACGGCAAGTTGAATCCCGCCGGTTTTTTGTAAGGCAGTGGCAAAGGGCATCATACCGATAATCAAAATTAAGCTTGGCCAATGAATGGAATCATAAGCACTTTTCGCATCAATACAACGAAAATAGCCTAACATTAAACAGCCAATAAGAGCGGCGATGACATTTGGCACAATGCCGGATACCATTAGTAACACCATCACTAAGACGGAAAATAGGGCTTGCGGTGCTTGGCTTTGTGCCGGTGCAACACGATCCATTTCTTTTGGATAAGTGAGTACCACAAAATCCTTGGTGCGGTTACGCATTTGTTGAATCACTTTCCAATCGCCAATCACAAGAATTAAATCGCCCAATTTATAAGGTGTGCCGGAAAAACTGTCGGAGATCAATTCGCCATCCCGTTTGATTCCGACCACGTTCAATCCGTAACGGGAACGAAACGCCACCTCTTGTGTGGTTTTATCAATCAATGCCGATCCCGGTACTAAGGCTAATTCCGCCATTCCAATTGATTTTGCCTGCTCATCAAAAGATTGGGATTTAATCTCTGCGGGCTCTAAATTATGGGTTTGACAAAATTCTGTGAGGTTAAATTCTTGTTGCCCAATATCGATCATCAAAATATCTTTTTCGTGAATTTCCGAGGTCGCAAGGGGCATCATATAAGTTGGGCGGAAACGTTTCCAACGTTCAATCGCTAAAACATTCACGCCATAGTTGGCGCGTAAATGCAATTCATCAAGTTTTTTACCGATAAAAGGCGAGCCGTTACGCACCACAAAACGTTTTGCACGCCCCCGTAAACCATATTCATCAATCAATTCTGCCATGGAGCGTTGGCTATTTTCTTGGTTATCCGTGGTTATATTTCCTCCAAGCCAACGGCGAGTTAATAACATATAGCCAATTCCCAGCAATAAAATGACGATACCAATAGGGGTGAAATCAAAAAACCTTAAACGCACACCGGTATCTTTGACTAATTCCGCATTCACCACCAAGTTAGGAGCGGTGGCGATCAAGGTCATCATACCGCTTATCAACCCCGCCACACTTAGCGGCATCATTAAACGTTTTGGGGAAAGGTTCATTTGGCGGCAAATCATCAGCACCACGGGGATAAAAATTGCCACGACACCCGTAGAACTCATAAATGCCCCCAACCCTGCCACCGCAAGCATCAGTAATACCAAAACCTTGGTTTCACTATTCCCGGCAAGTTTTAAGATCCCTTCACTGACTTGATAAGCCACGCCGGTACGCACTAGTCCTTCACCAATAATGAACAATAAGGCGATCAAAATAATATTTGGGTCGCTGAACCCGGCAAAAATTTCATGGGTGGTGAGAATACCGCTCAAATAGAACGCCAACATCACCAAAAGGGCGACCGCATCCATTCTTACCTTATTTCTTACGAATAAAATCACGGCAATGGCTAACAGGGAAAGCGTCCAGAAAAGCGGGCTAACCCAAAGAGTGCTGGTAAATATAGTATTCATTTCCCTTCTCTTATTTTTTTGCTATTTTCCAAGGCTTTACGAACCGGTGCAAAACTACGGCGGTGCTGAGGTAATGCTCCCAATTCAGCAAGTTTTTCTAAGTGTAATTTGGTCGGATAGCCTTTATGTTGTGCAAAGGCATATTCGGGATATTGACGATCTAAGGCTTCCATTTCCTGATCCCGTGCCACTTTTGCCAAAATAGAAGCGGCACTAATTTCAGCCACTAAACTATCCCCTTTGACAATGGCTTGGGCGGGAATATCAAGATCTTGAGGAATTTTATTGCCATCCACCAGCACAAAGTGCGGTTGAATTTTTAAGGATTTTACGGCTCGTGTCATAGCAAGTAAGGAAGCTTGCAAAATATTCAGTTCGTCAATTTCTTCCGCTTCCGCCCGCCCCAATGACCAGGCGAGCGCCTTTTGTTTAATTTCTTCTGCCAGTGCAAGGCGTTTTTTTTCCGTCAATTTTTTAGAATCCGCTAAACCGTCAATGGGTCGCTTCGGATCTAAAATGACGGCTGCTGTCACCACGGCCCCCACTAAAGGCCCCCGCCCCACTTCATCGACACCGGCAATCAGCTCATAGCCTTGGGGATAGTTAAACATGTTGGTTTTCCTCTAATAAATCAATCACTGCTTGGGCTGCCTGTTTATCTGCATCACATTGGATTTGTTGGTGTAAATCCGTAAAGCGTTGAATTAAAACATGGCGATTTTTAACCGCACTTTCTTCATCCGATAAATAGACCGCCAATTTTTCGGCCAGTAATGCAGGTTCACAATTTTCTTGAATCATCTCCGGCACAAGCATTTCATTAGCCAGGAGATTAGGTAAGGAAATATAGTCCGTTTTCACCAAGCGTTTAGCCAGGAAATAGGTGAGTGGTTTCATTTTATAGCCCACCACCATCGGGGATTTGCACAACATCGCCTCAAGTGCTGCCGTGCCGGAAGCCAATAATGTAGCCTGTGCAGCAATTAAGGCTTGGCGTGCATTGCCATCGATCAGATGCATCGCTAAATCCGGTGCAATTCTCATCTTAATGGCTTCGAATTGTTGGCGGCGTTTTTCATTCACTAAAGGCACAAGAAATTGTAGATCAGGAAATTGCGCTTTCAATAATAAGGCGGTTTTCAAAAAAGGCTCGGCTAAAAATTCAACTTCCGCCCCTCGACTTCCAACCAGTATTGCTAAATAACGTTGATTAGGATCTATATTGAGAAATTGGCACGCCTCGGTTCGGTTAGGTTTAAGGGGAATGGCATCGGCCATAGTGTGACCGATAAAACGGCAAGGCACGTTGAATTTATCATAAAACGCTTTTTCAAAAGGTAAAAATGCCAATACTTGATTCGTGGCTTTCGCAATTTTATGGATTCGATTCTGACGCCACGCCCACACGGAAGGGCTGACATAATGAATGGTTTTAATGCCATTGGCTTTGAGTTTCAGCTCCACATCTAAATTAAAATCCGGTGCATCAATCCCGATATACACATCGGGCTTTTCACGCAACATGGTTTGGATCACCGTTTTACGGATTTTCAGCAAATGAGGTAAATGTTTCACCACTTCAGCCAACCCCATTACGGAGAGCGATTCCATATCCACGAGGGTTTCACAGCCCTCTGCCAACATTCTAGGTCCTGCAATGCCGATAAAACGAGCGTAAGGATAATGAATTTTCAGTTGGCGAATGAGACCGGCACCGAGAATATCGCCCGATACTTCTCCGACAACAAGAGCGATGGTGATATTTTCTTTATTCATTGAATTTATCCTAAAAAATAACCGCACTTTTAATCTGAAAGTGCGGTTGATTTACAATTGATTTCTTGAAAATCTCCATTTTGGAAGGAGGATAAAGGTTCGAGATTAACGAATAATACCGCGTGTCGAACGCTTGAAAAAATCAGTGAAAAAACTAATGGCTGAATCCGTTTGAGCGATTTGTTCAATTTCCGGTATCACTTCCTCAAGGGTTTTCCCACTACGATAAATCATTTTGTAAACATTACGAATGGCATGCATTGTCGGCTTATCAAACCCACGGCGTTTTAATCCTTCTAAATTCACACCAAATGGACGGGCGTGGTTGCCTTGCGCCATCACATAAGGCGGCACATCTTGGCTCACCATAGAACCGCCCCCGAGCATAACGTGTGCGCCTACCACAACAAACTGATGAATGGCTGACATCCCCCCTACAATCACGAAATCATCCAATTCTACATGACCGGCAAGCGTGGCATTATTGGCTAAGATGCAGTTGTTTTTAATTTGACAATCATGCGCCACGTGGACATTAATCATAAGAAGGTTGTTGTTCCCTATACGGGTGACCCCGCCCCCTTGAATGGTGCCCCGATGAATCGTCACGTGTTCACGGATTTTGTTGGCATTCCCTACGATGGTTTTGGTCGCTTCGCCTTTATATTTTAAATCTTGGTTGACTTCCCCAATCGTTGCAAATTGATAAATTTCGTTATCTTCACCAATCACCGTGTCACCACGTACTACTACGTGTGATTTCAATACAGTGCGTGCCTTAATCTCAACAGTCCCTTCAACAATACTAAAAGGACCAATGACCACATCCTCACCAATGATTGCCCCTTCTTCAACTAATGCAGTTGGGTGGATTTTTGCACTTGAGTGAATCATAGTTATTTCCTTAGTTAGCGACGTGCGCACATTAATTTCGCTTCACAAGCCACTTCACCATTGACCGTTGCGATGCCGGTGAAAGCGGTTATTCCACGGCGTTCTTTGATGACTTGAACATTTAATTCCATTTGATCACCGGGTAAAACAGGACGTTTGAAACGCGCTTCGTCAATCCCCGCAAAATAGAATAATTCTCCGCCTTTTAATTCATGGGTTTTGAAAGCCAAAATACCCATTGCTTGTGCAAGGGCTTCTAAAATTAATACGCCCGGTAAAATAGGCTCACCGGGAAAATGTCCGGTAAAGCAAGGTTCATTAACACTGATATTTTTTATTGCTTTTAACCATTCGCCTTCTTTGAAATCCAACACGCGGTCCACTAATAAAAACGGGTAGCGATGTGGTAATAAAGTCATAATTTCTTTTGCTTCAATTACTCTGCCTACTTGAATTTCCGACACGTTTAAAATTCCTTATAAAAATGTAAGATGGGCGAAATTATACGGTATTTTAGGGATGATTACAAAATGCAATGGGGATAAAAAAAGCCGACACAAGGTCGGCAAATAACAAAGATTTTTAGAGTGTTTCAACCATTTAGGCTAAAACCCAATCATACTAAAAAAAAAA
>NZ_MLHJ01000025.1 GCF_001998965.1 Rodentibacter rarus
TTATCTAGTACAGCCCCTTGTTTTGTTTGGGGAGGGGGAGATCCGCATACACCAAACTCATCTAACCACTTCAATAAGATCGTTTCAAGAATTGTTTCATTAGATTTTCGTGGATCATCATCAAAGTCTTCGAGTTCGCAAATCCATTGGTGTAGATCTGTAAAACGTACTGTTTTGGGATCAAGATCGGGGTTGCGATCATACAATTCTTCTGCAATCAGTTGTGAGTCTGTCCATTTCATTAGTGTGCCGCCTCATTTGCGTGATTAAGGTTATATTTTGGAATTTCCACCACTAAATCTTCTTCTCCCACAATACATTGGCAAGAAAGGCGGCTATCCATTTCCAAGCCCCAAGCTTTATCCAGCATATCCTCTTCTTGATCGCTGGTTTCATTTAAAGAATCAAATCCTTCACGAATAATCACGTGGCAAGTCGTACAAGCACAAGAACCATCGCAGGCGTGGTGAATTTCTACCCCGGCATTGTGTGCCAGCTCTAATAAGTTATCCCCGGCAGCTGCATCAACTACCATACCTTCCGGACAAAACTCTTCATTTGGTAAAAAAATTACTTTTGGCATAATACTTTCCTTTAAATCACAATGATTAAATGAGTTAGGTTAAATCATATCGCTGAAAACCCACTTCAATTTAACCGCACTTTTCTTTACAATTTTTCCATATCCGATACATTCTTACCGGTTAAGGCTTGGTGAATACTCGCATTCATTCGTCTTGCCGCAAATGCTTGCGTAGCCACATCTAAGGCTTTAATTCCTTGTGCAATAGCTTGACGATCGCTTCCCTCTTTCAGGGCAATCAATTGTTTCAACACCGCCTCAATATGATGAAATTCTTCTGTACTGAGCAATGTTGAACCATCCGCTTGTAAGGCGACAATCACACTCTCTATCACACGATCTGCTTCCACCCGTTGCTCTGCCAGCTCTCGGGCCTGTAAATCTTCTTCAGCATGGTCAAAAGAGGATTTAATCATAGCGGTGACTTCTTCATCGGTTAAACCATAAGAAGGTTTAATTTGAATGGAGGCCTGCACTTTAGTGGATTTTTCCATCGCAGTGACACTTAATAGACCATCGGCATCCACTTGATAAGTCACACGAATATGGGCTGCACCGGCGGCCATTGGCGGAATACCACGCAGAGTAAAACGCCCAAGTGAACGGCAATCTTCCACTAATTCACGTTCACCTTGCACAACATGCACGGTCATTGCGGTTTGACCGTCTTTAAATGTCGTAAATTCTTGTGCTCGGGCAACAGGAATGGTGGTATTGCGTGGAATGATTTTTTCCACCAATCCGCCCATGGTTTCGATACCTAGTGAGAGTGGCACAACATCAAGTAGCAACATATTCGCATCGGTTTTATTACCCACTAAAATATCTGCTTGAATTGCCGCTCCTAGTGCCACCACTTTATCCGGATCAATGGAAGTTAATGGTGTTTTACCAAAAAACTCGCCAACTTGCTCACGCACATAAGGCACGCGTGTTGAGCCACCCACCATCACCACTTGTTGAACCTCATCAGCATCGACATTGGCATCTTTTAAGGCTCGGCGACAAGCAAGTAATGAACGTTTTACAAGGGGATGAATTAATTCATTAAATTGCTCACGGGTGATGCTAATAGAAAAATCTTGCCAAGAAATGACCGCACTTTCCGAGTTGCTCAACGCAACTTTTGCTTGACCGGCAAGGGTGAGTAGTTCACGTTGTTGATTAACATTCTGTGGTTGGAATTGTGTTTGTTTCACCACCCAATCAGCAATGCAATGGTCGAAATCATCACCACCTAAAGCCGTATCACCACCGGTTGCAAGCACTTCAAATACACCTTTAGATAAACGCAGGATAGAAATATCAAAGGTTCCACCGCCTAAATCATAAACCGCAATAATACCTTCTTGACCGCTATCTAAACCGTACGCCACAGCGGCGGCTGTCGGCTCATTTAATAAGCGTAATACATTCAATCCCGCTAAACGGGCGGCATCTTTTGTGCTTTGGCGTTGAGCATCATCAAAATAGGCGGGAACGGTAATCACAACCCCGGATAATTCTGCTCCTAGTCGCTGTTCTGCGATATGGTTCAAATGCGCCAAAATATCGGCAGATACTTCCACAGGGCTTTTTTTCCCTTGGTTTGTGAGGATCAACGGCAAGCCATTTTCACTCGCTACAAAATCATAAGGCATGGCTGGATAACGAGCCTGAACATCAGTTAGACTCCGTCCAATTAAGCGTTTGGCAGAAATGATCGTATTTTTAGGATCACTTGAGGCTTGCGCAAAGGCTTCTATCCCCACTTGTTTTCCATTTTTTCCATAGTACACCACGGAAGGAACTAGGCTGCGATCTTGCTCATCATTTAAAATCACCGTCTGACCGCTTCTTACGGAGGCAATTAAGGAATTAGTCGTCCCTAAATCAATCCCTACGGCTAAACGATGTTGATGAGGGGCAGCTGTTTGTCCAGGTTCTGAAATTTGTAATAATGCCATTTTTTTCTCTATCAATTTATCAAATTAATTAACCGGGTAACCGAAACAGTGTTTATCATCTTCTTCCTCTGTAAATAGATCCTGATAATGACGAGCAATGGGCTGAGTTTGCAACGTTTCTAAATTAATAATTTGGTTACCGTTTACTTGTTCCAATAGGAGCTGCCAATTTTCTTTTCGTAAATCATAATAAAAGCTCGCTATATCGGCTGTAAGTGCCCAACCTAGAAATTGCGAATAATTTAGTCCGATACTTTCCCATTTTCGCTTTTTTGGATGATAGTAATAAACTATCCCGATTTTTTCTCCTAAACCACCACCATTTACCGCAAAATAACCGCCTACAATATCATCTGCAATCAATAAATAAAGCGGACGTTCCCCCATACCTTCAAAGGTCTTACCCAAATTCCAAGTAAAAAAACCACGGGGCAATTTTTCGTGCCCCGAACCTAAAATACGCAACCAACCACCGTCAATTAAGAGACCACCGGTTTCATAAATAATCGCCCCTAAAGGAGTTTTGGTTGAAAGCTGCATTCCCAACAATTCGCTATTCGCGGCTTCCACCTCCTTTGGCAACACTTCAAAGTTGTTATTGGCCTGCTTAAACCAGCTTTGAATCATATTCCACGTTGTCTTTTCTTTATCTATTAGTTCATTGAGAGATTTCATTTTATTTCCTTTTACTTATCCCTCTTGATGCTTAGTAATAATATCTTGCCAAGGCAATGAATAATAAAACCAATAAATATCCCTAAAAGGCAAATCATATATTGGTAACCAAGGCTTAAATTCGGTATTAAAATGAAGTATTAGTGGTAACTCATTTTCCGGACGAAGAATCAATTGTGTTAAATTATTTTTAATATAAATATACTCAGCACCAACTAAATAATTAGCATTATGCGTTAATTTCACCCATTTACCTTCAAATAATAAATTTAAAATTCCCTGATCACTATCAGATATTTTATGACCATATTGTTCTGTTAACCTAAGGAGCTCCTGATGGGTATCATACTTTTTCCACAATTGATTATTAATGATTAATACTCCAGCGTTAAAAGCATTATCCTGATTGTGGAAATCATGAGCTAAATTATCTAAACTGGCTGCTAAAAAATAGCCGCCTAGTTCAATTTCAAACATCGAGTTTAATGACCCATTAACAATTACATCACAATCTAAGTAAAGCACTCTATCACTATCAATAAATTCAGGAATGAAGTATCTAAAATAGGTGGAGTCTGAGGATATATGTGGTAAAGTCGAATATTTCTTTAATTCATTATATTCTATTTTTATATCAAAAATTTCACAATTTATTTTCTCTAAAAAAGCACGAATATGACTAAACCACTCACTCGAAAGTTCTCTATTTAAAATAAAAAAACGTATATCTTTATTGTGGTAACAAATTGATTTTATCGCAGTCATTAATTGTTCAGAAAAACGACTATCTGCTGCAAAAACAATTGTGTTTTTATCCACCATAACTATACCTCCAACAATAGCTCTTCCGTTTTTTCTATTTCAGAAATCAATTTTTGAATAAAACGTAATTTATTTGTTAGGGATAATGCGTTATCCCATTCATTATTACTTAAATAAGTTTGTAACTCTTTTAGCATTTCTACTTTAACTTTACAGACATTTTCCTCAAATATAGACAATGCGACTTCATTTTTTTCCAGTTCAATTGTTTCAAGCTCTTCACGCCATTGTAACTGCTGCATTAAAAACGCCACATCTTGCGTGCTCTTTTGTTCAATATCTTGTTGTTCACACAGATTAAGTGCAACAATGGCTTCTGCTCGAAGAATCGGATCTTTTAACGTTTTTAAGGCATCATTCACTTCTGTTGATTTCTGCATCGCCATTCTCTGCTCTAGCGCACTGGCGGATACAAAATTATCAGGATGAAGCGCTTTTTGTAATTCCAGATAACGGGCATTTAATGCTTGGCTATCCAACTGGAAATCAACAGGTAAACCAAAAATTTCAAAGGGATTTAACATACTCTTTTAGCTCAACATTAAACGTGGAAACTTTCACCGCAACCACAGGATTCTTTCATATTTGGATTGTTATATTTAAAGCCTTCGTTCAGCCCTTCTTTGACATAGTCCAATTCAATGCCGTTGAGATAGACCAAGCTTTTCGGATCAACAATCACATTCACGCCGTGTTGTTCAAAGACCTGATCTTCCTCGTTTAACACATCCACAAATTCTAGAACATAAGCCAATCCGGAACAGCCCGATGTTTTGACACCTAAACGCAATCCAATGCCTTTTCCACGGTTATCTAAAAAAGCTTTAACACGTTGAGCCGCTTTTTCTGTTAATGTAATGCTCATTCTTCCCCCCAAGAAATCAGTAAAAGTGCGGTCGAAAACAACCGCACTTTTTATTTATTCACCTTGTTTTGCTTTATAATCGGCAATCGCTGCTTTTATCGCATCCTCGGCTAAAATCGAACAGTGAACCTTCACCGGCGGCAACTCTAATTCTTCCGCAATTTGGCTGTTTTTAATCGCCCCTGCTTCTTCTAAAGATTTGCCTTTAACCCATTCGGTAATCAATGAGCTTGATGCAATCGCAGAACCACAACCATAGGTTTTGAATTTTGCATCTTCGATAATGCCGTTGTCATTGACTTTAATTTGTAACTGCATAACATCACCACAAGCCGGAGCCCCGACCATTCCGGTACCTACGGAACTGTCTTTTTTGTCCATTGAACCCACATTGCGAGGATTTTCATAATGGTCGATTACTTTTTCACTATAAGCCATTTTAACTTTCCTTTTTTAAATTCTGATAAAGACTGTTTCATCAATTTGAGAAGTTGATGAAAGATTAATGGGCAGACCACTCAATCGTATTAAGATCGATACCTTCTTTAAACATATCCCATAATGGGGAGAGTTCGCGTAATTTTTCAACCGCATTTTTGACTAAATTAACAGTGTAATCAATTTCCTCTTCAGTGGTATAACGACCTAAAGTAAAACGAATTGAACTGTGTGCTAATTCATCATTTAAACCTAATGCTCTCAATACATAAGAAGGCTCAAGGCTGGCAGAAGTACAAGCGGAACCGGATGATACGGCAATATCACGCAATGCCATCATCAATGATTCCCCTTCAACATAGTTAAAACTGATGTTTAAGTTATTATCAAGACGATGTGCCATCGAACCATTAACATAGGTTTCTTCAATATCTTTCAAACCGTTATATAAACGATCACGAAGTGCTTTCAAACGTGGCATTTCTGTTGCCATTTCTTCTTTCGCAATACGATAAGCTTCACCCATACCCACAATTTGGTGAACCGGTAATGTGCCGGAACGCATACCACGTTCATGACCACCACCATGAATAATCGCTTCTAAACGTACACGAGGTTTACGGCAAACATATAACGCCCCGATACCTTTTGGTCCATAAAGTTTATGGCTGGACATTGACATCAAATCTACCGGCAATTCGGCAAGATTGATCGGTAGCTTCCCGACACTTTGTGTTGCATCAACATGGAAAAGGGTTTTATTTTCACGGCAAAGCTCACCAATCGCTTTAATATCTTGAATCACACCAATTTCATTATTGGCGTGCATAATGGAAACTAAAATCGTGTCCGGACGAAGGGCGGCTTTGAATTTCGCTAAATCAATTAAACCATCCGCTTCCGGTGATAAATAAGTCACCTCAAAACCTTCACGCTCCAATTGACGACAAGTATCTAATACGGCCTTGTGCTCGGTTTTGCAAGTAATAATATGTTTCCCTTTGGTTTGATAAAAGTGGGCTACACCTTTAATTGCCAAGTTATCCGCTTCTGTTGCGCCAGAGGTAAACACAATTTCACGAGAATCCGCACCAATTAAATCAGCAATTTGGTTACGCGCAATATCTACCGCTTCTTCGGCTTGCCAACCAAATTTATGTGAGCGAGAAGCTGGGTTTCCAAAAGTGCCCTCGATGGTTAGAAATTCCATCATTTTCTTAGCTACTCTTTCATCAACCGGACAGGTTGCTGCATAATCCAAATAAATAGGTAATTTCATTTTCACTCCTAAAATCATTCCAAATTTGACCGCTTAAAATAAACGGCTACTTTCCTATTGATTTACTAATATTAAATTTTCAATATGATGAGATTGAGATTTGACATGCTTATTCACAAGTTCTGCCAAGGTAATCTCATTTAAAAAGCTTTCAATACGATGGCTTAATTCTTCCCAAAGGGTATGGGTTAAACATTCCGTACCTTGTTGGCAATTTCCGCTTCCTAAACATTTTGTTACGTGTATGTTTTCATTCACAGCAGAAATAATCATACCGACAGAAATTTGCTCGCTTGGTAATCCTAATTGGTACCCCCCACCGGGACCTCGAACACTTTTTACTAACCCTCCACGGCGTAATTTCGCAAAAAGCTGTTCTAAATAGGATAGTGAAATATTTTGACGTTCAGAAATATCGGCAAGGTTCACAGGACCAGAACTAGAATTTAATGCAATATCCAGTACTGCCGTCACAGCATAACGTCCTTTTGAAGTAAGTTTCATAAAGTTTCCTTAAAAAATTGCGCTAATATTCACATATCTGACTAAAACAATCAACTATCTCTTTTAGATAAATCCAATCGCTTTTCAACCGCACTTAGCATACCACGTAAAATATTTAATTCGTTTCGTTCTATATTGATACGGGTATATAAACGTCTTAACTTCTGCATCACTCCCGGATTTTGAATAAATCCTAAAGATTGATACAGCTTTTCGGTATGATTGAAAAAATATTCCATATCCTGTGATGTAGCATACTGATTGTCAGACTTAATATCAGGAAGCTGTTGTTCCATCAAGTGTGCCATACGTAATTCATAGCAGACAATTTGAACCGCCATAGCTAGATTTAATGAAGAATAGTCGGGGTTTGCCGGAATCGTCAAATGATAATGGCATTTAAGTAACTCATCATTATGCAACCCCACTCTCTCTCGCCCAAAAATGACGGCAACATTTCCTTGATACTGTGCTACTTTTTCTGCACATTCTCTTGGCTCAATTAATGTACTCTGTAGATGGCGTAAACGTGCGCTTGTCCCTATCACTAAAGAGCAATCGGCTATTGCTTCATCAAAAGTCGAAACAATATTGGCATTGTTAACAATATCATCCGCTCCGGCGGCAAGTGCAATAGACTGCTCATCAATGGATTTCGGAGAAACAAGATAAAGCTGAGAAAGTCCCATTGTCTTCATTGCTCTTGCTGTAGAACCGATATTCCCTGTATGCGAAGTCTCAATGAGAACGATGCGGATATTATCAAACATAATACTTTATTATCTGACTAAATATAGGGGTTATTCTACCACAATAACATTGGATTTAGGTCAAGAATTTTCTTATCTTAATAATAAAGATTAGTTATCAATAATGATTAAATGTTAATGATCATGCAAAAATACAGCAGGCTGATGTAGTAAGATCATCGAAAAGTGATTCCACTGCATTTTTTGATAAACACCCTGTTATTTAAACAGGGAATAACCTGGTATGCTTTGCATGGAAACCATCTTAAAAATCCGCCATCTTTATCATAAAGAAGGGCTTTTTCAGTGTAAAATCGCTGAAAAACTTCGACTCAGTCGTTGTGCTGTCAAAAATATCTCAATATGATTGAGGTTTCCCGCTATTAACCTCAACACAAAATTATGGTCTTATAAAGCACTATTAACCGAACGATTTAAAGAGAAGATGGGGAAGCCATCTTCTCAACGTTTAACCGCAGTACGATATTTTGAGTATTGACAAAACCTTGGTTTTGAAGGGCAATACCCTTGTGTTTCTCGTTTTATTAAGCGTTATAAAGCGTCTTTTT
>NZ_MLHJ01000026.1 GCF_001998965.1 Rodentibacter rarus
TGCACAATGTTGCTTTTTGTTATCTTGTAGGGACACACTGCGTGTGTCCGAATTTTAACATATTGAAATAATTGATTTTTATAACGGACACACGCAGTGTGTCCCTACGTTCAGTTAAAATTTCTGTTTTTGTGCATTTACTACATAATACCGAGTGTTATGACCGCACCTTGCTCGTTATCACCACTTATTTTTCTTAGAAAAAGGCTTTCACGGCCTTTTTTCTGATTTATCCTCCAATTGATACAATCGGTTTTTATATAAATAACTTCCAAGCAATGCATATGCCAAAGCCTCTTTTTTCATTTCTTCCGGTACGGTTTTTTCTGTGAGGGTTGCTTTGGTTTTATCGTAATAATAGCCCTGAGCCGCTTTATTCGGCATTTGGATCACCACATCACCGTTACTTTTCATTAAGGCTTGTGTTTGATCAAATTGCATAATGGCACGATCAGGATCAACATTTTTCGTTAAATCAAACCCGATCATCGGGTAATTTCCCTGTCCGCCAGCCAAAGAAAGCAAAGTTGTCGGAATATCAATTTGGCTCACCAAACGGCTATCACGGCGTGGCTCAATGCCCTCCCCTAAGATTAATGCCGGAATATGAAAATGCTTAATTGGCATTAATTGCGCACCGGCAACCCGAGAGTCATGATCGGCAATCACCAAGAAAATGGTGTCTTTCCAATAATTCGATTTTTTCGCTAATTCAAAAAAATGTCCAATCGCATAATCGGCATATTTCGCTGTATTATTTCTCGTGGCTTTCGGTTGTTCGTAGAGTTCAATTTTGCCGTCCGGAAATTCAAAAGGATCGTGATGACTTGAGCTAAACACAAGGCTGAAAAAAGGTTTTCCTTCATCCTGTAATTTGCTGAAGGTTTCATGGGCTTTGTCAAATAAATCTTCGTCACTCACGCCCCAAGTGGCGGTAAATTTGGGATTGTTATAATCCTGTTGATCAATAATGGTTTTAAACCCATTGCCATAGAAGAAACTCGCCATATTATCAAAGTGCTTTTCACCACCATAAATGAAGGAGGTGTCATAGCCTTGTTTGGCAAGAAAATCGGCAATAGTAAAAAAATCACTTTGTGCATTATTTAATTTCACCACAGCACGTGCCGGGGTGGGCGTAAAACCGGTTGTGACGGCTTCAATTCCCCGCACAGAGCGAGTGCCTGTGGCATAGAGATTTTCAAAAAACCCCCCCTCTTTGGCGAGTTTATCGATATTCGGTGAAAGGGGTTTGCCACCTAAAGCACCGATAAATTGTGCACCAAGACTTTCTTGTAACAGGATCACAATATTTTTAGGCTTTCCTTGATAGGTGGCGATATTTTGAGTGAGGGTAGGAAATTTATCGGAAATATAATCACTCTCCGGTCTGCCTCGGACAGCTTTGATAATACGCAACATCTCATCGGTATCCATTTTGCCGTACACCGCTGAGGAATTTTCTTCATCTTTAAATTGTTGTGCGGCATAAAGCACCGAATAACCGGAATTTAAGACCAAAGAATTGACTAAGGCATCGGAAGAAAACGCCACCATTGCCGGGTTTATTCCACGATGTTGCAAGGTTGAACGAGCCCCCAAGAAACTGACAGCGATAACCAATAATGCCACCACCGGACGCCATTTCCAACTCATCGGGCGTAAATCCTTCACTGCCCAACCGGAAATTTTCCAGTAAATCACTGTGGCTAAAACGGTAAAAACAAGACCAAAAATGACCGCACTTTGATGTCCTTCCATGAGCATGGTAAAGACTTCTTTCGGATAAATAAGGTATTCAATGAATAAACGGTTCGGGCGGAAATCGTAGGTTTCAATAAAAGCGGGGGTGGCAATCTCCATAAAAAGAATAAACACGCTACCGAGCGTTAGCCAAGCTCGCAGGATTTTTTTCCAAAGCTCACTGGAGTGAAACAATACCGTGAGCAACGCAGGCACACCAAATAAGTAGCATAGTGCGACCACATCAATGCGTATCCCTTGCACAAATAGCGCCACCCAACCCTCAACCGCAGAAACACGGTCAGCTTGCCAGAGGGCTAATCCCAAACGGGATAAAGAAAAAATAAAAAGATTGATCAACACAAAAAGGAAGATCGGAAATAAAGGGGAACGTTGAGGTTTCATAAAGTTCTCTTTTTTGTATGTGATGGAATTTTCCCCATTTAAGGGGTATTTTCACCGCCGTTTAGCTCAACGAAGACGTAATAATCGTTGCTCGGCGGTTTTTCTCACCTCATTGGAAATATCTTGTGAAATCAGCACTTCACGATACATTAATGAAGCGAGGGATTTATTGACCTTGGTGCCGATGCCTTCTTCATAGAAGATCCCTAAACGCAATTTAGCGATAGGATTATCCAAATCCACCGCTTTTTTCACCCATTCAAAGGCTTTGATTTCATTTTTTTGATTAAGGTAAATTTCAGAGAGCATCATCATGGCATCTAAATCTCTCGATTTCGCCGTGGTTTCAAATAATTTAATCGCTTGAGGAATATCTTTTTTAACATAGCCCCCTTGATAATACATCATGGCTAAATTATTAATGGCACGAATACTGCCTCGCTCTGCTGCTTCACTAAACCACCAATAGGCTTTTTCTTGATCCTTCTGTACACCACGTCCCAGGTTATACAACATACCCAAATTGCTTTGTGCCATCACATTTCCCTCAAGGGCTAGGGGCTGCATAATATTAAAGACGGATTTCCAATCCTGCTTATTGGCAAAATCCTGTGCCATATCCAGACGTTGTTGATCGGTCAATTTTTCCATAGGGTTTGTCTTTTCCCCTTGAGAAAAGGTTGAAAACGAGAAAAGTGCGGTCAAAATAAGAAATGATTTTTTCATGGTATTTATCCTACTATCTGTAAACTATAACGTACCGAGCAAAAGAAAAATAAAAAAAATGGCGGTGATAACGAACTCCATTAGACCGACTTGTTTAACAGAAAGTTTCTTTCTCGGCAAATAAATCGCACGGATCCACCCCACGCCAAATGCCAACATCAAATAACCTTGTTCGATGACTGCAAAATAAGCCACAAGGACAGTATGAAAGAAGATGGAAACCCTCCAATAACGGGGATTTTTCCTCTCCCGCATCATAGATTTGACATAAAGTGTGGTGCCAATAAAAAATAGCGTAGGATAAGTCGCAACCCACCCCATTTGGGCATCAAAAGTGCGGTCAGAAAAATAATAAGATCCCATACCGGCAAGGGCAAAAATCGCAATGCCGGCAAAGTCGTTCAACAAATGGCGTTCGTTTTTTTGTTTGATGTAATAAATATTGATACCGACAAAAGGCAACATCGCCGCCCCGAAATAAAGTATTTTTCCGTTATAAAACAAGGCAGGGAGAGCAAAAAGAAAAGTTGCTATGGCATAAATCATTGCCCACTTTCGATATAGTGGATTATTTTTATCTTTAAACAAACTCAAGAAAGGATAAGACATTAAATAAAGTGCGCACCAAGCCAAAAATAAAAAGCTATGTGCCCACACAGGATGCGCCAACAACATCCCATAAAGAAAAGGTAACAATGCCATAACCATGGCACCGTGCTGATGAGAAATAAATAATTTCATAGTGATTTTAGCTGAAAATAATTATCGGGAATTCTACGCTGTTTACATAAGATTTACAAAAACCACGCAGCCCTTTAGAATGCAAAAAATCCCAAACCGAAGGAAATAGAAGGAAATAATAATGACCATTCAACGTATCCGACCAAGTTCACGTTTTTGTGAAGTTTCGATTCATAACGGTGTGGCTTATTTTGCTGGACAAGTTCCGGAAACCACCGTAGAAAAAAATGCTTACGAACAAACCAAGGAAGTGCTTTCACTCATCGATCAATTGCTGGTGGAAATCGGTTCTCATAAAAGCCATATTCTTAATGCCCAAGTGTTTCTTGCGGATATGCAAGACTATGCACAATTCAATCAAGCTTGGGATGAGTGGGTTGATGTTGAAAATCCGCCAAGCCGAGCCACGGTGGAAGCCAAACTTGCCATATCAGCGTGGAAGGTAGAAATAGTCATCACTGCGGCGGTTTAATCGTGAATTTGTGATCCATTGCAAAGAAATTTTTTTTCATTTGTTTTACAATCCAAACATTCTCACACAGTAAAAGGAGTAAATTATGCAAACTTGGACAACTGAAATGTGGCAAGCCGCCGGTATTGGGCTTATTGCCGGCGTGATTATCGGCTACTTGATTTTACGTTTAACCAAGGCTTCCGTTAAACAACAAGTGAAAACGGAAACAGAGCTTAAAAGCGTAAAAGCCCAACTTGATAATCAAAATGAACAATTGGAAAAACACTTTGCTGAAAGCGCAGAATTGTTTAAAACCCTCATTGGCGACTATCAAAAACTCTATCGTCACTATGCCCAATCTTCCGATACCTTATTAGGAAAAAAACCAAGGGGCTTATTCACTCAGCAATTAATCACAGCTACGGATAAACCACAAGAGGAGCCGCCACGGGATTATTCTGAAGGCTCATCGGGTTTATTTAAGCCGAATGAAGAAAAGAATCAATAAATCGCATTCAGTCACCATCGTACAAAAATTTAATCTCTTAATTGCCCATAAATTTATGGGCAATTGCATTTTTCATCACATTGATACAATCTGATTATTGACTATATTCAATGATGATATCCATCCTTGTTTAGGATTGCAGAATACCGTGGATTTTTTTGGGGAAAACAATGCACGAACTATCACTTTGCCAAAATATACTGGAAATTGTGGAACAACAATGCCAAACGCATAATATCAACAAAGTAACCGATCTTTGGTTAGAAATTGGCACGCTTTCTTGTGTAGAACCCGATGCCCTTAAATTTTGTTTTGATATGGCTTGCCAAAACACCCCGGCTGAAGGCTGTAAATTGCATCTCATCCCAATTGCAGCAAAAGCCTGGTGTTGGCAATGTGAAACGGTGGTAGAAATCCAAACTCATCACGATGTTTGCCCTCAATGTGCGAGCACAAATTTGCAGCGGCAAACCGGTGATGAGCTCAGAATTAAAGAAATGGCATTTGAATAAAATATAGCGTTTCCTTTTTTGGTTAAATCACTAAAAAACGCTTATTTTTCATTGAGTTATGAGAAGACATTCCCACTTTACTTGATTAAATATCAACAAATTCTTGGCAAAGGCTCGTTTGTTGGTAAATCCAATAATCGACTCTGCCCAAAAATCCCGGTGATGCGTACTTTTCTATCCCCTGTCATCTCACCAATCACGGCGGCATTTTCGCCAAGGGGATGCGCTCGAAGTGCGGTCAAAATTTCCGATGTTTTTTCAGCGGCAGCAACAATCACTAATTTTCCTTCATTCGCAAAATTTAAGGCATCCAAACCAAGTAGTTCACAGATACCGCGCACTTCTTGGCGAATAGGTAAGGCTTGCTCATCAATCGTTACCCCTAGTTGTTGAGCCTGAGCAAATTCGTGTAGCACTGCATTCACGCCGCCACGAGTGGCATCACGCACAGCTTTTACGCCGTCCAATTCACGCAAACGCGCGATCAAGGGATAAAGCACGGCACAATCACTTTTCAGAGCCGTTTGAATCCCTAAGTTTTCACGTAAATTAAGCATAGTTGCTCCATGATCGCCAATGGTGCCACTCACAATGATCTTATCACCGGATTGGATTTGATGAATCCCCCAATCAATCCCTTTAGGTATCACACCAAGCCCACTGGTATTAATGAAAATTTTATCTACCGCCCCTTTTTGTACGATTTTCGTATCGCCTGTTACGATTTGGATCCCGGCTTCATGCGCAGTTTGTGCCATTGATTGAATAATCTGTTTTAATTCTGCCAAGGGTAAGCCTTCCTCTAAAATAAATCCGCAAGAAAGGTATTGAGGTATCGCCCCACATACGGCGACATCATTCGCCGTGCCGCAAACTGCCAATTTACCAATATCCCCCCCCGGGAAAAAAATGGGATCGATCACAAAACTATCGGTACTGAAAGATAACATTTCGCCTTGTTGTGCAAGAAAATCCAATGGAATCCGTGCTTGATCTTCTCCTTGCGCTAAAATGGAGTTCGCAAAGGCTTCTACGAAATAATCTTGGATAAGTTGCTGCATTGCAAAACCGCCATTGCCGTGCGCCATAGTAATAAATTTACTCATATATTATTCTCTACGATATTGATAATAAGCGGCACACGCCCCTTCAGAAGAGACCATCAATGCCCCATAAGCATTATCAGGATGACAGCCTGTTCCAAATAATGGACAATCAGAAGGTTTGCACCGTCCAATCAATACGTCTCCGCAACGGGAATTGGGATCATCCGCCACTTTTTGTGTTTGGCTTTGGAAGTGAATTTCTGCATCAAACTGTCGATAATCCGCCGTTAATTCCACGCCGGATTGTTCAATTTCACCTAACCCACGCCATTCGCTACTTGATTTCAATTGAAAAACATCCCGCATTGCATTTTGTGCCAAAAGGTTACCCTGATTCTCTACAATACGTTTGTACTGATTTTCAATTTCGCAACGTCCCTCTACAAATTGCTGAACGAGCATCACGATTGCCTGCAAAATATCCAGGGGTTCAAACCCTGTAACCACAAAGGGTTTACGATATTTATCAACAATACTTTGATAGGGTTTGCAACCAATCACCATACTCACGTGACCGGGCGCAATAAAACCGTCAATTTTTACCTGATCCTGAGCCAATAAACTATGCAATGTTGGAATAATGGTGATGTTTTGACAAACAATCCAAAAATTTTTTGTTCCGAGCTTTTTTGCCTGCTGAAGGGTGATTGCCGTGCTTGGCATTGTGGTTTCAAAACCGAGGGAAAAAAATACGACTGATTTATCGGGATGACGCTGTGCAATATTTAGCGCATCCAACGGAGAATACACAATGCGCACATCAGCGCCCCTTGATTTAGCCTCCAGTAATGAGCCTTTCCGCCCTCTTACCCGCATTGCATCACCAAATGTACAGAAAATCACATTCGGTTTGAGGGCAATTTCAATACACACATCAATCCGCCCCATAGGTAATACGCATACCGGACAGCCGGGACCGTGAATAAATTCAATGCTTTTCGGCAACAAACGATCAAGGCCAAATTTAAAGATAGTATGGGTATGCCCACCGCACACTTCCATTAAATACAAGGGATTTTCCTCACTAAAGTGCGGTAATTTTTCCATCCATTTTTCAAGTTGTTTCACTAAACTGCGAGCAAGCTCGGGATGGCGAAATTCATCGACAAATTTCATTATCGGATCCTTATTCACTTTGTTGCGCTAACCACGCCAACCATTCATCCACCCCCTGCCCTGTCGTTGCAGAAAGCTGAATAATTTTAATGTTGGGATTCACACGTTTTGCATTGGCAATACATTGGGCAACATCAAATGTTAAATAAGGCAATAAATCGACTTTGTTTAAGATCATCAGACTAGAGGCGGCAAACATATGGGGATATTTCAAAGGTTTATCTTCCCCTTCCGTGACAGATAAAATCACCACTTTTGCTTTTTCACCAAGGTCGAATTCTGACGGGCAAACCAGATTTCCCACGTTTTCAATAAACATAATACTATTTGATTGCGGACGTAATTTTACTATCGCCTCACCAACCATTTGCGCTTCAAGATGACATCCTTTACCTGTATTGACCTGAATGGCGGGTACGCCGGTGGCACGAATGCGATCCGCATCATTTTCCGTCTGTTGATCCCCTTCAATCACATAACAAGTGCGGTCATTTTTGAGTGCGTTTAACGTGGATACCAATAATGTGGTTTTACCGGAACCGGGGCTTGAGACTAAATTTAATGCCAAAATATGTTGTTTAGCAAAAAACGTTCGATTTTGATTGGCAAATTGATTATTTTTGCCTAGCACATCTTGCTCAATTTTTAACAAGCGTTTCTGTGTATCATCAATTTCGACCGGTTGATTGAAATGAAAGGTGGAATGAGAAAAATTCGGTGTGCCCTGCTCATTATGCTCTTGTGTTGAATGCGAATGAGGCAATTCGCCAATACGAACTTGTTCGGGATGTCCACAGCCACAGGTTGTACACATAGATCCTCCATTGTTGTGGATGCTGAAAATAATTCAACAAATTTTTAACAAGCATAACATAATTTAAATTTGTTTCTTTGACGAGGATCACAAACTGATAATTTCATCGACTAATTCAATTAAAGCATAGTAGGAATTTAAAATATCAAGCAAAAAATAAACCGTATTTAATTCATCATCAAATACGGTTTTATCGGTCTCTGGATCGCTAAATAATAGCGCAATTTTGACCGCACTTGGCATAGTCCAAAATTAGAATTCGTAACGGAGCCCTACTTTTGCGCCATATTGGTTCACTTTAACATCGTTAAATTTACCTAAACGGTTATACTCAATGCCACCATTTACTGCCCAGTTTGGTGCAAAGTTGTAAGATACGCCGGCTAACACACCATAGCCAAACTTATGCTCTTTTAAAGAATTTGATTCACTATAACTATCTGTTCCATTTGTCGCATAAAAATGTCTATCGAACTTAAAGGTGTTATAGGATAAACGAGCACCGATATAAGGGACGATTGGTGAATTAAGATCAATATCATAAATTGCTGAAAAACCGAAAGAATTAAGTTTTAACTCCGATTTTTCCGGTCCGGTTAAGTGAATATGAGCGCCTGTTAAATCAGCCCCATCATAACTACTTAATTCTGAATGGCTAGACTTACCATAATAGGTGTAATCTAAAGCAAAACGAGTATTAGACAATTTATAACCGACAGTTAAACTTGGGGTAAATTTATTTTTACTAAAGTTGGTATCGTCACCTGACGATTTAATTTTTGAATAGCCCAAATCTCCTTGAACATACCAGTTTGCATTTGCGGTTGAAACAACGGCTAATGCACCGATAGCTAATGCTAATAATGATTTCTTCATGGGATAGCTCCTATGTTATTGTGAGTAAAAAATCAGCTGGAGTGTAACATAATCTAAATTAGTTATCACCCATAAATACTAATTTCCCTTTACATTTCCGACATAAATATTCCACATCTTCTTTTAAAATTCGATGATGGCGTCGAATACTTAAAGCATGGGTTTGACACGCACAGCGATATTCAAAGGTTTTCCCTTGAACATTTTTCACATCAAATTGGTGGCAGGTGTCTGCCGGTAAATGAAAAACCTCATTCATCACCCCCTGCCATTCTTTGCCATGGGGCTTCACTCGTCCGAATACCTGATACACAATTAAATGCGCTAATTCATGGGGCACCACTTGATGAATAAATTCCTGCGTATTTTCAAGCAATAAAGTGCGGTTAAATTGGATTTCGTTTTTTTGTAAATACGCGACCCCGGCTTTCACCCCTCGCAAATCATAATTGACTATCGGCATTAGAAATTCACGTTTAAAATACTGTTCCGCAAGACGTAAACACTCGACAAGTTTACGCTGAACCTGCATTTTTAAATGACGGAATTGAGTGTGTGATGAAAGCATAAAACTGAAAAAATAAAAACCGCCAAAGATAGCGGTTTTAGTCATTTATAATAGGATTATTTCAACCCTGCCGCCGCACGCAATTCTTCTGCACGATCTACTTTTTCCCATGGGAATTGCTCACGGCCGAAATGGCCATAAGCCGCTGTTTCACGATAAATCGGTTTAATCAAATCAAGCATCTTAATTAAACCATAGGGGCGTAAATCAAAGAATTCACGCACTAATGCCACCAACAATTCATTGGCCACTTTACCCGTACCAAAGGTTTCCACCATAATGGAAGTGGGTTCTGCTACGCCAATGGCATAAGAAAGTTGAATTTCACAGCGATCTGCTAAACCGGCAGCCACGATATTTTTCGCCACATAACGTGCGGCATAAGCGGCTGAACGGTCCACTTTTGACGGGTCTTTACCGGAAAATGCCCCACCACCATGGCGTGCTGCGCCACCATAAGTATCCACAATGATTTTACGACCGGTTAGCCCACAATCGCCCATTGGCCCGCCAATTACAAAACGCCCCGTTGGGTTGATGAAAAATTTGGTGTCTTTTGCAAGCCATTCACTTGGTAATACCGGTTTGATGATTTCTTCCATCACCCCTTCGTGAAGATCTTTTTGATTAATTTCTTCTGAATGTTGAGTAGAAAGCACCACCGCATCCACACCGACAATTTTGTTATTTTCGTATTTTAGCGTTACCTGGCTTTTCGCATCGGGACGCAACCAAGCTAATTTACCGCTTTTACGCACTTCTGCTTGTTTTTGCATGAGGCGATGCGCATAAGTAATGGCGGCAGGCATGAATACCTCTGTTTCATTGGTGGCATAACCGAACATAATCCCTTGGTCGCCCGCCCCTTGATCTAAAGGATTTTCACGATCCACGCCTTGATTAATATCTGCAGACTGCTTACCAATGGCATTTAACACAGCACAAGAATGGCCGTCAAAGCCCATATCGGAATGTTCATAACCAATATCACAAATGACTTTGCGGGTGAGATTTTCGATATCCACCCACGCCGATGTGGTGATTTCACCGCCCACTAATGCCATACCGGTTTTCACATAGGTTTCACAGGCTACACGGGCTTTGGGATCTTGTTTTAAAATTTCATCAAGGACCGCATCAGAAATCTGATCGGCAATTTTATCCGGATGTCCTTCAGACACGGATTCCGAGGTAAATAAATAACTAGACATAATTTCTCTCTTTTCGATTTAGAAGTATTGACGTATAGACGGCTATAATACGAATTTTATTTGAAGAATCAAGCCCTAATATGGGGTAATATTTAACCAATTTCGCAAAATTTGCTCACCATATTCCGACATATAAGATTCCGGATGAAACTGGACACCATAAATCGGTAAAGATTTATGTTGCATTGCCATCACCACATTTTCATCACAAACGGCGGTGATCGCTAATTCTTCGGGAAAATGTTCAGCCTGCACAGCCCAAGAATGGTATAACCCAATATCAAATTCCATGGGTAATCCTAAAAACAACGGTGAATTTGACCGCACTTTTAACGCCCGCTTTTGCCCATGGCGAACTTGTTCGAGGTTATAAAGCTTGCCACCAAAAAACTCACACAAAGTTTGATGCCCTAAACATACGCCAAGTATGGATTTTTGCTGGTGATACCGCTCCAACATCGCAAAAAGTTGAGGATAAGCCCTCGGCACATCGGGCCCCGGTGAAATTAAAATATGACTATAAGGTTCAGGCGTGTTTTCTTGTAGCGTTTCCACATTTCGCACATCAAAAACCACACCAAGGCGGCGAACCAGCTCCACTAAATTGAAAGTGAAGGAATCGTGATTATCAATAATGAGTAATTTCATAACTGCTCGGCTTTCGTTATAATCGGGCAATTTTACGCTAAATTAGAAATAGCACAATGCAACATTTTATCCAACAAGCCAATCAGTATGGGGCAAAATCCCTCCCCTTCTTTTTTTTGATTGACTTTGAACAGCAAAAGCCCTTAATTTTTCCTTTAGAAGAAGTCGCAAACCAAGGCATTTATTTTAATCTTCAAGGCAAAACCAACTATCTCGGTAAAGCCCAACAAGCCATTTCTATTGAAAAACATCCTCCTGCTTTTGCCCAATATCAGCAACGTTTTGATGTGGTACAACAACAATTACAACAGGGAAACTCCTATTTATTAAATTTAACCTATCCCACTGAAATTACAGGAAATATTGATTTTGAATCGCTTTTTTATCAAGCGGATGCCCCTTATAAATTATGGTTAAAAAATCAATTTGTTTGCTTTTCACCGGAATGCTTTATCCATATTCAAGGCAATAAAATTTTCACTTATCCTATGAAAGGTACCATCAATGCGGCTTTACCTGATGCGGAAAACCGGCTGTTAAATGATGAAAAAGAACAACGTGAGCACTACACTATTGTGGATTTAATGCGTAACGATTTAGCCATGGTGGCAAGCAATATTCAGGTAACCACATTCCGTTATGTAGACCGCATTGCCACGCAAAAAGGCGAAATTTTGCAGACAAGTTCGGAGATCTGTGGTGAATTAGACAAAAACTGGCAACAACATATTGGTGATTTGCTTGCTACATTATTGCCGGCCGGATCGATTAGCGGCGCTCCCAAAGAAAAAACCGTACAAATTATTCAACAAGCAGAATGCCAACCACGAGGTTATTACACCGGTATTTTTGGTCTTTTTGATGGTAAGAACCTACAAAGTGCCGTTGCGATTCGCTTTATCTCTCAGGTGGACGACAAATATTATTTTCACAGCGGGGGCGGCATTACCATTCAAAGCCGTGTGGAAGATGAATATCAAGAATTGCTCGAAAAAGTTTACTTACCGATTAAGGGGAAAAATTAATGTTTCCCCTATTTGAAACCCTTGCCATTGAACAGGGCAACATTCTCAACATTGAATATCATCAAGCCCGTTATGAACGAAGCTTGCGACAATTCTATGGCAAAAGTGCGGTCAAAATTTTCAATCTTTTTGAGCGAATCCAACTGCCGTCTCACTTACAAAATCAATTGGTGCGTTGTCGTATTGATTACAATGCGGAAAGCACACAAATTCAGTATTTTGAATATCAGCGAAAAACCTACCGCACTTTTCAGCCCATTGTTTGTGATGAAATTGATTACAGTCTGAAATATGCCAATCGGGATTTGCTCAATTCCCTTTTCGCCCAACGGGGAAATTGCGATGAGATTATGATTATTAAACAGGGGAAAGTAACGGATTGTTCCATCGGCAATCTCATTTTTCGTCAAGGCAATCAATGGCTCACGCCCGATACGCCGTTATTAGCCGGCACACAACGGGAAAAATTACTGCAGGAAGGCAAAATTAGAGAAGCCACAATTTATGCACAGGACATTGAAAAATTTAATGAAATAAGGATCATTAATGCGATGAATGGGTTGTCAGCTATTTTATATCCATAGAGTGTATCATTCCCCCAATGTAAGAAATATTTTTTATTCATGAAACAATATTTCACAACCCTCGATTGCTATTTTAATTCCCCCAAAGCTTGTAAGATAATCGCTTTAGACGCTTGAATCGCAAGAAATGAGAGGATAAAAGCAACAACTAAATCAGGGTATTTGGATTGTGTAAAATAAACCACTACACCTGCCAAAATAACCACCAGATTCCCCATTGCATCATTTCTTGTACAAAGCCAAACACCACGCATATTACTATCTCCTTCTCGGAAACGGTAGAGAACCCACATCGCAACAAGGTTAGTCAATAATGCAAGAGAGCCAACAATACTCATTTGACTATAGTGAGGAATTTCGCCATAGAACCAACGGTATATCGTAGTAAAAAGAATGAACATACCGAATCCCCCCATTGTTACCCCTTTTACTAGAGAGGCTTTGGCACGATGAATCAACGCCATAGGTAGAACATATAGACTGATTAAATAATTGGCGCTATCTCCAAAAAAATCTAAGCTATCAGATAATAATGACGTTGATCTTGATGTTATACTTATGAGAATTTCCACAAAAAACATTGCGAAATTTAGCCCAAAGGCAATCCATAGAGCTTTACGGTATTCTGAAGAGATGTGAACAGGTGTTGAATGACAACAGTTTGAGCATGACATAGTAATCTCCGTGAATTTAGAATTATCTAGCGTAGTTTTTCTCAGTAACCAACCAACAATTATGAATTTGTTTGTTGCGTTCAAAATCCAGAGGTAAAGTTTTGTGGGAAATTTCCACTGCACTTAGCCCCAATGCCTCCAGCCCGGCAAAATCCATTTTGAAGCCCCGTTTATTATTAGAGAAAACAACGGTGCCGCCTTGGCGTAAAATACGTTTTAAATTTGCCATTAATTTAATGTGATCACGCTGAACGTCCCAACTGGCTTCCATACGTTTTGAATTGGAAAACGTGGGCGGATCCACAAAAATTAAATCAAACTGGCGATCACATTTTTCCAACCATTGTAAACAATCCGCTTGGATTAGTTTGTGTTGTTTGCCTTCAAGATCATTCAAAATAAGATTTTGTTCCGCCCAGTTGAGGTAAGTGTTCGACATATCCACCGTAGTGGTCGATTTTGCCCCACCCAATGCAGCGTGAACGGTAGCAGAGCCCGTATAGGCAAACAAATTCAGGAAGTCTTTCCCTTTCGCTAACTCCCCCACCATTTTTCGGGTGAGGCGATGATCTAAAAATAGACCGGTGTCCAAATAATCCGTTAAATTGACCCAAAGTTGTGCACCGTATTCATTCACATAAAAATACTCGCCTTTATTGGCTAATTTTTCATATTGATTCGTCCCTTTTTGTTTTTGGCGGACTTTTAAAATCAGTTTGTTGGTTTCCACGCCGGTCACATTCAAAGTTGCCGTTACCGCATCCAACAAACGTTGGCGGGCTTTATTTTCATCAATATTTTTAGGGGCGGCATATTCTTGCACCACGATATGATCGGCATAACGATCCACCGCAAGGTTATATTCCGGCAAATCCGCATCATAAAGACGATAGGCATCTAACCCTTGCTGTTTCGCCCATTTTTCAATTTTCTTGATATTCTTTTGTAAACGATTGGCAAAATCCACCGCCACCTCTGAAGTGCGGTTAAATTCAAGGGAATTTTCCAGCGCACTTTCTTCGCTCATTCGAGCAGAAATCTGATAATTTTTCTGAACACAATCTAATGGCCCATTTTTCGCTTTGAATTGACGATTGGCCCGTATTCTCAAGCAATCCAGTAAAGTCGCCTCACTACTAAAAATGGAGGCATTCCAACCGCCAAAGGCTTTTTTCAAACGTTGTCCAAAGACGGAATAAAGGGCAATCAACGCCGGTGTTGTGCCTAAGCGTTCACCATAAGGCGGATTACAAATTACCGTACCGGTTTCATTCGGCGTTGGATTAATGAGTGCTGCCACATCACCTTGTTGCCATTTTATCAAATGTGCGACACCGGCATTTTTCGCATTGCGTTGGGCTTTTTTTAATACACGATGATCGAGGTCAAAGCCATAAAAGTGCGGTTGAATTTTGCCTTGTTTTTCTTCCGCCGCCAGAATGGCTTCATTTTTCACCTTTTCCCAAACAGTTTGATTGTGCCCTTTCCAAAAATCAAATCCCCAATGTAGCCGATGTAATTGAGGGGCGATATGAGCTTCCATTTGTGCTGCTTCAATAAGTAATGTACCTGAGCCACACATAGGATCCACCAACGGTGTCCCCACTTTCCAACCAGAACGCAACACTATCGCCGCTGCCAAGGTTTCACGCAAAGGTGCCTGACCGCTATCTTCACGATAACCCCGTAAATGTAATGCTTCCCCACTCAGATCAAGGGAAATCACGAATTCTTCACGATTCAAATAAGCATGAATACGCACATCCGGTTGCATTTTATCCACATTCGGGCGGGCTTTGCCTTGGCGTTCAAAGTAATCCACAATGCCGTCTTTCACTCGCATTGCGCCAAATTGAGTATGGCGAATTTCTCGGTTAGTGCCGTTAAAATCCACAAAAAAGGTGACCCGCTCATCAAAGTATGCAAGCCAATTAAAGGCTGAAACCGCCGCATAGAGATCTAAATCACTGTAAATTTTAGTTTCAATTAAAGGCAATAAAATGCGTGAGGCAAGGCGGGACCAAAGCAAGGTGCGATAAAGGGTTTCCTCATCGGCTTGAAAATGCACACCGCCCTGTACCACTTTGGTATCCACAGCGCCGAGCTCTGTCAGCTCAACTTTTAGCAGTTCTTCAAAGCCACGGGAGGTGGTGGCGAATAGTTGTTTCATTTGGGATCTCAAGAAAAAAATTTTGGCGATTATAGCATAAGTTTCCATTCAAATTAGGTGAGTATGGATTTCAGAAACAAAAAATGGCGGGTTTCCCCACCATCTATCAAAACATTACGATTATTTACCCAAGCACTGCGCATAACTGTCGGCCGTTGCTTGAAGGAAATTGGCATAGGAATTTATCCCTAGGGTTATCCCATCACCAAGGGGATCCAAACGCCCCACATTCACCGCCGAGCCTTTCGCCAAAGATTCAATCACTTTCGGGGTAAATTGCGGTTCCGCAAACAAACAGTTGACACGATGTTCAGCGATCTCTTCTTTGATATGGGCAAGGGTTTTCGCACCGGGTGCGACCAGTGGATTAATGGTGAAATAGCCGGTTTGTTTTAAGCCGTAAGCATCATTGAAATAACCGTAAGCATCGTGGAAAACAAAGAAACCTTTTTCTTTAAAAGGCGCAAGTTGGGCTTTGATTTTATCGTTTTGTTGCGCCAAAGTGCGGTTGAAATCCGCCAAGTTTTTCTCAATTACCGCTTTTTTAGACGGAAATTGCCCGATCAGTTTATCCGCCACCTGTTGTGCCACGATTTGACTTATTTTTGGCGAATACCAAATATGCCAGTTGGTGCCTAATCCTTCGTCATTATGATCGTGATGATGTTCATCCCCATCTTTGTGTTCGTGTTTATGATTATGTTTGTGATCGTGCTCGCTATCTTCATAAGAATGTTTATGATGGGCTTGAGTTAATAAGGGCTTAATTTCTTCAAGCTCGGCAATAGTCATCACTTTTTTGGGGTCAATTTGACTTATCGGTTTTTCTAAAAATGAATCAATGTCTTCACCCACCCATAATATTAAATCCGCTGATTTCACCTTTTGAATATCGGAGAGTTTTAAGCTGTAATCATGGGGAGATGCGCCCGCCGGAACAAGTATCTGCGTATCGGTTACGCCATTCGCAATGGCTGAAGCAATAAAACCAAGGGGTTTTACCGATGCCAATACATCCGCATTCGCTATCATAGGAAGGCTGAAAAGTGCGGTTGAAATGGCGCTTATTTTTACTCTTGTTTTCACTTTGTCTCCTCAATTATTAATAATGATTCTCAAATAGGTGTGAAAGCCTACACTTTTTAAAATAAATTGCAATGATTTTATATGGATATTTAATGAGATTTTTTCATTGGAAAAATGAATAGGATTTTATGTAACAAAAAGGCAACTCGCGTTGCCTTCAATGAAAGATTGATATTTTATTTTCTCAATAATTTATCAATCACTCGTGAAACGGCAAAAAAACCAAAGGTGGCGGTAATCATTGTGGCAGCCCCAAATCCATTGGCACAATTCATCGTTGCGGAGATTTCACAATTTTCCCCCATTTTGGGAAAAATTAACGGCTGAGTAGAAAACACGGCATCAATACCGAATTTGCGTTGTGGGTTTTGAGTAAAATTAAAATCCTTGCGTAAAACCAACCGCACTTTTGCCAACAAGGGATCCTGAATGGTTTTGCTTAAATCGGCAATTTGAATTTGGGTAGGATCCGTTTGTCCCCCTGCACCGCCTACAGTGATAATGTTAATTTTATTGCGTTTGCAATAGGCGATCATCGCAGCTTTGGTTTTGACATGATCAGTGGCGTCAATCACATAATCATAGCCACGATTAAGATAGTCCGCCTGATTATCCGGTGAAATAAAATCATCAATGATATGAACGGTACACTCAGGATTAATCAGCGTTACCCGCTCTGCCATCACGTCTGTTTTAAGCTTTCCGATATTGCCGCTCAACGCTGGAAGTTGGCGGTTGATATTGGTCACGCAAATATCGTCCATATCAATCAGAGTGAGTTGTCCAATACCTGAGCGAGCCAGTGCTTCCACCACCCACGAGCCAACGCCGCCAATGCCAATAACACAAATATGCGCTTGACGAAGACGCTCTAAGCCTTCGGGCGTATAAAGTCGCCCGATACCACCAAATCGCTGTTCGTAGTTATCTATACGTACCATTATTGCAATACCCAAACACGACCATAATGTTTTGAAAGCCCGGCGATATGCCCTGCTTGATCGCCAATACCACGATAGAGATCAAAATGATGACCGTTTACTGCACCGCCCACATCTAATGCCACCATTAAATGTAATTTATGCGTGCCTTTCCAATTGCCATCATTATCAATATCCGGCACTTCTACCAATAAAACGGAACCGGACGGAATCACATTGCGATCTGATGCCACCGCTGCCATTGGCACAAGAGGCACACCGGCAGAACCTTTGACTTTTCCACTTGGATCATTTTTAAAGAAGACGTAAGATGGGTTACGCTCTAACAAGCCTTGAACCCGTGAAGGATTTGCCTTTCCCCAATCACGAATCGCTTGAATCGACATTTTCTCTTTTGGAATTTCTCCGTCTTCCACCAACAAACGCCCTACCGCTTGATATTTAAAGCCATTTTGTCCGGCATAGGCGAAATAATTTAAATTGCCGTTACCAAAATCAACATAACCGCTTCCCTGCACACCAAGTAAAAAGTTATCAAGCATCGAATCGCTGTAAGCTAACTCCAACCCTTTCCCTTCCAATGCACCGGCGTAGATTTGTGCACGGGTAAAACGTTTGTTCGCCGGCATTGCATAAATAGGGTGTTGGAATTTTCCTTGCGGTGTGCGGCGGGCGTGAATGACCGGCGAATAATAGCCTGTCATCAACACGTTTTGATAACCGTCAAAACCTTTCATAATTTGAGGGAAAATACCATAATCAGATAATTCACTGACATCCGCACCGGCAAGCACCCAATTGGTAATTTTTTGATAGTTACCATAAAAACGATCTGCTAATCGACCGGAATAGGCTTTCACATTAGAAAGTTGCGTTAAAAAATCCCCCTGATTAATGACCGCACTTTGGTTTTCCACACGGGAAACCGGCGATAAAATACGCTGTTGATAGCTTCGACCACGGTATTTCGCACCAAATTTTTGCGGATCGTCCCCCGTAGGCGTAAGCACAGGAGCACTTCCTTTCGGTGTGGACTTATTGGAAGAACCACCACAAGCCACTAAAATAGAGGCGATGGCTAACACACAGAAAACTTTAATACCGAGATTTTGACGACATTTCATATTCTATTCCTAAACCAAAAATGAATTTTTATAAGGTCGCATACGCTATCAAAAATTGCCTAAAACTACTAGCATAATTTCTCATCAAAACCTCACAAATCATAACCAAATGAATATTATCAGGTAATCGAATATCTCAGTGAAAACGAATATCCTCTCAAATTGCAATATATGATATTGATAATAATTATCAAATAAATTATACTCCGTTCGCTATAACGGAAAAATAGGCAGTAGTCCGTGAAAGGCTCATTTCAAATCTTTAATTTCTTTTTAAACATTAAATTTAAGGAGACAAGGCAAATGCCGTTATTTCATCAACATATTCAATGCAACAAAAAAATCATCATTATGAAAGCCACTTTTTTGATCCCTGCTATACTTTCGCCTTTTGCCACGGCAAGCCCTCTGCCGGATGATAATATCGCACAATTAGAAGAAATTAATGTGACAGCCAATATAAGCGAGATCTCAACGAACTCTAAAATAATCAAAAACAGTGAGCAATTAGAAAAGCAACAAGTCAATAACATCAGAGATCTCATTCGTTACGATGCAGGTGTTTCTGTTGTTGAACAAAACAGAGGCGGAACATCAGGCTTCGCTATACGGGGCGTTGATAAAAATAGAGTGGCTATCACCGTTGATGGCATTCCCCAGCTCCAGTCCCACACCACGAATATCAGTGATTTTTATGAACCGGTCGGAAGTGGAGCAAGAAATGAGGTAGAACTCGAAAATATCTCTAGCGTTGAAATTGATAAGGGTAGCCAATCATTCCAGGCTCGTAATGGTGCACTAGGAGGCTCGGTTAACTTTAAAACCAAAAGCGTAGATGACATTTTATCGGAAGGAGAAAAATTTGCGCTGACAAGTAAAACGGCTTACAGCAGTAAAAACAGCCAATTTATGCAATCATTGGGAACAGCATTTCATATCGGGCATTTAAAAGGGCTCTTTCAATACACCCATCGTCATGGCAAAGAAACAAAAATTCATGATGATGTGATGAATAAAAAAATAGAACTTCGCCGTTTGGGCGCATATGTTGATAAATATCGACTTAGCACCCCAATACCAAACGAGGTGAATACTAATGGCATATTCTATAAATGTGAAACCTGTACAGAACCTTTTTATTTATCTCGCTTCACCAGGTTTCATGATTTAAAAAGTGCGATGGACGACTATAAAGATTCCAATAAAGGGAGAGAATTTACCCCTGAGGAACTTGAACAACTCAAGCAAATGGTCCATCCAACAGAAATAGTGTCAGCTAAAGATTATACAGGTCCGGATAGAGAAGCACCGGATCCGCTAAAAAGCAAAACCCATTCTTATTTGACACGCCTTGAATATGAAATTACACCAAACCAATTAATCGGAGGAATTTTTGAGGATACAAAACAGCGTTACGCTACTAGAGATATGAAGGAACGAGCTTACTATTATGTTCCACCGCCTCCCCCTTCAGTTCCGGATCCTAGACCTAAATACCCTAGAGCGCCTACAGGTGATGGTTTTTACTGCAAAGATTGTCCGGAAGGATATGATTGGGATGGATACTACAAGGCCTTTGATGAATATAAGAAAAAATTAATTGAATTCCGTGAAAAAAAGAAAGAATACGATAAATCAGGAGTAAATACCCCGGAAGATAAAGCGTGGAAAGCGTATGATGAGTTAAAAAGAGAATATGATCAGACTATAAGAGATTTTGTAAATCAGATCCCACATCCCGGTAGCGGGGGAGCCTATCTTGACGATATAGCGATGGGTCCGTATGCACCTTTGGCTTATACAAAAACTCGTTTTAGTACCGAAGAACATCGTAAACAACGTCAAAGCCTCTATTATATTATTGAACCTAAAAATAAATGGGCAGATAAACTTGAGTTTAATTTGGATCTACAAAAAATCAGTATTGATTCGGATTATCGTACCTTGAGTTGTAGTAAATATCCAGTGGCAGATAAAAATTGTCGTGCAAGTCGAGATAAACCTGGCTCATCAGAAGATCTAGACAATGTATTCTATCAAGAAAAACGTTCACATTTAGGTCTAAAATATGATAAGACTTTTCAGTTTGAACCAATAACTTACCGCATAAATATGACCGCTGGTGCTACTCGTTATCAGGTTACACAGAATCACCACGCCTATGTCATGCGATATGGCGGGCTAGAAAATGAACTGAGACCAAATAAAAATGGGGGACGATATGAAATTTATATTCCCCATCATCTAGGACGAGTAGATTCACGAGATCTCCTTACTGCCGATGTATGTAGTAAAGATAGACGCTGTTCTTTTAAACTTAAAGGAAAAAACAAATATTTCGGTTTGTATAATCAGATTTCTTTTGGAAAATATCTTGATATTGGTGGAGGTTTTCTTCGAGATCGTGATTCCGTCTCCGGAGATAAAAAATTTTTGGTATCAAGAGAATACGACAATACCACCTATAAATTTAATGTTATGCTCAAACCCATTGAGCAAATTAATATCGCCTATCACTATTCTACAGGATTTAGAAATCCAAGTAGTCAAGAAGTTTACGGTTGGTCGCCTCATGGGAAAAGGTCAACCGCTCATTTAAAACCCGAAACATCGACTCATCATGAAGTGAGTGTAGGGTTTAAAGGAAATTGGGGATATTTAGAAGCCAATAAATTTATTAGTAGTTACAAAAATCTAATCAGTCTTGCAACGGAGAGAGAATCATCAATTAGGCAAGATTACAATTTTTCTAACGCAACGATTGAGGGATATGGTATCCAAGGATACCTTGATCTTCATTCAATAATGCAGATTATCCCATCAGGTTTTAGTACAAATATCACCTACGAAAAATCGAAACCTAAAAAAGCAACAAGAATAGATGATCGCCTCATACATGGCACTCTCTATCCATTTGATGCGATACAACCTGATCGAGTTGTTATCGGACTTAATTATGATGCCCCTTCCGAAAAATGGGGAAGTTCTCTGATTATGACATACTCAAAAGCAAAAGATGTCAACGAATTAGCCACAACAAGATTCCTTGCAAAAGATCCAAATCATCCAAACAACAAGTTTAAGGTGACTCATATAGAAACGGAATCTTGGAAAACGATAGATTTGCTAGGCTATTACAAAGTAGGAAAAAATATCACGGTTAATGCCGGTATATATAATCTTTTAAACAAGCAATATAGCACTTGGGAGTCCGTGCGCCGTAGCTCGACTAACTCAGTACACGCAGAAAGTCAGTATGGAAGTATTGCTCGTTATGCAGCCCCTGGGCGAAACTATTTTGTGAGTTTAAATATGAAATTCTAGTTCATTTAACCATTTAGAACCTATTTATCATGTATAAATGCCTGTTTCTGAGGAAATGTTGTCAGATACAGGTATTTTTTATGATAATTAACCGCCTTATTCAATCAGATCAAAATGTTCAATTTACAAACTTTTTGATTATTTTAACAACAAATACGCAATAAACTTTTGTTAAAAGTTTGCAAATTTTTTGAGTAGCATATAAAGCCCTGCTCCACACACTCTACTCTTGATACCCATTACTATTTAACACATCTGTAGGGTTGCCGTGGCTTCTCCTGTTACTCCCGCTATCGCTCCCGTCAGTGGGTCTTTGCCTGTCACTTGGAACTCTACTGCTGAGAGAAGAGCATGGGCAGCTAAGTTTGCTGCCTTGTCTTTTGCGGTATCACCATCTGTCATTTCGTGGATTTTTTGGTTGAGATAAGGCGAGGCAAGTGCCACTATCGCACCATTGGTGTCGTTTTGTGCAGCAGCTTGAAGCGCTGCCGTCATCGCACGGATTGCCATGCCATTTGGGCTGCCTATGCCAACGTTGTTATCAATCTTCTGTTGGGTTTGGTTAATTTCCTGTGTAATACTGCCAATCTGCTTATCAAGCGCTGCCACTTGAGCACGGTTAGCATCATTGTCACCAAGGGCTTTTTCTGTTCTTCCAGTTTGAACTTCTCAAGACCGAGCTTGTTAATTTTCTCCCGCTCTTCATAAGTCGCAATACTGATGGTATTGTTAGCAATCTCACCTATCACCCTCGCCATTTCCTGCCGCTCTTGCACTTTCTTCAAGTCTTGTGTATTCACTTGCTGATTGGCATTTTTCGTATCCCTTGAAAGTGCGGTCAGTTTTTCCGGTGTTTTGGTGTCAATATGGATGTTTTCGCTGATAGCCGATTTCGTTTGGCTTCGTTCACTTTCATGGCTGTAGCCCAAAAGACTCAATGCACTGCTCATTGCCTGCATTGGGTTTATCCCCCACTGCCTGCACTAATGCTTGCACTTTCCGTTTTAATTTCACTTCGGTTTTCGATATCTGTATGACTGAGTGAGCCGGTCTTAAAGCGGTTTTTCTCTTGGCTTGCTTCGCTTTCAATAATAGCACTATTGATTAGATTAATAATCTAACTATATCTATCGGTGGCTCTTTAGGAACGATCTGTGCTAAATAGCCATCTCCAAGTATAAATACCTTAGTAGATAACGCAGAAATATCATCTATCTTACTCAAAGCTAGTAATAAATTAGTTTTAAAAATAGGAATCCCTTTCATATCTGATAAAATATAAACTTTTGAGCTTATCTCTTTTTCATCAATAAGCTTCATTAACTCATTAAAATGAAAAGCATTAATTGTATTACTGGTTTTATTTATATTCCCATACTCAAATGGATATTTATAAAATTTTTCTAAAACATATTTTTCTTCTTCTAAAGATAGAAGATGAAAATCACTAGAAAGAGCATCTTTGCATTCATCAAATAATGTCATAATATATTCCTATTTATTTAGCTGTTTAATATAACGATTAAAATCCTCTTTGTTTCCATTAAATGGAATAACTTCTTTAATCGCTTTATCACCTTTACCTTTAGTATAATCAAATACATTAATATGCATTCCTTTATTGGGATCATAATCTAATCTCCAACCTTTTTTTCCATCTGATGATACTCTTCCTACAACTTTACCGTATCCATCACTAATTTCTAAAGTTCCAATAAATGGCTTAGAGTCTAGACCTAAATCACCTACTTTTTCTAAAGCAAGATTTCTAGCAGCCTCCCAACTATGTTGTCTAGGTAAAATTGTCTCTACGCCCTTATGGTCTAATGTCTCAAAACGATTTCTATCCTTTTGAATAACCGTGATATCATTACCACTATGATCTTTAAATTGATAGGCTTTATGCCCATCAATATCTTTAATACGCTTAGAATCTTTCGGTAAGGCGTGCCAACAATCATTATGCACCCATACACCATCACTATCTCCACCTGCACCTTTAATGAAGTAAGTGTGATCGGTTTCTACCGTTAAGTTATACGCACTCAATTTTTCACGTTTAATACTCACGCCTTTTACGGTTTGCCATTGATTATTTTCCGACAACAGTTTGTAACCGGCTTTGAGGTTTTGTGCATTTACCTATTGCGCATGTTGAATACTATCGTTTTACATATTCCCTTCCATTTTTTCATAATATAGTCCAAATAGTTTACAAAAATTACGCTTTGATCTTTTTGCAATTTATATTCGTATACTTTTCGAAACACTTTCGTGCATCATTTAAACTCATTTGATTAGCTCCTCCATAAAAATCTGGATCATCAAATTGAACCGGATCATCTTCCCATCCACAAATACTACAAACTTCATATTCTCTTTCTGTTGATAACGAATAATTCATACAACAAGGACAGAGATACTCTCCCTTTTTCATCATTTTTGCTTCTCCCAATAATTTATTCCAGCCTCAGGTTTAAACATTGTTTTAGGAACTCCATCTTTATTTATAGATATAAATGTATTTTTTTCTGGATAATAGAATAACTTATCTCCATTAGTCCTTTCCTTGATTAAAGTTCCCTCAGGAGGATTTTTAATAAAATCATGAACATAATTTAGATAATCATCACTATTCTTCAACTCAGGAAACTCATTTTTATGTTTTTCCCAGTGAGATAAAGCATTCTCTTGTGAGGAGAATTTCTTAGTCTCAGACCAAATATTTTTATCATTAATAGTGACCCTAGTAGTAGAATAACCTGCAACTTCTCCAACAATCGGCAAGTTTGAATTAGCATTTGCCCAATTAGGTAATAGCCCCGTTTTTTCAACCCCTTTCTTCACCAATCCCGCCGATTTCTGCAACAACTTCGCCCCCGCCGCACCAACAACCATTCCGCTAACCGGGGTTGAACCGAAGTTACCCAAAATATAGCCTTGCATTTCGCCTGCTAACGCAGGGTCATGTTTTACCGCGTATTCATATTGTTGATTCCATTCATCCATTGAAACATAGACTTGCTCTATCACTTCATTCGGATGGGTGATTGCATAAGCAAGCGATTTTACGGTTTCATCAAGATTTAAGATAGCTTCCGCCGTTTCAACCACGTTATCTTTAACGCCTTTCGATTTGCCTTGTTGCATTGCGTCATAATAGGCTTCTGCTTTTTCTTCATCGCCGTTGAAATACAATTTCGCAAAGAGTTTGATATCATCCAAGCGCTCTTGATGAGGGTCAACATCAAAGAAATTATTCTCCGCCGCCCGTTTCGCCGTGTCCGTGCCTGCCGTTGCAGTGAGGAACGAGCCGCCTTGTTGGTCTGTGCTGCCATTGGCTTTCGCTGTCAATGCGCCTGCCAATCCACCTGCCACTTGGCTCAAGGTGCTGATATTCTCTTTCTCACTTGCCGTTAGTTGGTCCGGCGTTTTGTCATAAAGGGCTTTAGTCAGTATTGTCGCCGTGGCTTCACCCGTTACGCCTGCAACCGCCCCCGTCAGCGGGTCTTTGCCCGTGACTTGGAACTCTACCGCCGAAAGCAAGGCGTGGGCTATCAGGTTGGTTGCCTTGTCTTTTGCCGTGTTCTCCTTCGTCATATCGTGGATTTGCTTGTTGAGATAAGGCGAAGCAAGTGCCACGATTGCACCATTCGTGTCGTTTTGTGCCGCTGCCTGAAGCGCTGCCGTCACCGCACCGATTGCCATCCCATTCGGGCTGCCTATGCCATAAGTGCGGTCGATATTCTCTTGGATTTGGTTGATTTGTTCTCCAAGCTGTTGGGCTTGAGGGTGGTTTTTGCCATACTTCTCTTCCAGCTTAAACTTCTCAAGCCCGAGCTTGTTGATTTTCTCCCGCTCTTCATAAGTCGCAATACTGATAGCATTGTTGGCAATCTCGCCTAAGCTATTTTGTGCTTGAATAAGAGAGCCAACATCACTCACTTTTCGGTTTTGAATAGCCTGGCTAATCATCAATGTTGCCGAACCCTCTGCTACCACAAGCCCCGCCTGATTATCCAAAGATTGGGCATTGATGATTAAATCTTTCCCACTCAATAAACGGCCTTGTGCATTATTAAGGAACTCTCCCCTTTGATTCAATGCCATATTGCCACCGGCAAACATCAAGCCTTTTTCGTTATTTAAACCTTTTTCTAAATTCAGTGTAAAATCACGCTCCCCTTGGCTTGCCCAACGCCCACCGTAATTTTCTATGCGTTGTGCTGTGGTGTTAATCCAATCCGCTTTTAAATCCGCCTGTTCGGTTGAGAGCGTTGAAGGCGTATGAAACGCCAACTCATTTTCCGCGGTTAGCGTGGCCCGGTTCACTTTAATACCATTCTGACGAGCGACAAAACGCACATCATATCCATGGGTTTGGCTTTCACTTGCCTCCACTTTGCCGGCTTGAATATCTATTTTGCCTGAAGCAATATTTTTCCCTTTTGCTACAGTATGTTGAGTAGCGTTAATCTCAAGATTTTTTCTTGATGAGGTGTTATTAACCTCACGAGGTTTACCTCTTTCCTCAATACCTGCCGCCAATATAGAAGATGTTGAAGCCTCAACCAAGGTCGCACGATAGCGAATATGCCCACCCGCAATGGTTGAGCCCGTTTGTTCAATTTTACTTTTGGCGTGAATATCCACATCCCCTTGCGCCGTCTCAACGTTACCCTTTTGTATAAGGTCTGATTGTGTATGAATTTGAGTGTGTTGTCGGCTACTTATCGTTCCGCTATTAACAATCCGCCCCTGACTATCAATCTGTACATTCCCCGCACTTGCCCCAATATGTCCCGCATTGCGTACCCCCAATCCATTTCCATGGTCCACCAGGTGAATTCGTTCGGCATACATCCCGCCCAGTTGGCTGACATCCACAGCGTAGCTTTGGTCGTCTTGCCGATGCGCCTGAGACTTAGAAGTGCGGTCTGTTTCACCCCTGTTTTTATCCCCCACATAAACCACCGAATCATTGGTGCGGTTGACACGGTTTTTTCCCGTAGTCACCTTAATCCCTTTTTTCGACCACACCCCGCCATCAATTTTCACTTTTTCCGCAATAATGTCCGTGTAATCCGATTGCGAGTTATCCATTCCTTTACCGGCTACCGTCACTTTCCCCTTGTTAACATCAAAGCCTTTGAGCTCGCCATTTTCTAACCGGGCGTTTCCTGTCGTCATCGTGGTTCTGCCGGCATTTATCACGCCGCAGCCTTCACAATGAATCCCCGAAGGGTTCGCTATCACCACGTCCGCTTTTTTACCCGCCACTTCCACATAGCCTTTCAAACGACTTGGGTTAGCAGAATTGACTTCATTTAAAATCACTTTGGCTTCGCCACGGGCAAGGTTCGGATTGCCTTGCACCCAACCTGCCATTTGGCTTTGGGTGGCTTTTCGGGCGTTATTTAACACCGCCCCTTTTTCCGCCACATCAAATTGCGAATATTGGTTACGGGATACCCCGCCGGCACTCGGCATTTGAATATTGACTTGCGGCAGTCCGTTTGCCGTTTGCAACACTGTCGGCTGTTGATGGCCCGGGGCGGATTTATCCGCTCGAATCGCCATATCAACATCGGCTTGTGCACTGTTTGGGGCTAGATAAACAAAACCTAAAGCAACCATCAGGCTAAAATGAATGGGTTTGAGAAGACAGGCAACAGGATAAGCCCAAAGTGCGGTGGAATTTAACATTGTTTTTGTTTCCGCACTTTCAAGATTTTCACCGGTCGCCTTGCCTTGCGTTTTGGCAAGTTCGGACACAACAATAAACCGGTTCAATACACGGCTGAAAATAACTTTATAGTGGTTTTTGTTCATATTGTTTCCTTTAGCGTTGTCAATTTGTTTAAAAACGGTAACTGAGGTGAAACCCGGTCGTCATATGGCTGGTGCGAAAACCTTGCGGCTTTTTGATAGGGGTGCCGATAAAGTATTCATAGTTGATGCCCCAAACTTTTCCTCGAAGCCCAATCACCCCACCGGTGAGACGATTCCCCAGCTGAAGCTCTTCTTGATGAGAACGCACCACGCCTTTATCTAGACCAAGATAAAGTTCGTGTCCTTTGTTCATCATATTCCAAGCCAATTCGTTACGCCACAGCCAACCCCGTTCGCCGGAAAGTGTGAGCTCACCATCAAAACCCCGCACCGTATAACGTCCGCCAATGCTGAATTTATCTTGTTGCACCAAGGGTGTTTGATTCCACTGGGCATTCCAGCTCGTGTGAAAACGCAGTGCTTGGTTGGCAAGGGTGAAAGGATAGGTGAAATCAATGGAGGCTGTGAGAATTTGCATTCTTGATGTGCCTTCGCCAAAGGTTTCTTCCGGGGCGGGTAAGGCTCGATAAGCACCGGTTCCACGCTTATAGTGCGCACCAAGTTGAAGGGTCGCATTGCCAATATAGTGCGTATGATTTAATCCCACTTCCCAACCTGCCGTTCTTCGGCGTTGCACTTCAACTTCTGTATCATTAATGTAATTTGAGGATTTTCTCGCCCATACCGCCGCATTAATATCGGTTTTATATTGACTACCACGGGATAGTAAACGGCTGAGATTGGCTTTCATTTGTTGGCTTTCTCCGGAATATTGATAAGATTCAAAGGCACCGGCAATGGTTTGATGATAGGTATAACGTGAGCCGGAAAGGGTGAGTAAATAATTTTTCCACGGAATGGAATAATAAAGGCTGACGTTTTGACTGCCGTAATCCCCCTCTGCATTATCACTATCTCGTTTAAAACTGCGTGTGCCGCTGATATAGAACATATCATTTAAAGTGAAAACATTGTCCCACGAAAAGGTGGCGAAACCTTGTAAACGTCCTGTGGCTTTGGTACCGGAATCATCCAGCCCCAAGGTTAAATGGAAAGGTAAGGTTTGTTTATATTGAATCACCACATCCGTTTCGCCCACTTCTTCACTTGGTATCAATTCAATATTCGCATCGGCACTGGGTATGCGTTTTAAATTTTCTAACCCTTGCTCAATATCACGCACATTTAAAATATCCCCTTGTGCCATCGGCATCGCAAACCACAGCGTACCTCGTGTCGCAAAAGGGAGCGCACTTTGATCTTGTAATTGAATATGTCCGACTTTGCCCGGAATTACTGTCAACACCAACATTCCCGAACGCAAATCCTGCGGTTCAACCAATACACGCGTACTCACATAACCAAAATCAATTAAGCGGTTTTGAATACGGCGCAATAAGACATTAATCCCCTCCGCACCAATGCAAGTCGGCAACGCAAAATCACGCTCGGCATAAATGGCATTTAACGCCCAATGAAAGCGGCTGGGTTGAATAAATTTAGGGTTAGCTTCATTTGCATTAAAATCGGTAAGAACGAGTTGATGAATGGGGAAACATTGTGCTTCTTGTCGAGGAAATGCCGTTGATGATATTTTCTCCGCCTCAAGGCTAATATGGGGAGTGTGCACTTGCCGGGCTTGGATTTCACTATTTAGCTCAACTTGTTGCTGTTGCTGCCTTGCGATAACTTGTTTTTCCGCTTCTGTTGGTAAACGATTTGGCACGGCATAGAGAAAAGAAGGAAAAATAAAGAGGGGACTTAGGGTTAAAAAAGAAAAGGAGAGTTTCATAAATAAGATGATTCATTATTGGGTAAATATTAACCACAAAATACTTAAATAAAGAACAAAATTCAAGTTTTAACAATAAAAATCATATAAAAAATAGGGATATTTTGAGAATGTCGCCATTCATTGGCTTATCGTTAGCAGTCATAAATAAAATACCATCAGGTACAGGTATTTTTTATAGTAATTACGTCTTATTCAATAACATCAACAATGTTTAATTTGTAAACATTTTGTTTATTTTGACGGCAAATACACAATAAACTTTTGTTGAAAGCTTGCAAAATTTTTTGAATAGCGTATAGTGCACACCGTCAGACGCGGGGTGGAGCAGCTTGGTAGCTCGTCGGGCTCATAACCCGAAGGCCGTCGGTTCAAATCCGGCCCCCGCAACCAAATTTTAAAGCATCGATTTTGTCGATGCTTTTTTCTTTTCTTTTTCCATAAAAGCCCTTTTCCTCTGTAGGAAAAAGGCTTTTTCTCATTTAAGCACAATATGTACGGTAATTTCTTCTCTATCGTGGTAGAGATGTTTTGCTTGGATCTCAAAACTCAAATTTTGCTTATTCAGCATTTCTGTGAGATTTTCTAAGCATTGCATCACTTCTTGATAGCGTTTTTTCATCGGCAGTTTTAAATTAAAAATCGTTTCACGACACCAGCCGTTCACCAGCCATTTACCAATTAAATTGGCGATGCGGCTTGGCTGCTCTACCATATCGCAGACCAACCAATCCACTTTTTTGCGTTTTGGTGGCTGAAACTTAAAACCGTCTTCCGCACAATGTTCAATACGACCGGTTTCATACAAACTTTCCGCCATTTTTCCGTGATCCACCGCATAAACAAATAAGCCACGTTTGACTAATTGGTATGTCCAACCTCCCGGACAGGCTCCCAAATCAACACCTACCATATTGCCATTTAAACACTTTTCCTCGTCCTTTCTAGGAATAAAGGTCAATATCGCTTCTTCTAATTTCAAGGTAGAACGACTTGGCGCATCAGCAGGAAATTTCAAACGGGGAATCCCCATAAAATGCTCGGAATGGTTATTGGTATAAGAATAGCCTACATAGCAACTATTTGGTTTCACAAAAAAACAATGCAAAAACAGACCGCTCTTTTGAGGCGTACTCGCCATTAACCAGCCTTTCTTTTTCAAGGCTTGACGTAATGGCACGGTAAATTTTCGACAAAAGGTGGAAAGGGATTTGGATTCATTGGTATCCGCCATTTCGACAAAAAGGTGGCTTGATGGCTGAAAATTCACTTGTGCTGATAAGGCTTCAAAGGCTGAAATAATCGGGCTAATACGATCCGCAGGATCAAGGTTTTCCAATAGATTGGATACCACCAACATTTGGCGGGCAAAAATGAGCTGATTAAAGGGGATTTCGCGTGCTAAACGATCCGCTTCATTAGGCTGATAGCATTCAAACAGCACATAGCCCGAATGTTCTTGTACTCGGGCAAAGCCAAATATACCTAAATCTGCTGCGTGATCCGTTATTTCTGCCGCCACTTCTTTTTCAAAACCGGGACGACAATACAAAGCGAGTTTATTCATTTTCTTCATTTTTTATTGCATTAATAATCCAATGGCGAAAGGCTTGGATTTGTTCATCATCAAGGCGATCAAGGTGATTCACCACATAAAAGGATTTGGGATCAGGCAAATCTGTTGGGAAAACGACTTTCAACGATCCCTGTTCAATTTCTTGTAATGCCAGCAAGCGATTTGATAACACAATACCCTGTCCGTGGATAGCCGCCTGCAATGCCATAAAAGTATGGCTAAATAAGGGGCCTTGCAGGATATTTAATTCATCTAATGCCAGATAATCCGCCATCGCACGCCAATTATCTCGGGTATGAGTATGAATTAAGGTGTGGAATTTTAAATCTTCTTTACAATGAATGGGATTTTTTGCCAGTAATTCAGGCGAGGCTAAAATCAGCAAATTCTCTTTACCCAAGCGATCCACCTGCAAATTTTGCCAGTTTCCTTTGCCATAATAAATCGCAAGATCAATTTCTTTATTGAGTAATCCTTCATCCTGATCCAGCCCTTTTAAGCGTACTTCAATTTTGGGATGAAGCCGATTAAATTCACTGAGATGCGGAACAAGCCATTGAATCCCAAAGGTTTGTGGCACACCAATACTCAGGTGAGGATCGTTTTTTAATATGAATAACTTTTCCGTTGCCTCATTAAGTTTACGCAAAATTTTATTAATATCGACAAAATAGGCTTGACCAAACTCCGTTAATTCTAAGGCTCGATTTTTACGTTTAAATAATTCAACGCCTAAAAAATCTTCTAACAGTTTTATTTGATGACTCACCGCTGCTTGGGTCACAAAAAGTTCATCAGCCGCTTTTGTAAAACTCAAATGCCGGGCGGCAGATTCAAAGGACTTCAGTGAATTCAAGGGGGGCAAACGTTTATACATAGTGATTTCCAAAGAGAATTTTTTCATCTTATAATAGGCGGGTTTTCTTTCGGATTATTTTTTCTAATCCATCAAATAAAAAAACATCATTTGTTCTTCTTATTACCACTTCCTACAATGCGCACATACTTAATGATTGGTAATTCCTTACTAGTTAATGAGTTTCGGACTTAAGTATGATGTTGTGTTTGCATAGAGTTCGGGAAACCGAACTTGAGTAACGAAATAAGTTACTCCTTTACTTCCTGTATTATTTAAACCTTTTGGTTAGACGCTGCTCATTAGGGGTGGCGTTTTTTTTGTGTGGGATTTTAACACACTTCTTTTTTTTCTTCTTTCACTTTATGAGATTTTCCCCTCCTCTATAAATGCTAAAAATCATAAAAAATTTCTGCTTTAAGGTTTAAATGCTCAGAATAATGATGTAGATTAGCACCATTTCATTCACACAATAAATAAAGGGAAGCAAAATGAAAGACTTAGATTGGCATAATTTGGGTTTTAATTATATTAAAACCGACTATCGTTTTATTGCCCATTGGAAAAATGGTCAATGGGATGAAGGAAAACTAACCACAGATAATACTTTACATATTCACGAAGGTTCAACCGCACTTCACTACGGTCAGCAATGTTTTGAAGGTCTAAAGGCCTACCGTTGTAAAGACGACTCAATTAACTTATTCCGTCCTGACGAAAATGCAAAACGTATGCAACACACCGCAGATCGTCTCTTAATGCCACAAGTTCCTACGGAATTATTCGTTCGAGCCTGTAAAGAAGTCGTCAAAGCAAATGAACAATGGGTGGGACCTTATGGTTCCGGTGCAACCTTATATTTACGTCCATTCCTCATTGGTGTAGGTGAAAACATCGGTGTGAAAGCCGCACCGGAATTTATTTTCTCTGTTTTCTGTTGTCCGGTAGGGGCTTATTTCAAAGGGGGATTAACGCCTTCTAATTTCATCACCACCGAATACGACCGTGCCGCACCGATGGGTACCGGTGGTGTGAAAGTCGGTGGGAACTATGCAGCAAGTTTACTTCCTCACGAATTAGCGGTGGAACAGGGTGATGAAGGACGCAAATTTGCCGATGCGATTTATCTTGATCCGAAAACCCATACTAAAATTGAAGAAGTGGGGGCAGCAAATTTCTTCGGCATTACCAAAGACAACAAATTTATCACGCCAATATCGGAATCCATCTTACCGAGTATCACGAAATATTCGTTACTTTATATTGCGAAAGAACGCTTGGGAATGGAAGCCATTGAGGGGGATGTGTATATCGATCAACTTGATCAATTTGCCGAAGCCGGTGCTTGTGGTACCGCAGCAGTGATTTCGCCGGTGGGCGGTATTCAACACAAAGATAAATTCCATGTTTTCTATTCAGAAACGGAAGTCGGTCCGGTTACCCGTAAACTCTATGATGAACTTACCGGTATTCAATTCGGTGATATTGAAGCCCCGGAAGGCTGGATAGTAAAAGTGGAATAATTAAGAGAAATTCTAAATCCTAGCAGGCATTGAAGTAGGTTTGAAATAATCTGACCTAAACAAGAAAGAGACATTAAATAAAAGGACTAAGTTTCTAGATTTAACAGAACTTAGTCCTTCTTTTTATTTAATAAGCGCATTATTGACGAGGAAGAAATCCTTTTCTTATCGTAACATCCCCAAAAATAATTCCATAATTGCCGTATTTGCCGTCAATTCCGGATGGAAAGCGCAAGCGAGCAAATTATCTTGCCTTGCTAATACCGTATTCCCATCAAACTCAGCCAAACTTTCCACCTTTTCCCCATTAAAATTCACAATATAGGGGGCTCGAATAAAAACAGCAGGAAAAGGGGCTGAGAAACCGCTTATCATAAGATCCGTCTGAAAACTGTCAATTTGCCGACCAAAAGCATTGCGTTGCACTTCAATATCCATCAGCCCTAAATGCACTGTTGGATCATCTTTAAGCTGTTTTGCTAATAAAATCATTCCAGCACAAGTCCCGAATATGCCTTTTCCTTGTGCGTGGAAAGTTTTAATGACTTCAAATAAGCCATTTTTTCGCATTAACTTACCCATCGCCGTGCTTTCGCCACCGGGTAAAACCAAGCCATCGCAGAGGGTTAAATCCTCCGGATTTTTCACCATTACTGACTTAGCGCCAAGCTGTTCAATTTGCTGGCAATGTTCACTCACGGCTCCCTGTAATGCCAATACGCCAACGGTTAAATTTGCATAACTTTTCATTTTACCAACCACGATCCTGCATTCTTTCTGCGGCTGATAAGCGTGAAATTTCAATGCCTTTCATGGCTTCACCTAAATCTTCCGATAAGCGGGCTATCAAATCGTAGTCTTGATAATGGGTGGTGGCTTCAACAATAGCCCGCGCAAATTTTTCAGGGTTTTCCGATTTAAAAATTCCCGATCCGACAAAGACGCCATCAGCCCCTAATTCCATCATTAATGCTGCATCTGCCGGTGTAGCAACACCACCTGCCGCAAAATTTACCACCGGTAATTTCCCTAAGGTTTTGATTTGTAATAATAACTCAAAAGGTGCGCCAAGATTTTTTGCCTCTGTCATCAATTCATCATGGCTCATAGCAACAACTTTACGCACCTGTGCATTCACTTTCCGTATATGGCGAACGGCTTCAACGATATTGCCTGTCCCCGGTTCACCTTTTGTTCTCAACATAGATGCCCCTTCACCAATACGGCGTAATGCTTCGCCTAAATCACGACAACCACAAACAAAAGGAACCTTATATTCACTTTTGAGTAGATGAAATTCCTCATCCGCCGGGGTTAATACTTCACTTTCATCAATATAATCAACCCCCATGGCTTCCAACACCCTGGCCTCTGTGATATGCCCAATTCGTGCTTTTGCCATCACAGGAATAGAAACGGCATTCACCACCTCTTTAATAATTTTCGGGTTCGCCATTCTTGCCACCCCACCTGCTGCACGAATATCAGAAGGTACACGCTCTAATGCCATCACTGCCACTGCCCCTGCGGCTTCTGCAATGCGTGCTTGCTCGGCATTGATCACATCCATAATCACACCGCCCTTTTGCATTTGCGCCATACCACGTTTTACGATGTCTGACCCTATTACTGTGTAAGTCATACTGCTTCTCCTTTTTAGTATTGATAAAAAAACGACTGGCATTTTGCACAAGAACAGATATGATTAAAAGTGTCAATTTTAGATAAAATGATGAGGTCAGATTATGCAGAAAATTGCTTACCATCTGGATAAAAATGCCAAACTCCCCCTCTACGAACAGCTTTACCAAAAAATTAAACAAGCCATTCACCAGCAGGAATTAAGCATTGGCGATAAACTCCCTTCTAAACGCAAGCTTTGCCAACATTTGCGCATTAGCCAAAACACTGTAGAAAATGCCTATGCCCAACTGATTGCAGAAGGTTATATCGACACTCAACCAAGACGGGGATTTTATGTTTGTTTCCAATCGGAATTCACTTTTCCCCAATCCCCTCCTACAGTGCAGAGCAAGCATCAGCATTTACCGATGAATGATAAGTGGATTGACTTTAATCCCAATCGCATTGACACTCAGCATTTTCCTTTTCAGCAATGGAAAAAAAGCGGTCAAATGCTTTACCACACCTCACAGCAACATTTATTAACCCTCAATGATCCACTGGGTGATCTCAATTTACGTCAACAAATTGCACATTACCTTTCGGCTTCAAGAGGAATTCATTGTCAAGCAGAACATATAATGATTGGCGCCGGTTTTGAATACTGTATTCAACATTTAATTTTACTTTTTAACCAGCTCTATCCTCATCAATCTCTTAATTATGCGATAGAAGATTATGGCTATCCTAAAGTAGAAAAAATATTAACCCTTTATCAAAAAAATCAGATCAAACTTCCTCTTAATTCGCAATATCAATTAGATTTAACTTTCTTAGCAAAACAAAAGATCAATATCGCTTATATTACGCCCTCTAACTTATATCCCTTTGGCGAAATTATTCCTATCTCGCAACGGCAAACCTTGTTGGAATGGGCAAATGAACAACCCGATCGATTTATTATTGAAGATGATTACGACAGTGAATTTCGTTATAAAGGCAAACCGATCCCGGCATTAAAAAGCCTTGATCAACATAATAAGGTGATTTATTTAGGGTCATTTTCTAAACTACTTATGCCTTCGTTACGTATTACTTTTATGGTATTACCCCCACAATTATTCGCCTTTTATCAGCAATATTGCGCCTATTTCCACTGTCCGATTTCTCGTTTTGAGCAACAAAGATTGGCAACATTTATTCAAGAAGGCTATTTTGAAAAACATATTCATCGTATGCGAAAAATCTATCGGAAAAAAATGGAACTGCTTTGCCAGTTATTAGCGCCCTATAAAAAGCATATCCGATACTATGGGGAAAATTCCGGATTTCATTTACTCATCGAATTACTCAATGAATCTCGTTCATTGGATGAATTAGTAGGTTTAGCCAAACAAAAAGCGATGATTATTTACCCGGTTTATTATCAACAAAGAACACTCTTTAGCTTAGGATTTGGACATTTATCTGAGCAATCATTGATAGAGGGAGTCAATCATCTCTTGAAAATTTGGATAAAAGCGTAACTTGGGCTTGCCGGTGAGCGATTTTATTTTGTTGAAAATAAAATTCGCCAGCCTGTTGTTTGAAAAGTTAGTTGTATTTAGTCATAAAAAAATCCGGTATTATGCAGCAGTTGCACAACATTACTTTTTTGTTATCTTGTAGGGACACAC
>NZ_MLHJ01000027.1 GCF_001998965.1 Rodentibacter rarus
TTTGGCTTTTTCTAATTCATTCAAGCCACGTTTGAACGTTGCTAAACTTAGTTTTACTGGTGGCTCTTTTTCTGAATGAGCTGTAATAAAATCATCTAGCACAAAATTATCTAAATCTACTTCGTCTTTAGCTAATGCGTGGTGTTGGACAGACCAAATCAATACGCTAAAAGTTTTGATACCAGCGGACGTAAGCTCAAAGGTCATTGCTACATTTGCTGTAAATAATTTTACAAATTGGTCTGCGTCAACTCGTTTATAGGTTGTAACGTGAGTTCCTAGTATCTCCCCTGTGTTTTGATTGACTAGAATATTATCATCACGACCTAAACGTGAAATCTGCACTTTTTTGTCTTTAACTGGCACTACCATTTGTTCAATAAATGGGTTTGTTTTATATCTTGGGTAGCTCATTTTCACCCCCTTATTTGAGCTTTGTAATGTCATAATAAATCTTAGGTAGCTCAAAATCAAGGTGTTTTTTGAGCTACCGTAGAACCAGGGTTGAGCTACCGTAGTACTGATCCTGATCACCACTTTCTAGGATTTTCAATACTTCATCGCTATTTCCCTTCTTAGTTCTTATTCTGGCGAATAAGAACGCCATTTTTTACAAAAATGGCAAAGATAGAACGCTCGCTTTGCTCGCTGTTTTGCGTACTACGCACAAGGGGGCATTCGTCTTGGTTAAATGACGGGGTGGAGCGGTCAGCTGTCAAGGGCGACGAAGTCGGCGTAGCGTACCCTTGACGGCTGAAAGAGCGTAATCCCCATAATGTGCCAAGATGAATACCCCCGATCTCACTTCGTCCTACGTTCGTGGGTGGTTCTGCTTGGTGGCACTGTATCCTACGGCTCAAGGGTTTCGTCAAGGCAACCTGCTACGCAGGCGGCTACGCCGTCCTTGACAAAACCACGCCTGCGGATACGGGTTCACCAAGCAGAGGCCCCCACTTGTGCGATGTAATCGCCCTATTTAACTTGAAATCCCACAGGTTAAATCATAAAATAACCAAAGAAAAAGGGGCGAATTGCTCCGCCCCTTAATCTATGGTTGGTTGCTATCTAGCTAAACGCCTGCGAAGTGTCGCCAGATAACAACAAAATGATCGAAATGAGCAAAACCCATTTTAACCAGTTTGGCATAACAGTCTCCTATCGGTTAGTGGTTTACACAAATTGATCGAGACAACGTTACCTGACGGCAATCAGGCAACGAGTGCCTGACCAACCGTTGAAAAGTATAACATAAGAAACCGCCTTTATGGCGGTTTTTTTGTGTCTGCTCCGCAGGACGAACGACCAAATTTGCAAAATTTGGTGTAGTGAGTACACCTAATTAAAATTATGCTAATATCAAGCTACGAAGAACGGTTATGCGATAAGGAAAATTAAGATGAGTTTTGCGATTTTGAGAACAACAAAACTGAAGGATTGGGGCAATATTTCAGCAAGCCTACAACACACTTTCAGGGAGCGATTAACGCCGAATGCGGACGAAATTCGGACAGCGTTAAATGCACACATTGGTGGCAATAACTCGGAGCAGGTTTTACAGAAAATCAAGGATGGATTACCTGATAAATACCGTGCTGACTGTGTGAAGTGCGTGGAATATCTGATTACCGCAAGCCCTGAATGGTTTTCTCAAGCGAATGAGCAAGAGCGGTTACAGTATTTCCATACGGCTCAAGAATGGCTGAAAGAGCGGCACGGGGTGGATAATGTGAAATACGTTGGTATTCATCTTGATGAGACCACTCCACACCTTGTGGCATACGTTGTGCCGATTGATGAACGGGGCAAATTGAACTGTAAAGCCTTTCTGGGTGGGCGTGAAAAGCTCTCTCAAATGCAATCCAATTTTGCTGAACGAGTGCAGAAATTTGGACTGAAAAGGGGGGTGGAAGGCTCGAAGGCGAAACATCAGCGAGTAAAACGGTTCTACGGGCATTTGGAGCAAGAAACACCAAAAATGACAATGGAAGATATTACGCCGAAGTTACTCAAAAAGGGACTTTTTCAAGATACCTATGAAGACGATCAAGTTGTGGTTGATCGTGTGAACGCTAAAATGCAGGCGATTTTAGACCATAAAACAGCTCAAATTAACGATTTACGCCAGAAGTTAGGGGAAACCCAAGCGAAGTTACAGAAAACGCAACAGGAGCTGTCTAAAATGCGTTTTAACGAGCAAATGAAACAAAGCCAAGCCAAAGTACAGGAAAAACAAAAAAATCTCTCTATGGACGATTTAAAGCGTTCTAAAGGGTTTGGTCTTGGTCGGTAGGTTCAACTAAATCTAATTGCTCTGGTTGATCCTGTTTTTTCCTCTCGATTAAGGTCGTAAAGGCTATACGGTCGCCATTAAATACGAAATTTGGATTTATGTAATATCGTCCTTGTCGTATTGTTTTAGCTATGAT
>NZ_MLHJ01000028.1 GCF_001998965.1 Rodentibacter rarus
ATGGCTTTTTCCGGTATTATGTAGCAAATGCATAAAACAGAAATTTTAACCAAAACATAGGGACACACTGCGTGTGTCCGTTATAAAATCAAATTATTTCAATAGGTTAAAACTCGGACACACGCAGTGTGTCCCTACAAGATAACAAAAAAGCAACATTGTGCAACTGCTGCATAATACCGATATTTTCAAAAGAATTTATGACCGCACTTTTTTGCGTTAACATCACATTCCGGCAATATATTTGAGCATCACACCGGCAGCGATAGCCGAGCCAATGACCCCGGCGACATTTGGTCCCATGGCGTGCATCAATAAGAAGTTTTGATGATCCGCTTCTAACCCCACTTTATTGGACACCCTTGCTGCCATAGGCACGGCAGAAACCCCTGCAGAGCCAATAAGCGGATTGATTTTATTTTTGCTAAACTTATTCATCAATTTTGCCATCAATACCCCACTTGCCGTGCCAATACTAAAGGCAACAACACCGAGTAACAAAATCCCCAACGTTTGAGGTTGAAGGAATTTATCCGCCACCAATTTTGCCCCAACAGATAGCCCAAGAACAATCGTAGTAATATTGATTAAGGCATTTTGCGTGGTATCACTTAACCGATCTACCACTCCGCTAACCCGCATCAAGTTACCGAAACAGAACATTCCTAACAATGGTGCGGCATCCGGTAAGATCAACGCAACCAATAACAAGAGGATGATTGGAAACAACACTTTCTCACGCTGGCTGACAGGACGAAGTTGTACCATACGGATTTTCCGTTCTTCCTCTGTGGTGAGGGCTTTCATAATTGGCGGTTGAATTAAGGGAACAAGCGCCATATAAGAATAAGCCGCCACCGCAATGGCTCCCAGTAATTCAGGGGCAAGTTTACTGGTAAGATAAATCGCCGTTGGGCCGTCTGCACCGCCAATAATCCCAATGGCTGCGGCTTGTGGAAGGGTGAAGGAAATAATCCCAAGCCAATTTAACGCCAATGCCCCTAATACAGTGGTGAAAATACCAAATTGAGCCGCTGCACCTAACAACAAGGTTCTCGGGTTGGCAAGAAGCGGGCCGAAGTCCGTCATTGCTCCCACGCCCATAAAGATGACAAGCGGCGCAACACCATAGCCAATGGCCACTTTATAGAATAAAGCGAGAATACCTGCGCTATATCCCATATCACCGGCTAAGGTTTCCAACTCTGCAATTTGCGATGGTAACGCACTATTGAGCGCGTCTTTAATCGCAACCGGATCAGCTACGGTATTAAGTTTTGTTGCAACAATAGCAAGCTGGTGCGCCGTGCCGGAATGGATAAGATTATCCAATGCGCTCATCGCTATTCCGGCTTCGGGAATGTTGGACAACAGCCCGCCAAACCCTATAGGCAATAATAATAACGGTTCAAATTTTTTGGAGATCGCCAACCAGAGTAAGAGCAAACTGACACCGATCATCACGGCTTGCCCCCATTCCAGATGCATAATCCCCATACCTTTAAATAATGCAATAATACTGTCCATCTTTCCCACCTACTACTTATACGATGGTCATTAAGGTATCACCTACGGTGACGCTATCGCCCGCTTTTACCGCAATATTTCGGACGACCCCACCTTTCACCGCTCGAATTTCCGTTTCCATTTTCATCGCCTCAAGCACGAGTAATACATCGCCTTCTGCGACAGTTTGCCCTTCTGTTACCACCACTTTCCAAATATTCCCTGACATTGGTGCGGTAACCGGCTCGCCTGTGGCAGATGGTGCCGATGCGGAAGGGGGAACAGAAGGCGTTTGGGTTGTTTGAGCAGAAGGCGTAGTTGGAGTGATATTTGTTACATCCCCACCCTTGCTGACTTTCACCACAAAGGCTTTACCTTCTAATTCCACCGTATAAACTGCTGCGCCAGCGGATTTTGTGTTTGAAAGTGCGGTTGGTTTTTCTGCTGTTTTTTCAGTGGTTTGATCTGCGGTTGGCGCAGGCTCAAAGGCATCAGGATTGCCACGGTTTTCTAAGAATTTCAAGCCGACTTGAGGGAATAATGCCACAATAAGCACATCATCAATTTCATTTTCAGCCAAGCGAATACCTTTTTCCTTCGCAAGCTGTTTCACTTCTGCGGTGAGTTTGTCCATTTCTGGGGCAAGGTGATCCGCAGGACGATCGGTTATCGGTTGTGCCCCTTCTAAAACTTGAGCTTGCAACGCCGTATTCACTGCTGCTGGTGTGCGACCATATTCGCCTTTTAAAATGCCTGCGGTTTCTTTTGCAATGGTTTTGTAACGCTCGCCCATTAACACGTTAATCACCGCCTGCGTGCCGACAATTTGTGAAGTTGGGGTAACCAGCGGAATGAAACCGAGATCTTCACGAACCCGTGGAATTTCTTGTAACACTTGGTCGAGTTTGTCGGAAGCATTTTGCTGTTTGAGCTGGCTTTCAAGGTTAGTGAGCATACCGCCCGGCACTTGCGCCACTAAAATACGGCTATCAACGCCTTTTAATTGCCCTTCAAATTTCGCATATTTTTTACGAACGGTGCGGAAATAATCTGCAATTTTTTCCAGTTTCAGAATATCTAATCCAGTGTCATACCCAGTGCCTTGTAGGGTGGCTACCAAGGCTTCGGTGGCTGGATGTCCGTAAGTGCCGCTCATGGAGGAAATCGAGGTATCAATACCGTCAGCCCCTGCTTCAACCCCTTTCAGCAATGCCATTTCAGCCATACCGGTGGTGGAATGGCAATGTAAATGAAGACGAACATCGTAACGTTTTTTAATTTCACTGACTAATTCATAGGCAGACATCGGCGTTAAAATCCCGGACATATCTTTAATCACCAGGGAATCAATCCCGATTTCTAAGAGTTGTTCTGTGGTATTCAACCAAGTATCTAAAGTATGGACGGGACTGGTGGTATAACTTAAGGTTCCTTGCGCATGACCGCCTTGTTTACGAACCGCTTTTAAAGCTTGTTGCATATTGCGTGGGTCATTCATCGCATCAAACACACGGAATACACTCATCCCATTGGTGACGGCACGTTCAACAAAGCGATCCACCACATCATCGGCATAATGACGATAACCCAACAGATTTTGTCCTCGTAAAAGCATTTGTAATGGGGTTTTTGGTAAGGCTTTTTTCAATTCACGCAAACGCACCCATGGATCTTCACCTAAAAAACGAATACAACTGTCAAAAGTTGCACCGCCCCACGCCTCTAACGACCAATAGCCAATATCATCCAATGCCGATGCAATGGGGAGCATATCCTCAAGGCGCATACGGGTGGCAAACAGTGATTGATGGGCATCACGCAATACCACATCGGTGATGGCAATTTTTTTCTGTTGAGCAGTCATAGAATACCTCTTCCTTAGCCTATTAAATGAAAAATGTTATTTTAAGCCTTGTTGACGGCGGTGATGTGCAATTGCCGCAACAATAACTGGACGTAAACGAGCAATATCATCGACATTTGACACGGTGGTCGATGGCGATTGATTGGATTGTGATGAGGTTGGAGATTCGTTTTCGGGAAAGAATCGATTGATGATTTTTAAGGCAAGCTTAATGGCATAGATAAGCAGGAAAAGAAAAAAGATCACAAACCCCATTCCTGCAAACATTAAATTGAACCCTTCAAACATAAGTTCCGAACCCGTCATCATTACCTCCAAGAAAAATTTGAAAACACAGCGGATATATTAGCTTTTTTCTCCAAAAAAAACTTTGATATAGTTCACAAAAATAAGGAAAGTGCGGTTGAAATTGACGGGTTTTTGGCGGAAAGTCATGGGAGTCGAACCCACCCGAGAACGCTGGCGTCCTCAACAGGATTTGAAGTCCTGCCACCTCACCGGAGATGACGACCTTCCGAGGTTGAAATTGGTGGTACTTTAGCGTAAATTAGCCGCCAATTCAACGTTATTCTAAACGGGTTCAAAAATGACCGCACTTTTTCAACAGCTGCCTGCCGTTGATAAACTTCTCAAAATGCCACAAGGTGAACAACTTATCGCCGAATTTGGCCATTCCGCTGTGGTGGCGATGTGTCGAGAATTATTAACACAGGCACGCCAATCCATTCAAAAAAAACATCAACTTCCTGACTATTGCAATGATATTGAACGCACCTTTGCTGAACTTCAACTGCGTTTACATCAGCAAAAGACCGTACAAATTAAAACCATACATAATTTGACCGGTACTATATTACACACCAATTTGGGCCGGGCAATATGGTCGGAAGCCGCACAACAGGCGGCGTTGTCTGCCATGCAGGGAAATGTTGCCTTGGAGTATGATTTGGAAGAAGGCAAACGTGGTCATCGAGATCAGTACATTAGTGCGCTTTTATCCCATTTAACGGGGGCAGAAGCGGCTTGCGTGGTAAATAATAATGCGGCGGCGGTACTTTTGATGTTGGCGACCTTTGCTCAAGGAAAAGAGGTGGTTATTTCTCGTGGTGAACTCATTGAAATCGGTGGGGCGTTTCGTATTCCGGATATTATGGCGCAGGCAGGGTGTCATTTAGTGGAAGTGGGCACAACCAACCGCACGCATTTAAAAGATTATCGTCAGGCTATCACTGAAAATACCGCATTGTTAATGAAAGTGCATAGCAGCAATTATCAAATTTTAGGTTTTACTTCATCAGTTTCAGAGCAAGCGTTGGTTGAGCTGGGGAAAGAGATGAATGTACCGGTGGTGACGGATCTCGGCAGTGGCGCACTCATTGATTTAAGCCAATACGGTTTACCAAAAGAGCCGACTGTGCAAGAAAAAGTGGCTCAAGGGGTGGATTTAATCAGCTTCTCCGGCGATAAATTATTGGGGGGCGTGCAGGCAGGCATTATTGTGGGAAAAAAAGAATGGATCGCACAGCTACAGGCACATCCGCTAAAACGGGTGCTACGTTGCGATAAAGTCACCCTTGCCGGGTTAGAAGCCACCTTGCGTTTATATTTGAATCGGGAAAAATTAACGGAAAATCTGCCGACATTACACTTACTCACCCAATCCCTTGAAACATTACAGGATAAAGCGGAACGCCTTAAAGTGCGGCTGGAAAAACGCTTAAATTCACAGTTTGACATTCAAATTGAAGAAAGTCAGGCTCAGATCGGCAGTGGCTCGCAGCCTATGGTACGCCTCCCTTCCCTTGCCGTCACCATGGCGGAAAAAACGAATATGAAATTAACCGCACTTTCCGAACGTTTCAAAAAACTCTCTCAACCCATTATCGGGCGAATGGAAAACGGCAAATTATGGTTGGACGTTCGCAGTGTGGCGACAATAGAAATGTTATTACAAGTGGTGGATGAATTATGATTATTGTCACATCAGGACATGTGGATCACGGCAAAACCGCATTACTTAAAGCCCTCACCGGCACGCATACTGCGCATTTACCGGAAGAAAAAAAACGAGGTATGACAATCGATCTGGGTTATGCCTATTTGCCCCTCGGTGAGGGGGAGAAAACGCTGGGCTTTATTGATGTACCGGGGCATGAGAAATTCCTTTCAAATATGCTGGCAGGTTTGGGCGGTGTCCATTATGCTATGTTGATTGTGGCGGCAGATGAAGGCATTGCCACACAAACAAAAGAACATTTAGCGATTTTACGTCAATTACAGTTCCATGAAATTATAGTGGTGATCACCAAAGCGGATCGCACGAATTCTGAGCAAATCGATACATTAATCAGTCAAATTAAGCAAAATTATCCATTCTTAAGCCGAGCAAAATATTTCATCACCTCAGCAGAAAGCGGGCAAGGTATCGCAGAATTGCGTGATTATTTGCAACAACTTCCGGAGCGGGCGGAAACCCAAAAACCATTCCGTTATGCCATTGATCGGGTTTTTAGCGTTAAAGGAGCGGGAACCGTCGTCACCGGTACGGCTTTTGCCGGCGTGGTGAATGTGGAAGATGAACTGTTTCTTTCTACCGGGCAAAAAGTGCGGGTGAAAGCCATTTATGCGCAAAATACGCCAAGCAAACAGGGTGTGGCGGGGCAGCGTTTGGCACTCAACCTCAATGTGGATTTAGATCGCATACCGATAAAACGTGGTGATTGGTTACTCCAATCGGTTCCTCCTCCTACGGATCGCATTAGTGTGCAAATTTGGGCGGAAACCCCATTGAATGAAAGTCAACCGGTGCATATTTATCACGCCGCCAGCCGTACAACAGGTAAACTTGTGCTGTTACAAGGGAAAAATGCGGCTCAAAATGACCGCACTTTGGCGGAAATTATGTTGGATTCTCCACTCTTTTTAACCTTTGGCGATAAACTTATTTTGCGTAGTGGTGATGCGAAAACCCTTGTAGCCGGGGCGAGAGTTTTGGAAATTCATTCACCAAAACGCCATAAACGAACAGAAGGGCGGTTGAATTTCTTAACAAATTTAGCGCAAACAGAAAATACCTCGCAACGCATTACGCTTACCCTACAACAGACCGCCATTGCCACGAGCCACTTAATGTGGAGCGAACAACTTAGTGTTATGCAGTTAGATAATGCCTTGGTAGAATGTGGCGCAATGCGTTATCAAGACACGTGCTTTAATGCCGATTATCAGGCAGAAAAAACACAGCAAATTTTAACCGCACTTGCCACCTACCATCAACAGCATAACGATCAGTTGGGGGTGAGCAAAGCCCGTTTGTATCGTATGGCGGCACTCAACCAGCCGGAAAACCTGATCTATTATTTTATGGATGAGATGCTGGAGAGCGGTAAACTTCAACAAACCCGAGGTTGGGTTCATTTACCTGAACATAAAATCCGCTTCAATGAGGAAGAACAAACCCGTTGGCAATGGGTGTTAAAGGAATTTGAAAAAGCTAATGGGCAAGCCATTTGGGTGCGAGATATGGCAAAGGCATTGGGGCTTGATGAAGGCGAGATGCGTAATTTTATGTATAAAGCCGGTAAATTGGGCTATCTTACGCCAATTATCAAAGATCGTTTCTTTTTAACGGAAACTATTTATGCTTATGCACGTCTTATTAAATTGATTGCTGAAAAAGAGGGAAAAGCCTCCGTTAATGAAGTACGTGACCGCTTGAATTTTGGTCGTAAGCTCACGGTGCAACTTATGGAATATTTTGATCGCACCGGGTTTTTACGCCGTAAAGGCAATGATCACATTTTGCGTGATAAGAATATATTTGATCTATAAGGAGAAAACATGAAGAAAACATTCATTTCAGTCGCTATTTTAGCCGCACTTTTCACCACCGGTTGCCAGGATAAAGAGGCTCAAGCAAAAATTGAGCAACTTAATCAAACGGTGACACAACTCACCGCAGAAAATACGCAATTAAAAGCGGATTTAATGACGGAAAAAGAACGGGTATCCAAAATGATTCCTGCAATTTTTGTCGAGGAAGACGTGGTGTTTAAAAAATCGGAAACCATTAAATACCCGAAACCTCAACCGGAAGAAGAGTATTTGCCGGAAGAAGGCCGAATCGACTATGCGATTTCCACATTAAAAACCAATATTGATTGGTTAAATACCCTATTATGGGAAGAACTGACTCGAGATGGCAACAACGTGCCTACTCGTGAGCAGGTCATCCAATATTATCAAAAAGGATTTGATGAAACCCGCCGAGCGATGTTGGAAGAGCCGAGTTTGGCGTTTGAAACCAACAGCTGGGTGAATTTCATTGGGCAGAAAGAAAAATTAGCCACCTTTTCCATCGGGACTTATGATTTTACCGGGGGCGCTCACGGCATGGGGGGAACGCGTTATTTGACGGTCGATCTCACCTCTCACAAAATCTTAAAACTCAATGATTTATTCGATGAGAGCAGCTTACCTAAGGTGAAAGCACTACTTTGGGATAATTATACGCAACAGGGTACGATAAAAGATGAAGATACCTTTACATCGAAAGCCGATTTTAATGTATCTGATAATATTTATATCGATTCTGAAGGCGTGCATTTTATTTACAGTGCCTATGCTATCGCCCCTTATGCAGCAGGCGAACCGGATTTAACACTAAATTGGTGGCAATTGAAAGATTTGTTAAAACCGGCGTTTAAACAACAAAACTATGTAAAATTTGACGAAGAATAAGTAAGGAAAAAAAGTGCGGTGAATGTTCACCGCACTTTGCCTTTAAAAATCCACCTTAGCGTAAAACGTCATTGGCTCCCCCGTGATGGGGTGGGTGATGCTTAAGCTTTCTGCGTGTAAGCAAAGGCGTGGCGACATCCTTTTTGCTTGCGGATGAGCGTAGAATTTATCCCCTAAAATCGGGTGGCCTAATGCCAGCATATGTAAGCGGAGTTGGTGGGAACGGCCGGTAATGGGGGTGAGTTTTACCCTTGTGCTGTTATTAGGTAAATGCGCTAAAACGTCAAATTTTGTGACCGCTCTTTTGCCAAAGACAAAATCTAAACGCTGGCGAGGGCGGTTTTCCCAATCACAAATCATCGGTAAATCTACCTCGCCACTGTCTTGTGCAAGATGCCCCCACACTAAGGCTTGATAATGTTTTTTCGGCTCACGTTCACGAAATTGACGTTTGAGCTCTTTGTCTGCCGCTTTGCTCAAGGCAAATAAAATAATGCCACTGGTTGCCATATCAAGACGATGTGCCGGTTCGCAAAAGCCGAATTTTTCTTTCACCCGGCTCATTGCACTGTCGTAATATTGCACTTGATTACCGGGTACGGAAAGCAATCCACTCGGTTTATTGACTACACAAATGTAGTTATCTTGATAAATAATGTCTAAATAGGGTTCCAGTGGGGGATGATATTCAATCAGTGCCATCATTATTCCTTATTGGTAACGATAACCCGAAGGCTATCCAATCGCCAGGTTGCTTTTGCCAACGCCTCTAAAGATTGATTACGCTGTGCTGTTAAAATCTCAATTTCACTTTGGCGAATATTTTTATTCACCTTTTGTAGGGCTTGTAATCGATTGATTTCCGCACTTAAGGTTTGCTCTGCCAATGTCTGTGCTTGGTCGATATAACGTTGGGCAAGAGGTCGGATCTGCTTTTCGCCAAGTGCAAATAATTGTTCTAAAGTTGGTCGTGCCATTTTGATCATTTTATTGGCGATATCTCGACCAAGGGGCTTTAATTTGCTATGTAAGGTATCGAAGGCGACCTGTTCCGCAAGATTATTCCCCTTATTGTCGAGCAGTAAGCGAATAGGGGTAGGCGGTAGGAAACGGTTAAGCTGTAATCCTTTCGGCGATTGTGTTTCCACGATATAAATTAATTCTAACAATAATGTTCCGGCAGGTAACTGCTTGTTTATCAATAGTGCCATCGCCGCTTTACCAAGATCACCGGAGGCAATGAGGTCGATCCCCTGACGGATCATCGGGTGATCCCAAGTGAGAAATTCCAGTTCTTCACGGGCAAGGGCGAGAGGGCGATCAAAAGTGACCGTTACCCCTTCGTCTTTTAATCCCGGGAAATCAGGAATAAGCATCGTGCCGGTTGGGGTGAGCACAATACTGTTTTCGCCGAGATCCTCTTGTTCTAGCCCAATAATATCAAACAAATTTAAGGCAAAATTCACTAATTCCACCTCGTTATCTTGTGTAGCGATAGCATTGGCTAGCTGTTTTGCCTGTTCTCCACCGTTGGAGTTGAGTTCTAGAAGACGATCACGCCCTTGTTCCAAGGCGATTTTGAGCGTTTCCCGCGCTTGTTTGGTGTCTGCAATGAGGTTGTCAAGGTCTGAAAGTGCAGTTAAATTTGACCGCACTTTTTGTAGTGCTTCAGTGAATTGTTCAAATAATGCCATCCCCATTGGGGCGGTTTGCTCAAAGGCATTTAATCCCTCGTGGTACCAGCGGGCTAATGGTTCGTCAGGAGATTTTTCTACACAAGGGACATAGATTTGCACATCGTGCAATTGTCCGATGCGGTCTAAACGTCCAATACATTGTTCAAGTAAATCAGGGTTTTGTGGCAAATCAAATAAGACTAAAGTATCTGAAAATTGGAAATTACGCCCTTCCGAGCCGATACCGGAACTGAGCAAAACCTGTGCGCCATTTTCTATGTCAGCGAAATAAGCCGCAGCTCGATCACGCTCAATAATCGACATATTTTCGTGGAAAACTGTGGCGTGAATTCCCTCTTTTTCCCGCAAATATTGTTCAAGGTAAATGGCGGTTTGCGCACGTTGGCAAATGACAAAGACCTTTTTATCACGTTGTGTTTTTAAAAAATCTAACAGCCATTGGGTTTTCATCTCTTCCGTTTGAGTTCCATTTTCAGCCGTTAGACTAATCGGGTGATAAATACGTTGTGGAAAGCCTTTCACCCCTTGGCGTGTATTGCGGAATAATACTCGGCTTGTACCGTGGCGATCAATCAAGTTTTCGATTAATGTTTGACGTGCCTTTTGTTGGATTTTCGCATTTGAGGAAGCCAAAGCTTGGAACAGAGGATCGAGCTGTTGTTCTTTTAATAGGGTCGCAATATGGTTTTTTTCTGCCTCATTTAAGGGCTTATCCGTTAACAACGATTGCACGACATCGGCAACCGGTTGATAGTGCTGCTGTTCTTCTTGGAAAAGGGCATAATCAAAAAAACGTTCGGGATCGAGCAATCGCAAGCGGGCAAAGTGGCTTTCTTGCCCTAATTGTTCCGGTGTAGCGGTGAGTAATAATACGGAAGGTATCACTTTTGCAAGTTGTTCAACATATAAATACGCACGGCTTGGTGTCGTTTCCGACCAAACTAAATGATGGGCTTCGTCCACAATCAGGCAGTCAAATCCTGCGCCAAGGGCTTGTTCCGCTCGTTTTGGTGAATTTACTAACCAATCTAAGGCACAAATAATGAGCGATTCCGACTCAAAAGGGTTTTCCCCCGTGGTGGCGAAATCAGCACAGCGTTCTTCATCAAATAGTGAAAAATGCAAATTAAATCGGCGGAGCATTTCAACCAGCCATTGATGTTGTAAACTTTCAGGCACGAGTACTAACACACGTTGCACTTTTTCGGCAAACAGTTGATTTTGTAAAATCATCCCTGCCTCAATAGTTTTGCCTAATCCCACTTCATCGGCAAGCAATACCCGAGGATTCACCCGGTTTCCCACTTCAGAGGCAATGTGTAATTGATGAGGAATTAAGCCCGCCCGAATACCACGTAACCCTCGTAGTGGTGATTGAAATTGGGCTTGTTGATGTTTTAGAGTGCGATAACGCAACGCAAAATGATGGTTACGATCTAATTGTGCAGAAAAGAGCCGATCTTTCGCTGAACTGAAGGAAATCAGCGGTGAAATATCACTTTCTTGCACAATGATGTGTTCACCTTGTGGATTTTCCACCAAATAAAAATTCAACCCCTTTATGGTTTGAATATCCACAATCTTACCTTGCCAGCCGTTTTTATGATTTAGCGTTTCGCCTTTGTTAAATTGGATACGGGTAAGGGGAGCCTGGGCGATAGCATAAATACGTGTTTCGTCAGAAGCGGGGAAATGCAACGTCACAGTGCGTGTATCAAAGGCGGTCACCGTGCCTAACCCTAAATTATTTTCACTTCCGCTTAGCCAACGCTGACCAAGGACAAAAGATGTCATACAATTCTCTCGTTTTCATTCATTAAAATTCGGGCGCTATTGTAGCCTGATTCAAAGGGAAAGCAATGAAAACTGTGATCGCTATCACATCTGTGGTGAGGCTTCTGATTCTATGCTTTACTTTGCCAAAGTGCGGTGCAAAAATGGCGCAGTTTTTCACTATTATGGAGTAAAAAAATGGATTGGTCTGAACGTCTTAAACGTGAATTTTTATCTGGTTGGAAACCTTTTGAAGTCCTGTGGCTTGTCGTGTTTATCGTTGCGCAAATTTGGGCGTATGTGCAAGCACCGGATTCATGGTTAGCCATGATTTCCGGTATTTCAGGCATTTTATGCGTGGTATTGGTGAGTAAAGGGAAAATCAGCAATTATTTCTTTGGTTTGATTTTTGCTTATAGCTATTTTTATGTGGCATGGGGACAAAATTTCCTAGGTGAAATGAACACCGTGCTTTACGTCTATTTACCGGCTATTTCATGTGGAAAAACAATCTACAAAATGACAATGGTGGTGACAGTGTGATAGCAAAAGCGCTCAGCCCAAAAGGTTGGGTTATCCTTGCACTGTTTATCGGGATTGGCACACTGTTATTTGTACAAGCCTTACAGGCAGCGGGCGGAAGCTCAACAGGGTTAGATGGACTCACTACCATTATTGTGGTGGCAGCCCAGTTGTTGATGATTTTGCGTTATCGTGAGCAATGGCTTTTATGGATTGTGCTGAATGTGCTTTCTATTATTTTGTGGGCAGAAACACCGGCGATGTATTTAATGTATAGTGCCTATTTACTGAACTCCCTCTACGGTTATTACAACTGGACGAAGTTGACAAAATCGGCAGAAAATTAACTGCACTTTGGAGGAGAAAAAAGACAGTCTTGGAAATTTGGGGCTAATCTACGTCAGCCCCTAAATTATTATTTCGTCATTCTGAACAAGGTTTATTTAGATTATTGTCAGTATATATGACACAAAAGAAGAGGATCATTTAGATAAAATTCATACGGTGATATTTCAATTTCCAGTTTGTTTTGTGATAACGTTCAACCCATATATTTCTTTTCATCTTTTTTCTCAAGTAGATAGACAAACTCATCCCTTCAATGAGAAGAAATCCAAAAACAGCCTTTGCAATAGATTATTTTTACCTTTAAACCAACGTCATTGAGTGCCTAACTGTGGATAATTCGCTCTCTAGATATCGTTGAATGCATTACACAACGAATTAACAATTTCCAACGATCAAAAGCACAGCTTGTCGGTGATACAGATTGTGTTGAGCCTGTAGCAAGTCAGACAGATATTAGCTTCCCCCTAATTCCCAATTTCTATCATTGCGATTACTTTTCTCAATATCAAGTACTTCTACCACATCAAACGAACCTGCCTTAATTCGCCATTTGATATTAAACTCATAAAGACTGATTCCGTAAATACGCTCACTTGGTTTACCTTGTTGATAAGCAGGACGTGGATCTTGCTCAATTACTTCACAAATAAAACGTGCTAAGTGCGGTCGTTTTTCTTCCAGTTTTTTGACTGCACTTTGGGCGTGTTCGGTAAATTCCACCTGAAGTTTTGCTATGGGTTTTTCTCTCGCAAAACCGGATTTTGCATCAGGCTGGCTATCGGCATAAGCTATATAGGGTTTGATGTCGAAAATAGGTGTCCCATCAACTAAATCCACCGCACCTAAATGTAAAAAAACATGACCGTTTATGCACTCCACCTTGCGTAGGGCAACTTTTGATAAGCCTAATGGATTGGGGCGATGGGTGGCTCGAGAGGCAAATACGCCCACACGTTGATTTCCCCCTAAACGTGGCGGACGAACCTTCGGCTGCCATTTTCCCTGTTGAATTTGATCGAACTGAAAAATCAACCAGAGATGGCTAAATTGTTCCAGCCCCTGCACCGCTTCCGGTGAATTATAAGGGGGGAGCAACTCCACAATTCCTACACCGTCTTGTACTAAATCAGGCTGTCGAGGCACGGAAAATTTTTCTTTGTAAGGCGTGTGAATAATCGCAATGGGCGAAAGGGTTAAATCATTCATAAATTGTTGGGATTAAGGTAGAATACGCCACTTATTGTAATCAAAAGTGCGGTCAAAAAAAATGACAAATGAAAAATTGAAAATGTGGTGGGAAACAGCACGTCCAAAAACCTTACCTTTGGCGTTAGCTTCTATCTTCACCGGTTCAGCGCTGGCCTACTGGGCAAAACCGGAAACCTTTAATGGGGTAGTGATGGGGCTTTGTTTGCTGACAACAGTTTTATTACAGGTGCTATCGAATTTTGCCAATGATTATGGGGATCATCAAAAAGGCACGGATACGGAAGAACGCATTGGGCCTTTGCGTGGTATCCAAAAAGGGGGGATTTCAGCGGTTGAATTAAAATGGGGTCTCATTTTCATGGTGGTAGCCAGTTTTATTTCCGGGTGTTTTTTGATCGGTATGGCTTACGAAAGCCTTATCGACCTCTTTGCTTTTGCGCTACTTGGCATTTTAGCGATTGTTGCGGCAATCACTTATACCATGGGGGCAAAGCCTTACGGTTATATGGGCTTAGGGGATATTTCTGTTTTAGTTTTTTTTGGTTTGCTTGGTGTGGGGGGAACCTATTATTTACAAACCCATAGCGTTGATAGCCATATTATCCTCCCTGCCATTGGTTCCGGTTTACTTGCCAGTGCTGTGTTAAATATCAATAATTTACGGGATATTGAACAAGATGCCAAAGCCGGCAAAAACACGCTTGCCGTTCGCTTAGGTGCACATAAAGGGCGTCTTTATCACTGTATTATATTAAGCCTTGCCGCACTCTGTTATTTGCTTTTTGCCCTCACCACGGCTACATCTTGGGGCAATTATTTATTTTTGCTTGCTTTTCCATTGCTTGTCAAACACGCCATTTTTGTTTACCGCAGTCAAGAGCCGCGTGCATTACGCCCTATGTTGGCACAAATGTCGATGATTTCACTTTTTACCAATCTACTTTTTAGTTTAGGCTTGCTTATCAGCTAAATCAGCATATACTAAACGCTATCTCAACGTTTAATAGGGGAAACTTATGTTTATTGATACTTCAGAACTTTGCGATCTTTATGCAGATCAAGTGGATGTGGTTGAACCGATTTTTTCAAGTTTTGGTGGGCTAAGCCACTTTTTCGGTAAAGTGACTACCGTAAAGTGTTTTGAAAATAATGGACTTATCGCTGAAGTATTGGAAGAAAACGGGGAAGGTCGTGTCTTAGTGATCGATGGCGGTGGCGCAGTACGCCGTGCTTTGATCGATGCCGAGCTTGCTCAATTGGCAGCGGATAACGGCTGGGAAGGGATTATCGTTTACGGAGCGGTTCGCCAAATCCAACAGTTAGAAAACATTGATATTGGCGTTCATGCCCTTGCACCGATTCCGGTGGGCGCAGATGAAAGCCAAGCTGGGGAAATTGATATTCCGGTTAATTTCGGCGGGGTAACTTTTTTCCCCGAAGATTATATTTATGCGGATCTCACCGGCATCATCCTTTCACAGGAACCTCTTGATTTGGATGATTTCGAGGACGAATAAAGCTTTAAGTCTCATTTATTTTACGCTCCGCTATTCATTGAATAATGATGTGACACAACACAGTTATATAGAAGATCAAATCTGTATATTGGTAAAAATCCGTCTTCATAGAAAATGAGGCTTGACTTTACTAAAGACAAAGCTCAAGCGTTTGTTATTTAAAAAGCGGGTTGTACTTAGTCATAGAAATCTACACTTTAAGTTGGTTGGTATTTAGTCCAATTTTTTGGGGGGAGATCAATGTGTTGAAGACAAACTTTATTTATCACCAATTAAAGACTTGTTTAATGGCGAAATTATCGCTAATGACTTGGCACCAAGCCCAAATTTTGAGCAGATTATCGAAATGATGGAGCTGGCGATTTTAAAATTGGACGGTACCCCCTATTCTTCATTCAGACCAAGGGGGGTAATATCAAATGGAAAGCTATCGTAAAATATGTCGAGAAAAGGCAATTGCCTTGATAATGGTGCGATGGAGAGTTTTTTTGTCCGATTAAAAACGGAATGTTATTACAGCAATCGATTTGAAACATTTGAGCAACTTGAATAAGCGATTCATGAATATATTCATTACTATAATCATGAACGGGTTCAAGCAAAACTAAAAGGACTAAGCCCTGTGGAATACAGAACTCAGTCCTTGGATTTAATGAATCTAACTTTTGGGGGCAAAATCAATATCTGCAAGTCTGTCATTAAAAATGATATTCAACGTTATAGATGTAATGAATGTCATAAAATATTTCCTTTTAAAGAAAAATTAGATCTAATAAAAATTTAGCAAGATTATTCATAGGGAAAACAAACTTATAAACAGCTTGCTAATAAATATCTATACTTGATTAGAACGATATAGCGATACGTTTTAAATGCACCTAAAACAAGATTAAACCTACCTAAAAATAATACACTTAACCTTCTCATTGATTCGAGCTTTTGGGGAAGAGAATTTGGTGTACTTGTCCTAATGGATTCGCTCTCTAAAAAAGTGGTTGACCATCAAATTATCAAAAGCGAGAAAGATGTTTATTATTTTATTGCTATCAGTAAACTTAGAGAAAAAGGCTATAAAATTCAATCAATTACTTGTGATGGCAGATGGGAGTTATTGAAAAACGAGCTGAATATTTCCACTCAAATTTGTCAGTTTTATCAAGTTGAGATTGTGATTAGAAAGCTAACAAGACCCCCAAAAATCAGAGTCAGCCCCTAAAAATATTAACAAAACTCCTCAAAATAAGTAGTAAATCAGAGTTTTACGTTAATCTACATAAATGGTATCTTGAATATAAAACATATTTGGAAGAGCGTTCTGATAAGCCTAATGATAAAGGAAAATATTTCTATAAACATAGAAATTTAAGAGGCGCTTATTTAGGTTTAAAGAGAACCAAGATTATCTTTTTGGCTTTGAAAAATACCCGGAATTGAAAATAGAAAAGGCGAATAATCGACTAGAGGGGCTATTTGGAGAACTTAAGTAGAAATTATCGGTACATCAGGGTTTAACTAAATATCATAAGATATTATTTATTAAAGATTTTTTAAATAAAAAGGGTTGATCGTAAATTCACGATCAAATTACTTTGTCTACTATGTCCAATTTTTTACATTATGAGATAAAGTATTGCTCTCTATAAACTTGTAATGCCGAGGAATTTTCAATATTTCGAAAAGAGTTGCGCTGGAAAATATAAGTTTGCATAGAAAATAAAAGTGAGTGCTTTATGGGCACTCACTTTATTTGTTTTAGAAATTACTCTTATCTTATATTAAGAGATTATTTAGTTAACACTATTTAATAATTTTCGCAACAACACCCGCACCAACGGTACGACCACCCTCACGGATAGCAAAACGTAAACCTTGGTCCATCGCAATTGGGTGGATTAAGGATACAGTCATTTTGATGTTATCACCAGGCATTACCATTTCCACACCTTCCGGTAATTCGATAGTACCGGTTACGTCTGTGGTACGGAAATAGAACTGTGGACGGTAACCTTTGAAGAATGGGGTATGACGACCACCTT
>NZ_MLHJ01000029.1 GCF_001998965.1 Rodentibacter rarus
TGCATGATCATTAACACAAAAGGCTGATAAACATTAAAAATTGGATGATTTCTTCTAGCATTTTTGCCCCTATTTGATGGGGTAATATCCAAAGGCAAAAGCCACCGCTAATAGTGCAATGCCACCACAACACAAAAAGAATTTAATTCCGGTTGAGATTGTTTGACCTGCTTTATCTGAGCCGTTCTCGCTCATATTTCCCCCTATGCCGCTAACTGCTCGCTTAAATAACGTTGGCTTAATTTCTGTAACTGTGCCTTGCGTTCTTGATACGGCATATCTAAATTGATAAGGCTTGCATTGGTTTTTAATAAGAGTTTGAGCAAGGTCATCTGATTCACATTAAAACTATCTCGTACTCTGCCTAAAATTCCGTGCTTGGCTTTCCACTGTCGCACGTTCTCACCTAAAACAAGGCTATCTACCAGTTCGTGATTAATGCTGAAATGGTGCGGTTTTAGAGCTTTTCCTTGGCGTTGATAATAGGCTTGGATTGCGTCCGTCATTTCTCGGTTATGGTCGATAGCCTCTAACCTTGCTTGAGTTTTGGCTAAAGTGTTCCGATAAACCTTTGGCACAACCTGTTTGAGCTGTTTCTCAGCCTCGATAAAGTGTTGGCGGATAGCCCGCCCTATTTCATTTTTCTCCATTAAGCAAAGGTGCTTGGCGGTGTCTAAGGTGATGATGTAATCAATGAGTTTTTGAGGTCGTGCCATTGATGAGCGTTTATTTTTTGCGCTCGCCAAAACGGGGGAGCTCAATTCTTCATCACTTTTGCTTAACAAAACTGGTGAGCTCAAATTTTCTACAATCACAAAATCTTGATTTTCAATAAATCCAGCTTGCTTAATTCGGGCTTTAATCCAAGTGGAATAATCACGCCCCACTTTCAAAAGTCTATGCACATCTCGGGCATTAATGCCTTCTACTCCCTCAAATAAATTCAAAGGGTGAGCAAGTAGGGCGGTGATTTCGGTTTTGGCTTGTTTAATGTTTATCATTCCCTCCTTAAACTCGCGCGGCTTTTTGTTCTTCAATCCAGTTATTCACTTCTTCTAAATCCCATCGGATAAAGTTTTGTGAAAAGCGAATCGGCTGTGGGAATTGTTTGGCTTTAACTAATTCGTTTAATTTAGTGCCACCAAAAGAAACCAAATGTAATACATCTGCTTTGCTGATTAATTTTTTAGATTGGGTTTGAGGTCTATTCATAAAAAATACCTTCCGTTAGTTAAACATTTGTGAGGTTGTGTAACGTTACGGTAGGTATTATGAAAAGGGAGGGGCTTATTATCCATTCAATAAGCTGCTTCTAAGTTTTAAAAGCTGCTTTTAAAACAAATTTACAGTACATTTTAAATATTTATTTAATCAAATAGTCAATAAAAAAGCCGGTATAAACCGACTATTTTTCTGCTTTTCTATTAGGGTTATGGGGGCTGATCCATTGCTTTATCGTTGATTGAGAGCGAGAGGCGATATTTTTATTTATGATAGTATTAGCGATGTTATCAAGTGATAATCTTGGATCTTCTTCCCATAACTTTTTGGCTTCATCAATCGCTTTTTGTTTCATTGAGTTTTCTTTTCTTTGTGTTGCTCCGTTTATCTTAGCATTTACAGTTTTTGTATTTTGATAAAATGCCATTAGCACTAAGTAAGCCATTTTTAATTGCGCCAAGTCTCGCGCTATTTCCTCAATAGTAAAATCGGGATAAGGTGGATCTAAATCTAACATATCAATTCGCTCAATCGTTCTTTGCAACCCCTCAAAACCTATTTCAAACATTGTCTTGCTTTTTCCATCGTGCCCTGTACCTATAATTCCTTGGTACAGATCGGAAAGCATATTACTTCCTGAGCTTTTATTCATACTAAGAAGTTGTTGGCAATTAAATTCATGGACTTCACGCTCTCCTATTGCCTGCCTTTTCTGCTCATCACGGTTGTCTTTAACCTGCTCGCTTTTCATAATGATTTGCTCCTTTTTGTTTTAAATATCTTCCAAATAGCAAAATGCGATCAAAATTGACCGCACTTTGAAAAATAAATTGATAACATGCTATGCACCTGCAATAAGCTCAAAAGTTTGAGGTGACTTATCAACCATTCGTAAAAGTAATGTCGCTTGCGGGTTTGGCTTGGCTCTGCCTTGTTCCCAGCCTTGATAGGTTCTCAAACTTGTTCTTAATTTGTGTGCAAATACCGCCTGAGAGAGTTTTAATTTTTCACGAATCTCTTTAATTTCATCAGCACTAATTTGCACCGGCTCAACTTTCTCTAAAGTTTGCGTTCTTAGTGTGATTTTGCCTTGTGTAAAATCTTTGTAGGCGTTTAATCCTTCCACCAGCTCATCAAATAATTTACTCATTGTTCTAATTCCTCGATTTCTTTTACTAAATTAGCCAAAATTTTATATTGTTCTTGCGTTAAATCTTCGCTACGGTTTTTACTGTAAGCTGTGATTAGCAAGATACGGGATTTTTGTGTGAGATAATAATAAATAGCTCGTGCACCACCACGTTTACCACGCTGTGCCAGACTGATACGGATTTTTCTTAGTCCATTTGTTCCTGGAATTACATCGCCCTTTTGTGGGTTCTCTAAAAGTTCATTTTGAAACGTGCGATACTCATCATCAGATAAATATTCTTTCCTATAACGCTCAAAAGGTGGTAGCTCAATAAAAGTAAGTTTCATTATGTTGAGTATGATTCTAAATTTGTCTTATTGTACGTTAATAACGTATAAAGTAAAGTGCTTTCGCCAGTGATGATGAAGACTCCTTTAAATTGGGGTTAAGTCCTACCGTTAGGAAAATATTCTTAACGCTGATTCTTCATAACTTTCTCCGGTGGTGGATGTTTAAGGTGGTTATACGAATAGTTCAACCGTGGTCATATGACCACGACTGCATCTCATTACATTTGATAGCGTTAAATTTTCCCGTGGGCTCGCACTGCTGACAAAATTTCAATAAAAAAGACTTAATGCACCGCACCAAGTCTTTGAATAAAGGAATACAATTATTAGGTTATTTATCATTTTTAATTAAATCATAGTCTTCCTCCTGCAATAAACGCTGTCTTTCTATCATTTCTGCTTTTTGATTTTCTAATCTGGCAGATTCTTTCCCGGTGGCCAGTATCTCATCAAGTTGTTTATAAACCTGATCCATATTCTGGACGTGAATATCTTGTTTGACGACTTGTGGCTCTTGCCAACCGGCTTGAGATTTTAAATAGAAAATAATCGCTGATATATTTTTCTCTTTTGTAATTTTCTCAAAAAGCACATTGGTCACCGTTGCGATCCCTTTGGCTTTTCCCTTTTTTATAGCGTGTGCAATTTGTGCAAAATCTTTTTTACGACTAGCCAAAGTTCGGCGGGATATGCCTAAACAACACGCTATTTGTTGATCGGTTAAACCTTGCCCCGCCAGTTTCTCAACTTCATCAACATTGATTTCAATAACCGGCTTTGTTTTACGTTTCCCCACCATCGCACCTTAATTTTTAAATTTGGATAACCAGTCATTCACGCTGTCAATATGCCAGAATCTCCGCTTACCGATCATCTTTCCTTGTGGAAATTGACGGCGCTTAACATAGATTCTAATTGTATCGGGGCTTAGGCCCGTCATATCAGCAACCTTTCCAATAGTGATTAGTCTAGGTCTTTCCATGAAAATGGCTCCTCTAAAACTTTTAAAGTGGGTTTTGTCATCGGTGGCAAGACTTCTATTCTTGATACTTCGCCGGCAATGTCATTTTGTTTAAGAATAGCGTTTAATTCCGCTTCTTTGGCGGCTAATTGGTTGCGGTATGTTGTGTAGCATTGCTCGTCAAATTGGCGATACTCATCAATAGCATTTTTTACAATTTGCGCCTTTATGCGATAAGTCTCAAATTCTTTGATTTTTTGCTCATCTTCTGCTGCATCTTTGCTTTCTTGGCGTTGGCGATCTAGTTCTGCTTGGTACTTTTGAATACCTATCATGATTTGTGTTGCCATTACCACCGGTGAAAAACGATCGAGACTAAATGATGTCAAGCGTGTGTTCATCAGCGCTTTTTGGATAAATGGATAGATTGCCGGATGGTCTTTTTTGTATGAGTCTAAACGATTCCAAGCAACAAATAATTCACTTAACCCCGCTTTATTTGCATTTTGCCAACGTTTAGCATTTTCGCTATTAAGTTCAACCAGCAAAGAGGCGCGTTTAATGTTCCAAAATAGACTATTACGTGCATCCCCCTTGCTTTCCATAATCTCTATAATATTTGTATGGTTGAGATAACACAAAAGCGGGGTTAAACGTTGTACGGGTTTAGGGTAAATCTTTTCACCGGAATAAGGATCAATAGCTGCTAGCCCTTTTTCTTCCGTTGTGCCAAAAAAGAAAATAAGGGTTTGACCATCGGTAAATTCAGAATAAAACGGTAACACGGCGATCCGCTCATTTTTTGGCGGTTTTGGTGAATTATCAAATGCCCCGTTTTGATACCAGGGCGCAAGATATGCCGTATTAATAGCTCGAGGGGTGAGCATAATCGCCTTTTTAATTGTGCTTGGATCTGGATAAGCATCAAGAATAAATTGGCGTTCTTCTTGCATGTTGAGAGAATTAAACCCTTTATTTTCAGGGATTAATCCATCGTTTACGGTCAAGTATTCGATTTCTTTCATTGAGAGCGACATAAACAGCTCATCGGGCGTTTGTTGCTTGCTTTTCAGGTAATCATACACGGCACGATAATTATCAGGCGTGCAAGTCTCTAGATTAATATTAAAAATGCTCATTCTTAGTTTCCTTTTCTGGTGGTGTAAAAATTTCTTCTTTGCGCGGTAATCGTGGTTCTTCATCATCACTATTGCGAATATAACGGAACGTTTGCGCTTGTTCTTTAAGTTTTTGAATTCGCTCAATCTTGCATTTGTGCCAATTAGTTAGAATCCATTCTGCAGTATCGGGTTGATAATCCCCTATCAATAATCCTTCAATTAAAACCGCTTCCGTTACATTTAAGAAATCAATTAAAGTGTGAAAAAATTCTTTGTGAACAATTTCGCCATGCTTGTTGCGCTCATAAGCATATAAGGTTAGTTCTTCTTCTGTTGTTCCGGAAATCAAGGCAAGCGCACCAAAACTAAAGAGCGGTTTTCCTACACGAATTTTTTCACCGCCTTTTTCCGTTGGTGGTAAATATTCATAGGTTTTAATTCTGCCTTGTCTAAAATCGGCAATATAGGCTTTCATCTCTGAAAGGGCTTTATCTACCGTTTTTCGCTTCACTGCTATATCTCCCCTGTATCACTGAATGGTTACATCATACAGAGATATAAAAGGTTTATTTTGGCGTTTTTCCTATTTTATATGGCTTTTTGTGTGTTTTTCTTACAAAGAAAAGTGCGGTTAGAATTTGAAGTGTTTCGCTGGTGGTTTCACTCATTATGATCTGAGATTTAGGGGATGGCGATCATCTCTATTCCTTAAGATACCTACGTAGAGTTCAGTTGTGGAGATATCTCCACAACTGTTTCGATATCGAAACAGTTCCAGATTATTTCATCCATTGAGGGATCACGGTTTTCCCAATATCTTGTTTCAAAATATTGTGATTTTTACCACTCCCGCTTTTCCGGCCAATTGTAAATATAATTATCACCGTGACCAGCATGGATTTTACAACCCGGCAAGGCTTTTTGAAGTTCTGTAAGTTGTTTTTCAGAGATTGGCGTATTGTTTATCCGTAATGTATTTAAACCGGTGAGCTTAAGCAATGGCGTAAAGTCTTTAATCGGATTATTGCTTAGTGTTAAATTGGAAAGATTTTTCAACTCAGCAAGCGGCGAAATATCCTCAATATGATTTTGATCTAAATCAAGCCAGCGTAATTTTTTAAGATTTATTAGAGGTGAAATATCGCTAATACGATTATAAGCCAGCTCTACATTATTTAGATTTTTCAGCGCAGACAAGGGGCGAATATCCACCAGTCGCGAATTTGTCGATATATCAATTTCTGTGAGCCTTTTTAAGGATGTAGCGAACGAAATATCGGCCACATTATTTTCTAGCAATGTCAGCTCTTTGAGATGAGTTAAATCCGACAATTCTTTAAAATCAAGTTGTTCACCCCAATTTACCCCCCAAAAAAACAACCGTTCAAGAGTTTTACAAATATTCGGGTGCAAAAAATCAAGGCTTTGAATATTGTCTTGAATTACAATAAATTCTTGTAGATTACATAACCTACGCATAGCACTAAAATCTTTAAACCCTTGTCCCTCAAAAGCGATAGATTGAAGATTCGGCAAGAAATCAAGGGGAATGAATTTATCAAAGTAAATATCGCCCCCCAAATAATCTGAATTGAGATATTTTATTTCAAGCACTTTGAGTAAGTCTGATTTCTTTTCCGGTTCAATAGGTTTATTCTCTAGCTGGCTGTTATCAACTTGATTTGGATAATCGTCATCTTGCAAGTGAGAAGTATAAAGTAAAAGCCGTTTCCAGTTATCCTCTAAGCTGTCCCACCAACGAAAAACCGCACGGCGAAAATCATACGCCTGTTTCTCTTTTATTGTCATCTGATCACGTGGTGGTTCTTGTTCAAGAGGGTAATCAAAGTAATGTAGTTTTTCCATAATAAAGTCTTTATCATAAATCAACGTTTCTTATCATATCCTTGTAAATTTAATTTATATAGTATTTTTTTAAGTGAATAGAAGTGAATACCTAGTGAATACTTAAAATAAAGTATTCACTAATATAACTATATAATAAATAAAGAAATTTTTCTGGAAAATAGTTAAAAGTGAATAGGTGAACACCTTTTATAAAAAAATAAACTATTAAGCAAAAAAGAATGGTAGAATTTAAGATATGATTAAGAAAATCTAACTTGGATTTTATCTATAGTAACTATGATAGTAACTACGAGAAAAATAATAAAATATAACTCAATGATTTTAAAGGGATAAATATCAAAATTCGAGTCCAGCTAGTGCACCATATACCCCTTTCACAGCCCTGCGGAACTTAACGCGGGGCTTTGTTTTATCCAGTGTTTACAAGGCTTTTCCGCACTTTCTCTTATCGTAACTTTTCGTATTAAATCGTTTTTGACCGCCGTTTTTAGTAGTGGCGATAGTAGAGATGATACGCCCCACTCTATCTCATTGTGACTAAAAATAGGTTAAAAAACGTTTAGCAATAAGAATAAGGTGGGAGAATAACAAAATACAGTTAAAAAATACTGTTGGGGCTGTACTAGATAA
>NZ_MLHJ01000003.1 GCF_001998965.1 Rodentibacter rarus
TTATAAAAATCAAATTATTTCAATATGTTAAGATTCGGACACACGCAGTGTGTCCCTACAAGATAACAAAAAAGTAATGTTGTGCAACTGCTGCATAATACCGAACTTTTAATAAGATTTAGCCTTTTTCATTTCATCTTATACTATGCCGTACTAACCCTAGACCCACTTTGTCAAGTGCTACATAATACCGCCACTTTTCCCAAAAAAAGTGCGGTTAAAAAATTCATTGTTTTTATCAAGCAATTCATACTAACTCTTTAGGTGTATTTTTATTTTTTCCTTTGATCTAAAGCAACTTTTTCATCAATAGCCCTAGAAAATCACCACATTTTTGTTATTGTTATTCTTATATTGGAGTATCTTTATTGAATAATATCAATAAGTTATCGATAATAGTTTGCATTTAAATTACGTTATTCTTCCCTCACTTTGCTATGGAGTGTTTATCGTGAATACATTAAGAAAAAGTTTTATTTTAGCTGCCTCTCTCGCCGCCTTAGGTGCTTATAATTCGGCAATGGCTGATATGGTTTATAAACCGGTTGAGCAACCCGTTGAAGCCCCTAACCCAAATTTAAAAATTGAAGCGGTGAATGAAAAATTCGCAGAAAAATATCCAAAACAATTCCAATCTTGGAAAGCAACGGAAAAAGGCGACAAATTAATTTATGCCGATGAAGAAGATCCTCGTTTAATTGTTCTTTGGGGGGGATATGCCTTCTCCAAAGAATATAACGCACCACGTGGTCACGCTTATGCGATTAAAGATGTGCGTGATATTCTGCGTACCGGCGCACCAAAAACCGCCAATGACGGTCCTCAGCCGATGGCGTGTTGGACGTGTAAAGGTCCTGATGTTCCCCGCTTAATCGCTGAATGGGGTGAAGAAGGTTACTTCAATGCAAAATGGGCAAAAGGTGGGGCTGAAGTCGTCAACTCTATCGGTTGTGCAGATTGTCACGATACCACCTCTAAAGATTTCGCAGAAGGAAAACCGGCACTGCGTATTGCACGCCCACATGTTTTACGCGCCTTAGATCATCTCAACAATGCCTTACAAGCGAAAGCCAAGGCGGAAGGAAAAGAACAACCCAATCTGAGTTTTAACACGGCGGCACGCACAGAACAACGTGCGGAAATCTGTGCAAACTGTCACGTTGAATACTATTTTGCCGGTGATATCAAACAAGTGACCTTCCCTTGGAATAACGGTCAAACAGTTGATGACATTGAAAAATACTACGATGACATTGGTTTCAGCGATTGGACGCACTCCCTTTCTAAAGCACCGATGTTAAAAGCGCAACACCCGGACTTTGAAATTTGGTCTTTAGGGATGCACGGTAAAAACGGCGTAACCTGTGTAGACTGCCATATGCCGAAAGTACAGGATGCCGATGGCACAGTTTATACGGATCACCAAATCCAAAACCCATTTGATGCCTTTGATTCCACTTGTGCAAACTGCCATGATCAAAGTAAAGAAAAATTAAAAGAGATCGTCGCTTCCCGTAAAAAAGACGTGAAAGATGTGATGGGTCGTTTAGAAGATCAAGTAGTGAGAGCACACTTTGAAGCCAAAGCGGCTTGGGATGCCGGTGCAACTAAAGAAGAAATGGAAGCCGCATTAATGGATATCCGTCACGCACAATGGCGTTGGGATTACGCAGCGGCAAGCCACGGCGGTCATATGCATGCGCCTGATGTGATGCTTCGTGTGTTAGGCTCCGGTTTAGATAAAGCGGCAGATGCACGCACGAAACTCGCTGCAATCTTAACCAAACACGGCGTGAAAACACCGGTTGAAGTACCTGATATCTCTACGGCAGAAAAAGCCTGGAAAGTAATGGGTATTGATATTGAAAAAGAACGTCAAGCCAAAGAAGAGTTCTTAAAAACAGTTGTACCTCAATGGGAAAAAGAAGCGAAAGCCAACGGCAAATTAGCTGAAGACAGCGCAACAAAACAATAAGAAACCTTACCGCACTTTTCGGGTAAAAGTGCGGTTGTTTTCCATCATAAATTTGAGGTTCCAAAATGAATTTAACGTCTTTTCTTCGCAATGTGGCAAAAGCGGCTGCATTTCTTCTCTTTGCGGCAGCAACGCCAATGATTGCTCATGCACAAGCGGATTCAGCACTCAGTTATGAGCCGCAATTAGACAATCAACGTGATCCAAACCAATATTGTGCAAAATGCCATAAATTTGACAAAGTAGATAAAAACCAAACCTTAGATCAATCCGGGGGGGAATTACACTTTGGAAAATTCCATGGTACACACTTAAACCAAAAAAATCCGAACAACGGCAAACCAATCACCTGTGTAAGCTGTCACGGTAATATTACTGAAAACCACCGTCGTGGGGCGAAAGATGTCATGCGTTTTGAGGGGGATATTTTTGGTGAGAAAAAACCAATGTATTCCGTACAAGAACAAAACCAAGTCTGTTTTGCTTGTCACCAACCGGACAAACTGCGTGAAAAATTATGGGCGCACGATGTCCATGCGATGAAATTGCCTTGTGCAAGCTGTCACACCCTGCATCCAAAAGAAGACGCAATGAAAGGTATTCAGCCAAAACAGCGTGTTAAACTTTGTGTAGACTGTCATGGTGAACAACAAAAACGCCAATCTGAAAAAGAAAAATTGTCAGAACAAGAAAAATCAACCGAACAAAAGGATAAACAATGACAACTTGCTCACGCCGAAACTTTGTTTCCGGCATGGGGGCGGTGATCCTTATGACGGGAACCTCTTTAACTTCTTTAGCAAAAGAAGACAAGGCGGATAAAACCAAACGTTATGCGATGATACATGATGAAACGGCTTGCATTGGCTGTACTGCCTGTATGGATGCCTGTCGTGATGTCAATCAAGTACCGCAAGGTGTATCTCGTTTAGAGATTTTGCGTAGCGAACCTTATGGCGAATTTCCAAATCAGGAATATGAGTTTTTCCGTCAATCTTGCCAACATTGTAGCAACGCTCCTTGCGTGGCGGTTTGTCCAACCGGGGCTTCATTTATTGACCGTGAAACAGGCATTGTTGATGTACATAAAGATTTATGTGTCGGCTGCCAATATTGTATTGCGGTCTGTCCGTATCGTGTGCGTTTTATTCACCCTGTGCATAAAACTGCCGATAAGTGTAATTTCTGTCGGGATACCAATTTAGCCAACGGTAAACAACCGGCTTGTGTGGAAGCTTGTCCGACCAAAGCTCTCACCTTTGGCGATATGAACGATCCGAGTAGTGAAGTGGCGCGTAAAGTCAAAGAAAAACCGGTTTATCGCACCAAAGTGGAATTAGGTACACAACCCAATCTTTACCATATTCCGTTCCAACATGGGGAGCCTAGAAGATGACGTTAGATTATCCAGTTCCGTTCCACACCCCTAATTTAGTGTGGGATTCAACCATTGCGATCTATTTGTTTTTACTTGGGATCTCATCCGGTGCGGTACAACTCGCCATTGCATTCAAACGCAGTCATAAATTAGAAAATCCAAGCCAAAACTGGATTATTCGAGCCGGGGTTATTTTAGGCTCGGTACCCACATTAATCGGTTTAACCCTATTAATTTTCCACTTGGCACGCCCTTGGACATTCTGGAAATTGATGTTCAATTATCAATTTAATTCTGTGATGTCTATGGGGGTCATGCTGTTCCAAGTGTATATGTTGTTTTTGGTCTTATGGGCGGTGGTGATCTTCAAAAATGAGATAGAAGCACTCATTCAGCGTTTTATGCCAAAACTCCGCTTTGTGATGAAATTCATTGGTTTTGCCGAACGTTTAATGAGCCCGGTAGAGGTAATTTTATTCGTATTAGCGGCGGTTTTAGGGGCCTATACCGGTTTCCTACTTTCTGCGTTAATCAGCTATCCAATGTTAAACAATCCGGTATTGCCGGCATTATTCTTAGCATCAGGTACCTCATCCGGTATTGCGGCGACTTTCTTAATCATTCTTATCGCAGGCAAATTGAAAGGGGATTCTCACGAATCTCACTTCATCCACAAATTTGAAGTGCCGATTATGGTAACCGAACTTGGCTTATTAGTGTGCTTCTTTGTAGGACTATATTTTGGTGGTGGGCAAAAAACCTTGGCGTTATACAATGCCCTTTCGGGATTCTGGGGCGCCGTATTCTGGATTGGCGTCTTCTTTATCGGCATTTTGATCCCATTAATGGCAAATATGTTTGCCTCTGAGCGATTCAAATATAACCGCACCTTTATTATTTGGGTGTCGATTTTCGACCTGATCGGGGTACTCTGTTTGCGCTACTTTATTTTGTATGCGGGACAATTAACCGTGGCATAAGCAAAGGTTGTTTTATAAAGAAAGGCGTATTACTATGCGCCTTTCTTTTTTGAAATCATACATTAATCACTAAAAAATTTATTATGCTTCCAGAACTTGGCTTCCTCTCTCTTTTAATTGCTACCCTCAGTGCATTATTTCTTGCATTGTTGCCACAGGTGGGGCTCTTTAAAAAAAATCCTACCTTAATCAATTCGGCTTGGTGGTTAAGCTATGTTTTCACTATTGCCACCACAATCTCTCTTGCCATTCTCGCTTATTCTTTTGCCATTGATGATTTCACCCTAGAATACGTTGCAGCCCATTCCAATTCCCAACTGCCTACATTTTTCAAAGTTGCCGCAACTTGGGGAGGACATGAAGGATCAATGTTATTCTGGTTGTTTTCATTGAGTTTATGGTTGACTTCTTTTGCTTTTTTTAACCGAAAAAATGACCGCACTTTTTCCGCTCAAAGCCTCGCTTTACTAGGGTTAATTTGCTTTGGTTTTGCGTTATTTATTTTGTTTTATTCCAATCCCTTTGGACGAATTTTCCCCGCACCGATAGAGGGGCGGGATCTCAACCCGATGTTGCAAGATATCGGGCTAATTTTCCACCCGCCATTACTTTACATTGGCTATGTAGGCTTTGCGGTGAATTTTGCCATGAGCCTAAGTGCCCTCATTTATCATCAACCCGTGCAACAAATCGCCAATAAAATGCGAGGTTGGGTCTTAGTATCATGGTTATTTTTAACCCTTGGCATCGTACTGGGTGCATGGTGGGCCTATTATGAACTGGGCTGGGGCGGCTGGTGGTTCTGGGATCCGGTAGAAAACGCCTCGCTTATGCCATGGTTGCTCGGGCTTGCTTTACTACATAGTTTAGTCATCGCTGAAAAACAAGGAGCATTCCCTTATTGGACAAGCTTATTTTCTCTCCTCACCTTTGCTTTCAGCGTCCTTGGCACCTTTATTGTTCGATCAGGCGCACTCACCTCCGTCCACGCCTTTGCTGTTGATAACAGCCGTGGCTATGCGTTACTGCTCATTTTCTTTTTACTCACCTTATTGGCTTTTGGATTATTCGCACTACGTTCAAATCATACACAAGAAAGTGCGGTCAAATTTCAGCTTATTTCAAAAGCCGGTGGGATGTTATTACTCAATATTTTATTAACCATTGCTACGGTTTCCACCTTTTTAGGCACTTTCTACCCCATGTTATTTCAAGCGATGAATTGGGGATCTATTTCAGTAGGCAGCCCTTATTTCAATAGCATTTTCTTACCTATTTTAACGATTATGCTCGTGGCAATGGTGGTTTCTCTGTCATTACGTTGGGCAAAATTTGACAAGGGCTTTTTTCTACGCCATTTATTATTGATTGTTCCTGCCGGAGGCATTGGTTTATTGATGATTTGGCAACAAATTCATCATAACGAAGCACTTCGTTTCCAAGGGTTTGCTTTCCTTTTATTAACCCTTGCCATCTGGCTTTTCTTGGCGACCTTATGGCAAAATTGGCGAAAAATCCACCTCTCACAATTGGGGATGATTTTTGCCCATTGCGGTGTGGCTATTGCCACCATGGGGGCGGTGATGAGTAGCTATTTTGGCAGTGAAATCGGCGTTCGCCTTGCACCACAACAAAGCCAAAAACTCGGTCAATACGAATTTTATTACCGCCAATTTTCGAATGAAATCGGCCCTAATTTCACCACCGAAGTGGCATTTTTTGACGTAACAGAAAAAGGGAAACCTTACGCTACCATCATCCCGGAACGCCGTTATTATGATGTTCGCACAATGACGATGAGTGAAGTCGGTTTAAGTGGCGGCTTCTTTGGCGATCTCTATATCGTCATGGGCGATCCTCTAGGGAAAGGGGAATTTACCTTCCGTCTGCATTACAAACCGCTTATTCGTTGGCTTTGGGCAGGCGGAGTTTTAATGGCATTAGGGGCACTTTGTAGCACATTGGGCGTACGCCGAAAACAGGAAAGATCATGAAGAAAAAACTCCTCTTTTTTACCCCGCTATTCATGCTTTTAGGGGTATGTATCTTATTAATTGCCGGGCTAAACCAAGATCCGAAAAAGCTTGCCTCTGCACTCATTGATAAACCCGTGCCGGAGTTTTATCAAGCAAACTTATTAGAGCTGAATCAAACCCTCAGCCTAAAAGATTTCCCTAAAACCCCCTTTTTATTAAATGTATGGGGCAGTTGGTGTGGTTATTGCAAAGAAGAACATCCGTTATTAATGGAGATCGCCAAAACACTCCCTATCATCGGCATTGATTATCGGGATAATCCACAAAAGGGACGTGAAATGCTCAAAAGAATGGGTAATCCTTTCCTTTTGACGATTGATGACAGCCAAGGGGAACTTGCCATGAAACTCGGTGTAGATGGCGCGCCGGAAACCTATTTAGTGGACGCTAACGGTATTATTCGTTATCGTCATTCCGGATTACTTGATCGAGAAACCTGGAAAAATGTCCTTCTTCCCAAAATTCAAGAATTAATGAAAAAATGAAAATCTTTTTAACCGCACTTTTATTCTGCTTTAGCTTGTTTGCCCAAGCCGAAATGGTGGATACTTATCAATTTAAAAATTCGGCAGACCGCACCCGTGCAGTAGAGCTGGCGAAATCGCTACGTTGCCCTCAATGTCAAAATCAAAACTTGCTGGAATCCAATTCCCCTATCGCCTACGATTTGCGTATTGAAGTGTACAATATGGTGAATGAAGGCAAAACCAATCAGCAAATTATTGATACGATGACGGCTCGTTTCGGCGATTTTGTCAATTATAAGCCCCCTTTTCAATGGAATACGGCATTATTATGGTTATTACCCATTGGATTATTCCTGCTCGCAACAGGGTTGATTTGGTCTTCTCAGCAAAAAACAGCGCAGCTTAAAGAGCCTTCCTCCTCTGCTACATTAAATTCGACATTAAAAGCGGTTGAACAAAACGAACCCACTACGCTCGCCACCCAAAAGCCTAGTGGAAAAATCACCCTCAGTATTTTGGCGTTACTCGTTGCCCTTCCCCTTGGCTATTATTTATCCCTTGATCGTTTTTCACGCCTACAAGAGGGCGAGCAAGCGATGATTGCTCAACATAACAAGCAAATTGAAATGGCCGATTTTCACAAAAAAGAAAATGTGATCAGCAAAATTCAAGATAAATTGCGGGCTGATCCGAATAATACCGAGGATTGGATTCAACTGGGTGAGGCTTATGTGCAAAATAATGAATTTGATTATGCCCTCATCGCCTATGCCAATGCGGAAAAATTAGCAGGTCGTCAACCCAATATTTTAGGTTTAAAAGCGACCGCACTCTATTATCAAGCAGGGCAACAGCTGACACCTGAAGCGCAACAACTTCTAAGCCAAGCCCTCACTCAAAACCCTAAAGAAATTGCCAGTCTTTCTTTGCTCGCCACCCTTTCCCTTGAAACACGCAACTATGCGCAAGCAAAAGATTATTTACAGCAATTGTTAGATACCGGCAATGCCGCCGTAGATCGCCGAATGGTGATTCAACGAATGAAAATGTTAGAATTTTTAGACCGAGGGCAAGCCCAGTGAAACATTATTCCGAAACCTTGATTATCGGTGCCGGGGCTGCCGGTTTATTTTGTGCCGCACAATTAGGCAAACTGGGAAAAGAGGTTACTATTTTAGATAAAGGTAAAAAAATCGGACGAAAAATCTTAATGTCCGGCGGTGGTTTTTGTAATTTTACCAACCTTGATGTGACCCCCTCCCACTATCTCTCGCAAAACCCACATTTTGTCAAATCCGCCCTCGCCCGTTATACCAATTGGGATTTCATTTCGCTCGTGGCAGAATACGGCATTGCCTATCACGAAAAAGAACTCGGACAACTTTTTTGTGATGAAGGGGCAGATCAAATTGTTGGGATGTTGGCGACAGAATGTGAAAAACACCACGTCAATCTTCATCTACGCAGTGAAATATCGCAGGTTGAACGGGTTGAGCATGATGAAAAGGAGCGATTTAAGGTCACCGCCAATGCAAGACAATGGCACTGCAAAAACTTAGTCATTGCCACCGGGGGGCTTTCTATGCCGGGGCTTGGTGTAACGCCTTTCGGTTATCAAATCGCTGAACAATTTAATATTCCGGTAGTGCCGCCTCGGGCTAGCCTTGTGCCTTTTACTTATCGAGAAACCGATAAATTTTTGACCGCACTTTCAGGAATTAGCCTACCGGTTACGATCACCGCAAATTGCGGAAAATCTTTTCATAATCAGTTGCTTTTTACTCATCGGGGAATTTCAGGCCCTGCTGTATTGCAAATTTCGAATTATTGGCAGCCTAATGAAAGCGTGGAAATTGATTTACTGCCGACACACAATATTGAAGACGAAATCCAATACATCAAACAGCGCTCCCCAAAACTGATGTTAAAAACCCTACTGGCACGTTTACTTCCCAAAAAATTAGTGGAACATTGGCTCGAACAAGGTTTTATTCAAGATGAAGTGATTGCTAACCTCAGTAAAGTGCGGTTAAAAAATTTAGAGAATTTAATCCACCACTGGCAATTTACCCCCAATGGAACGGAAGGTTATCGCACCGCAGAAGTCACCCTAGGCGGTGTCGATACCCGCTATATTTCTTCCAAAACCATGGAAAGCCAACAAGTACAAGGCTTATATTTTATTGGAGAAGTATTAGACGTAACCGGCTGGCTTGGTGGTTATAATTTCCAATGGGCATGGAGTTCGGCTTATGCTTGTGCGGTAGGAATAAGGGGAAAAAAGCTAGGAATAGGAGAAAAAATATAGGGACACCAGCAGTGTGTCCCTATAAAACCTGTTCAAAATAAACCGCTCTTTTATTCGTCCATATAGCCTAAACTGCGTAATGCACGTTCATCATCAGCCCAGCCGGATTTCACTTTCACCCATAGTTCAAGATGCACTTTGTTATCAAATAAGCGTTCCATATCTGCACGGGCTTCCATACCAATGGTTTTGATTTTTTGCCCTTGTGCGCCAATCACCATTTTCTTTTGACCTTCACGTTCCACCAAAATCAATCCATTAATTTCATAAGTGCCACGTTCATTGACTTTAAATTGTTCAATTTCAACGGTAACCGAATAAGGCAGTTCCTCACCGGTAAAACGCATCAATTTCTCACGGATAATCTCCGATGCCATAAAACGTTGTGAGCGATCTGTTACATAGTCTTCAGGGAAATGATGCACACCTTCGCGTAACGCTGTGCGTACAATGTTTTCCAATTGGTGAACATTATTTCCCCGTTGGGCGGAAATTGGCACAATATGGGCGAAATCAAACTTTCCGCTTAATTCGGTGATAAAAGGCAATAAATCATCTTTATTTTTGATGTTGTCCACTTTGTTAATTGCCAATACCACCGGGGCTTTCGCACTGCGAAGTTTGTTTAACACCATTTCATCATCGGCATTCCAATGGGTTCCGTCCACCACAAAAATGATGAGATCCACATCGCCAATGGCACTGCTTGCCGCTCGGTTCATTAAACGGTTAATGGCACGTTTTTCTTCAATGTGCAAGCCCGGGGTATCCACATAAATTTCTTGGTAAGCCCCTTCGGTTTTGATCCCCACAATGCGGTGGCGGGTGGTTTGCGCTTTGCGTGATGTAATTGAGATTTTTTGCCCTAAAATTTTATTCAAGAGCGTGGATTTCCCAACATTCGGGCGGCCAACAATGGCAATAAAACCGCAATAGGTTTTGTCAAATTGTGCTGTCATTTGATATCCAATTCTTTTAATACTTGTTCTGCTGCCGCCTGTTCTGCTTTACGGCGACTTGAGCCTTTCGCCACAAAAGTGCGGTCAATTTTATCGATATTTTTCACTTTACATTCCACAGTGAAAGTCTGGCAATGAGGTTCCCCTTGAATGTTAATCACCTCATAACTTGGTAATGCCAGCCCTTTACTTTGTAAATACTCCTGCAGGCGGGTTTTGGCATCTTTTTGATTATCACCGGGTTTGATTTCGGCTAACAACCTTTGATACCAAGTTCGAACCACTTGGGTGGTGAGAATAATCCCTTGATCCAACGACATCGCCCCAATAATCGCTTCCACACCGTCTGCAAGAATCGATTCACGGCGAAAACCACCGCTTTTCAACTCACCGGAACCAAGAGAAAGATATTCGCCCAGTTCAAACTGACGGGCTAACATCGCGAGCGTTTTTTCTCTTACCAAGGTTGCCCGCATACGGCTTAGTTCCCCCTCATTACAATGAGGGAATTGATGATACAACGCCTCCGCAATAGTGAAATTGAGGATAGCATCGCCAAGAAACTCTAGGCGTTCATTATGTTTTGTGGCGGCACTACGATGGGTGAGCGCCAATTTTAAAAGCGAAATATCCTTAAATTGATACCCGATTTTTTGCTCTAATCTCGCTAAATGATTCATCTTATTTAATTGCCGTAAAAAAACGTTCGAAACGTAAGCCTGTCGGCCATTCATTCGGTTCTTTTTCTAAGCTCATCCAAATATAAGTGGCTTTCCCCACGATATTTTTTTCCGGTACAAATCCCCAAAAACGGCTGTCATCACTGTGATCACGGTTATCCCCCATAACAAAATATTGCCCTTCCGGCACCACCCATTCCGCCGTTGGGTTGCCTTCTTGTGGGAAAAATTCCGGACCGGAATAACGACGATAAGGGCTGATTAACACGTTATGTACCACATCGCCTTGCTCGGACAATTCCAATTCATTTGGAAATGCCGGATTGGTAGAGTTTTGGTGATATTCAAAGGTTTTGCTTTCACAGTTTATTTCACAAGGTTTCCCTTCTTTACCGTACACAATTTTCAAGGTTTTTTGATCCATATCGAAAATCACACGATCACCACCTTGCCCGACAATTCGTTTAATGTAATCCACCGCAGACATATTCTCTTTTGAACTTAAGGCTAAATTTTCCGCATAAGCGGCTCGGGTTGCGCCAAGTCCTGTACGAAGTAAAGCTTGCTCCGGTGCTTTAAAAACGATGACATCACCACGTTGCGGTTTTTCCCCTTCAATGATCGTATTTTGGAAAATCGGATCTTTAACCCCATAGGCATATTTATTGACAACGAGAAAATCCCCGACACGCAATGTGGATTCCATTGAACCGGAAGGAATTTGGAAAGGTTCAAACAAAAAAGAACGCACCAAGAAAACCACAGCTAACACTGGGAATAAAGAAGATAAAAATTCCGAACCTTCCGAAATGGGTTCGATTTTTGCTTTTTCTTCATCGCTGAGCGTTTGACCGGAACGTTGCTCCATTCGGGCGATTTGACGCTGACGCTTAGGGGCGACAACAAAACGGTGATAACACCATAACACACCCGAAAGTGCGGTCAAAATCAGCAATAAAATGCTAAATGTATTAGGCAATTGGAAATAATCCAACGCTTTCCAAATGCCAAATCCTACCGCTAAAAAAATCACAAAAAATAAATTAGACATATCGCTCCTTATTTATCCTTACCTACATGTAAAATGGCAAGAAACGCTTCTTGAGGCACTTCTACATTCCCTAAAGATTTCATTCGTTTCTTACCTTCTTTTTGTTTCTGTAAAAGTTTTTTCTTACGGCTCACATCACCACCGTAACATTTTGCCAACACGTTTTTACGCAATTGTTTCACTGTTGAACGGGCAATGATATGGTTACCAATTGCCGCTTGAATCGCAATATCAAACTGCTGACGAGGAATCAATTCACGCATTTTTTCCACTAATTCACGTCCACGATATTGTGCGTTATCTTTGTGTACAATTAATGCTAAAGCATCCACACGCTCGCCGTTAATCATAATATCCACACGCACCATATCCGCCGCTTGGAAACGTTTGAAGCCGTAATCTAAGGAAGCATAACCCCGTGAGGTAGATTTTAAGCGGTCGAAGAAATCTAACACCACTTCCCCCATTGGAATTTCGTAGGTCAGCGCAATTTGGTTGCCGTGATACACCATATTGGTCTGTACCCCACGTTTTTCCACACAGAGCGTAATCACATTTCCGAGGTATTCTTGTGGCACGAGCATATTACATTCTGCAATGGGTTCACGAATTTCAGAAATATTATTCAGTGGCGGCAACTTAGAGGGGCTATCCACATAAACCACTTCGCCATTTGTCATCTCCACTTCATAAATTACCGTTGGTGCGGTGGTGATCAGATCTAAATCGTATTCCCGCTCTAAACGTTCTTGGATGATCTCCATATGAAGTAGCCCCAAGAAACCACAACGGAAACCAAAACCCAGTGCGGTGGAATTTTCCGGTTCATAAAATAGCGAGGCATCATTGAGGCTTAATTTACCCAGCGCATCACGAAACGCTTCATAATCATCCGAACTCACCGGGAACAACCCGGCATAGACTTGCGGTTTCACTTTCTTAAAGCCCGGTAAAACCTCACTTGCCGGATGATGTTGATCGGTTAAGGTATCGCCTACCGGGGCGCCTAAAATATCTTTAATGGCACAAACCACCCAACCGACTTCACCACAATTTAATACTTGGGTATCAACTTGTTTTGGCGTAAAGATACCCAGGCGATCCACGTTATAAGCCTGTCCTGTGGACATCACTTTAATTTTATCGCCTTTACGAAGCGTGCCATTTTTAATCCGCACCAAAGAGACCACGCCCAAATAATTATCGAACCAAGAATCAATAATGAGGGCCTGCAATGGCGCCTCAGGATCGCCTTCAGGGGCAGGAATTTTTGCCACAATTTCTTCTAATACATCTTCAATGCCTTGTCCGGTTTTTGCTGAGCAGCGCACCGCTTCCATGGCATCGATGCCTACAATATCTTCAATTTCTTCCGCTACACGTTCAGGATCTGCTGCCGGCAGGTCGATTTTGTTTAAAATCGGCACCACTTCGAGATCCATTTCAATGGCGGTGTAACAGTTGGCAAGGGTTTGCGCTTCTACCCCTTGACCGGCATCCACCACCAACAATGCCCCTTCACAAGCAGCCAAAGAACGCGACACTTCATAGGAAAAATCCACATGTCCCGGTGTATCAATAAAGTTTAATTGATAGGTTTCGCCATTTTTAGCTTTGTAATTTAAAGTTACGCTTTGCGCTTTAATAGTAATGCCACGCTCACGTTCAAGATCCATCGAGTCCAAGACTTGTGCTTCCATTTCACGATCTGAAAGCCCGCCACAGGTTTGAATTAAACGGTCGGAAAGGGTGGATTTACCATGGTCGATATGAGCAATAATAGAAAAGTTACGAATATTCTTCATAAAAATGTTGGTTTTCTCAAAAAATCATTAAATTTAACTGGCGGATTTTACCCGAAAAGCATAAAAATCGCTAGGAAAGAAAGGAAAGTGCGGTGGATTTTTTCTAAATTTTAGAAAAACAAAACCCCGATAAAATCGGGGTTTCTTGTATTCAATGTGGGATTATAAACTTTCAGTGAAAGTACGGGTAATCACGTCACGTTGTTGTTCCGGCGTTAATGAGTTAAAACGCACCGCATAACCGGAAACACGGATAGTTAATTGTGGATATTTATCCGGGTTGTTTACCGCATCTTCTAAAGTTTCACGACGTAACACGTTCACGTTTAAGTGCTGACCGCCTTCCACTTTTACGGTTGGCGCTACATTTACCGGTAATTCACGATATTCGATTTGACCAAGTTCGCTCACCGCAACCACTTGATCTTCCTCGAAACCACCTTTTGCACATAAGCAGCGTGCTTCGTTGGTGTCGCTGTCTAATAACCAGAATGAGTTAAGTAAATTGTCATTCGCTGCTTGAGTAATTTGAATACCTTTAATCATAATCGCCTCCTAATTGGCATGTGTATAATCACAAAAACTGTGCAAATTTTATCAAAAATTTTGAAGACTTCAAATTCTTTTGATAAAGAACAAGTTATTTTTTTATAAACACTTTTATTAATTTGATATAAATCAATATATTTAGAATAAAACCTTAAACCATCTTGTTTTTATTAACATTATTTTTACATTTAACCTTAACCTACCGAGATGATCCCATTTCGTTTATAATATTGTTCATTCATTTTACTAGGATTTTATTATGCAAACTTGGACCGATGTGATCGGCAAAGAAAAAGAACAACCCTATTTTCAGAATGCGTTAAAACAGGTTCACCTTGCAAGACAAGCGGGAAAAACCATTTATCCGCCGCAAAACGAGGTGTTTAATGCTTTCAAATATACGGCATTTGAAGAGGTCAAAGTGGTCATTTTAGGGCAAGATCCTTACCACGGACCAAACCAAGCCCACGGTCTTGCCTTTTCCGTCAAACCCGAAGTCGCCATTCCCCCTTCCTTGTTGAATATCTATAAAGAACTCAGTCAAGATATTCCCGATTTTCAAATACCACATCATGGCTATTTAGTGAAATGGGCGGAGCAAGGCGTATTATTGCTTAACACGGTGCTGACCGTGGAACGGGGGCTTGCCCATTCACATGCCAACTTAGGTTGGGAAACCTTTACTGATAGGGTTATCGCCGCACTCAATGAGCAGCGTGAACATCTCGTTTTTTTACTTTGGGGAAGTCATGCGCAGAAAAAAGGCAGTATGATTGATAGAACCCGCCACTGTGTCTTAACCGCCCCTCACCCCTCCCCACTTTCCGCCCACCGAGGTTTTTTTGGGTGCAAGCATTTCTCTAAAACCAATGAATATTTAAGGGGAAAAGGTATAGCAGAGATTGATTGGCAGCTTTAAGCTTTAAAGTGCGGTCAATTTTTCACGTGTTTTTTAAATACCTTGTGTCAAACGCTCAAACTCCGCAATACTCATTGGGGTTTGGCTTTTGATTAACAGGATATGATTGACCCGCCTTACCAACTGCAATGTATAATCCGAAAAACGCAAAGTGGTATCCGTCCAATCTAAATAACTGTATTGGGTTTCCAGTAAATTTTTACGGTCGGAAAATTGAGGGATAAGATAAAAATAATGATGTAAAGCTTGATGGTAATCAGAGAAAGACACTTCTTCGATGTAGAATATTTTTCCTTCCCTTTCAATATGTTGTGAACGTACGAGCTTACCACGTTGTAATAATCGTGCGGGCTGCTTACCAATAAGATAAAAAATAGTAGTGGCAATAATGAGTGTGATGAGTATCCACATATCCGACTTGTCAAAAAGGTTGTCTGAAAACCATTTTCAGACAACCAAATTTAATTAACGTACTAGGTTAAAACTACCTTCCAAATTCAAAAAGTCGTGATTTGGTAAAGTAATATTGGTAAAGACTTTATTTTGGTTAAAATCTTCAACGTGAACAACGGTTGAACCGTCTGGTTCTTTCCAGTAAACCATAAACACGCCACTTGCCACTTCTTTTGCCGTATATTCTACGGTCACCACCGGCTCAGCAACCGGTGCGGCATTACCAATACTGGTAAATTCCATCGTTTTTCCATCCGCTTTAAAATCAAGATGATAAGCGAGATCACCAAAACGGGCTTCATAAATGTGACCGATAGCCGGATAGTTTGATTGTGCCATAGTTTTTCTCCTTAATTTATTTGACCAGAAACATTGCATGCCCATTGGCTGATTGTGCTGCCGGCACTTCTTCTTGCATCACATCCCAATGTTCAACCACTTTGCCGTTTTCCAAACGGAAAATATCCACGGCTAACATGGTTTTACCCGCCCAACCGGTATAGCGACCATGCACCATCACATAATCCCCGTCTTCCATAATGATGCCTTGTTCATAGCTCATCGCTTGTGCATCAGGCGATTGGATAAAACCGCGTAAAACATCCAAACCATTAGGCATAGAGGGATTATGTTGAATCATATCCCCCGCCCAAAAGGTTTCGGCTTTTGCCACATCCTTTTGGTTGAATACCACATCCAAGTAATCACTAATGATTTTTGCATTAGACATAAAATTTCCTCTTAGATTAAATAAATGTAAAACACCTTACCATCAGACTAAACCGAACCCAAATCCCACCCAACCAAGGCAAGGCAAGGCAAGGCAAGGCAAGGCAAGGCAAGGCAAGGCAAGGCAAGGCAAGGCAAGGCAAGATGATAGTATAATGATAATGGTCTGTAAACCATTTACGATAGGGTATATGCCATTAATTTAATCCGCTATTCCCGACTAAAACCGAAGTCATACTCACCGAACCACCTACCAATACATCATTGAAAATCACCACATCATCAATATCTTCACGTAATGCCATCACATAAAGCAAAGGCAAATAATGTTCGGGTGTTGGAACGGATAAGCTCGCCGGCTCGCCAAACTGCTCGAAATTTACCAAAGCATCAAGGTTATTTTCCACCACCGCTTGGTTAATTTGATCACGGAATGTTAATGCCCAATCATACGCAGCCCCTATCGTATTAATGTGTTCGTGACTCATTACGGAAAGGTTATGCACAATATCGCCACTGCCTAAAATAAGCACGCCTTCCTCACGCAAAGGTGCAAGTTTTTTTGCCAAATCAAAATGCCATTGTGCTGATTTGCTACGATCTAAACTTAACTGCACCACCGGCACATCCGCTTGCGGATAAAGGTGCATTAATACCGCCCAAGCGCCGTGATCAAAACCACGTGTCGGATTGATATGCAATTCTTCGTTTTGCAATAATGTTTGCACTCTCGCCACTAATTCCGCACTGCCCGGAGCCGGGTAATTAATTTGGCTCAAGGCATCGGGAAAACCATAAAAAATCGTAAATCATCGGTGGATTAGCACTCCCCGTCACTTGCAATCGATCACTAAACCAATGTGCCGAAATGCACAAAATGGCTTTTGGTTTCTCAAAGGAAGCCGCCACTTGTGCGAAATTTTGGTTAAAAGGATTATTCGATTCAATCGCATTCATTGGGTTGCCATGCCCAACAAATAATGCTGGCATTTTATTGCTCATGTGTCCTCCTAAAGTCGGAATGTTCAAATAAATCCATTATGGACGTAATCAAATTGGGAATAAAGCGAGAAATTGGAAGAAGTGTTTTTACTTTTGGTTAATAATGATACTATCGTCTCCTTAGTATTTTTCTCACCAAAAGCAATATTTTGACGAAATTCTTTTATGTGGCTATGCAAAAAATTTGAAGAATTAAGCACTTATGAACTATTTTTAATTTATAAAGTGCGTACGGAAATTTTCGTTGTTGAACAACAATGTGCCTATCCCGAAGTCGATGATAAGGATCTCATTTCACTTCATTTGTTTTATTTGGAAAACGATCAGATTTTGGCTTATGCACGGATTATTCCTGAAAAAAATACCGTGCATTTTGGACGAGTTCTGGTAGTGCAATCCGCCCGCCAAGAGGGTTGGGGACGTAAATTAGTTGAACAAATTTTAAATACGATTAAGGTTTATTTCCCTGATAAAAAGGTTCATATTCAAGCCCAAGAATATTTACAAAATTTTTATCAATCCTTCGGATTTAAAGCGATTTCAGCAGTCTATTTGGAAGATGGGATACCGCATTTGGATATGGAATTAGTGAAACAGGCTTAAAATATTGCCCGGCAAATAAGCCTTGTGTGTTTTGATATTAAACTATATTTCTTGTTTTTCGAATTTTTCCGCTTTCTTCTCCGCCCGTCTTTTACGAAAAAAAGCACTTAATTTTTCACCGCACTCTTGCGCCAGTACACCGCTGGTGATTTCTACACTGTGGTTCATTTGATAATCATCAAAAAAGTGAAAACGGGAGCCCACCGCACCGGTTTTATAATCTAGAGCACCAAACACCAAACGTTGAATTCGGCTGTGTAAAATCGCCCCGGCACACATAGTGCAGGGTTCGAGCGTCACATATAGGGTGGTATTCAGCAGACGATAGTTTTTTATCTTTTTTGCCGCATGGCGTAATGCGACAATCTCCGCATGGGCAGTCGGGTCGTTTTCAATAATGGAGAGATTCCAACCTTCCCCGAGGATATTCCCTTCGCTGTCCACCAGCACCGCCCCCACGGGAATTTCACCTAAGGCTTCGGCTTTATCCGCCAAGCTCAGGGCATGGCGCATAAATTTCTCATCCAAATCCGAGCGCACTTTTTTACCTTATACAGAGAAAGGATATTTAATCGCTTCGTGGGATTGATAGCCAATCACTTTGAAATCATCCATGGTGACCCAAGTTTCTAAATCTTCGAGAGTTTTAATATCAGGATTAATCTCCAATTTTGGCAGAGGGAAAGGCTCACGTTTTAATTGCACATCACGCATGAGCGCCAGTTGATCTTCATAAATATGCGCATTAATAATTTTGTGAAACGCTTTGCCCGCTTTCTTTCCGGTGATTTGTGCCATTAAGGCTAAGAAGGTAAACACTTGAATTTGGTTAAAATTCAACCCGAGTGGAACATCACAAGAACGTTGGTAACTGGTGAGGTGCAAGGTATCGCCCACAAGCGAGAAGGTGTGCGTGTGCATACAAGGACGCAAACAACCTAAATCAATTTCCCCCGGGTTAAAAAATGTCATGATCTCGCCCCGATCATCAATTCCTCGAGTGAGATTGTTCACAATTTTGCGAAGTTGATCTACTGTTTCACCGTTTGGTTTACGCCAGGCTCTCCCCTGAACACCATAAACCCGCCCCATATCATCTGTGCCTTTACGATGAGGATTAGCAAGCCACGCTGCATTTTCATTGGCATTGGCATCCCAGGTTTTGGTACCGAGTCGACGAAAATCCGCCGCATTATCATAACCACGAAGATAACCTAAAAACTCCGCAATGGCAGCTTTCCAATAGCTTTTTCTGGTGGTAATGAGGGGAAATTGGTTATTCGCCACATCATATTCCAAATCCGCATTAATCACCGTTAAACACCGTTTGCCCGTGCGTTCGTTGGCGATCCATTCGCCTTCATCAATAATACGCTGACAGAGTTCAAGATATTGTTTCATAAAAACGCCTTAATTTTTTACCGCACTTTTGCGTGTATAAGCCCAGCCCATAATCAATGCGCCACCGATAATCATCGGTAAACACAAGGCTTGACCTCGGGTCATTATGCCAAGGAAAGATTCTACTTCCGGCTCTCGTACATACTCCACGATAAAGCGGAACACGCCATAGCCTATCAAAAATAAACCGGCAACCGATCCCATCGGACGTGGCTTTTTGATAAAGAGATTGAGCATAGCAAAAAGCACAAAACCTTCTAAAAAGGCTTCATAAAGTTGCGAGGGGTGGCGGGGTAATAAAAGGGGATCATTAGGGAAAATCATCGCCCAAGGTACATCGGTTTCACGTCCCCAAAGTTCAAGATTAATAAAGTTACCAATACGTCCTAATCCTAAACCAAAGGGGATTAAAGGGGCAATAAAATCGGCCGTTTGCCAAAAATGACGTTTTTGCGAATAAGAGGTCCAAATCATGGCGACAATCACACCGATTAATCCACCATGGAAAGACATTCCCCCTTCCCAAACACGGAACAGATAAAGCGGATCTTGTAAGAAATGATCAAGATTATAGAAGAACACATCACCGATACGTCCCCCTAAAAACACACCCATAAAACCATTGAAAAGTAGGCTATCTACCTGTTCAACGCTCCACCCGCTATTCGGACGATTTGCCCGGCGAACCCCTAGCCAGCGGGCAAAAAGAAAACCTAATAGATACATCAAGCCATACCAACGCAGACCGATGTTGCTATCACCAAAAGTAAAAATGCTGGGATCAAAATAGGGAAGGTGTAAATATTGATTCATAATTTTCCTTATTTAAGAAACATATTAACGGCAATCACAATGAGCAATAATGCAAAACCTTTCTTCAACGTAGGAACCGGTAATTTTGCAGTGGCATTTGCGCCTAATTTGGAGGTAAAAAATGAGGTGGCGGTAATGCTAAAAACTGCCGGTAAGTAAACATAGCCGAGGGAATAATCCGGTATAGCCGTATTTCCCCAACCACTCACCATAAAACTCAACATACCGGATGTACCAAGCAACATACCGCAAAAGGCAGAAGAACCGATGGCTTTTTTGATATCAATACCCCGTGAATTTAAAAAAGGCACCACAAAACCGCCTCCCCCAATTCCGGCAATGCTCGATGCCATACCAATTAAAATCCCCCCCATCACAGACGATTTTGTGGTAAGCCCTTTTGTCGATTCAACAGGCTGAGGTTTAATTGAAAACACCATTTTTACCGCTAAATACACCACAAGGCAGGCAAATAATTTTGAGGTAATATCCCGATCTAATTTGCCGATAAACAAACCGGAAATAAAGACGGTTATCATCATCACAGGGGCTAAGATTTTCACGGCATCCCACACAATATTGCCTAATTGGTGATGGCGTTGTGCCGAAGAAAAGCCTGTGATCACAATCGTGGCGAAAGATGTCCCCAATGCGGTTGACATAAGCAAAGGTTCCGGCACACCAACCATCGGTAATAAATAAACCAATGCCGGCACGACAATTAAACCGCCCCCAATGCCAAATAACCCGGCAAGGAATCCGACAACACAGCCAACTAACAAACTAATTGCAATAAAAGTCAGCATACCTATCCCCTTTTATGAAACGGACGTTTTGAATGTTTTGAATAATTCGGTTTATGAGAAGAAGTGAATTTTAAATCTCGCTCTTGAAAATATTCGGACGAGTTATCTTTATCGAAAGAAAATAAAAAAGCCGCAAATTCTTTCATCACTCGGCGATATACATCTCTCTTGAACGATACCACCTGACGCACCGGATACCAAAAGCTCACCCAACGCCAACCATCAAATTCCGGCGATTTTGTTGCTTTCACATTGATCTTTTTTTCATCCGAAACCAGTTGTAATAAAAACCAACGCTGTTTTTGCCCTATACACATGGGTTTAGTGTCATAACGTAATAAACGTTTTGGCAATTTATAACGCAACCAATGTTTTGATACATACAAAATGCGCACATCTTTTGGCTGCAACCCCACTTCTTCATACAACTCACGGAACATCGCTTGCTCGGCACTTTCATTATCATTAATGCCGCCTTGCGGGAATTGCCAAGAATTTTGTCCGCAACGTTTTGCCCAAAGTACCTGATTTTTATAATTACAAATCACAATTCCCACATTTGGGCGGTAGCCATCAAAATCGACCACTCTCGCTCTACCTTAAATTTTTATACAAAAATAGTCTGCGGATTGTTTCACAAATTGGCGTTTTTATCAACCAAAGGCACACGTTGCGATAGCGTGCAAGAAAAGGGTTGTGGATAAAACTGTGGCTAACGCTGTCATCATCCTCGCTAAAATTGTGTAGAAATATTTTAGGATCCTTTTTATTCCTCATTTCGCTCAATATTGATTATTTTTCGCCCTCCACGATCCTTATCCAAAAGAAACCGCACTTTATTTCAACAAAGTGCGGTTGAAAAATCCTCATCATTAAAAGAGAGCCATAGAAAATGCCAAGCATTGATCCCTCTTGTGAGTTATTCAATGTTTCTGTGGATAAAATTGTGGTTGGAAAAACCAATAATACTGGATAACTTTATCGACCAGGATAATTCTCATTTTATAAACTAATTAAACTCTTATATTTCAATAAGTTAAATAAAAATCGAGCCAATCATCAAAATGTGTATAACATCGTAAAATGAAGTGTCTATTTTTTAAACTAAGACTGAATGTCCTTTAAATAACGCCCCCAATCAAAATATTGACCAGGATCGATCTTCCGCCCCGGTGAAATATCCGTATGTCCAACAATACGCTCCGGTGTAATCTTCGGATAGACTGCCATAATGCATTTCGTCAGCCGTTGCAAAGATTGGTATTGTGCCTCGGTAAAAGGTTGTTCATTACTTCCTTCAAGTTCAATGCCAATGGAAAAATCATTACATTTTTCACGCCCTTCAAAGCTGGAAACGCCCGCATGCCATGCCCGCTCATTAAAATTCACATATTGTGTAATTACGCCCTGACGGTCGATCAAACAATGGGCGGAAACCCGCATTTGATGAATTTTCTCAAAATAGGGGTGAAGCTTGGGATCTAACTTACCTTGAAAAAAATCATCAATATAGCCTCCGCCAAACTGTTCCGGGGGGAGGCTAATATAATGAATCACCAACAAAGAAATATCGCCCGAATCTAAACGTTCATCAAAATGAGGTGAAGGAATTTGGCGACAATTTGTCAGCCAACCCTGTTCAATACATTTCTGTTTTTTCATGATTTTCTCCTATTTTTACGATCAGGATCGCAGAAAAAGTGCGGTCAATTTTACAAAGTTTTTTTCCTTCTAGACAATGCCCTCGCCAATATTGGCTTAACCCACATTTTAAAGGAAAATCAATGAAACTTATTTCCCAATCTAAACTGAAAAAAGGATTTACACTCATCGAATTAATGATTGTGATTGCTATCATTGCCATTCTTGCGACCATCGCAATTCCATCTTACCAAAATTATACGAAAAAGGCGGCAATGTCCGAATTGCTACAAGCCTCTGCGCCTTTTAAGTCTGATGTAGAACTTTGTGTTTATGGCACGGGTGCGACCACCAATTGTAGCGGAGGCTCAAACGGCATTGCCGCCAATGTCACCACGGCAAAAGGCTATATTAAGAGCATCAGTATAAATGGAGGTGAAATCACTGTGGTGGGTAATGGCACATTGGATGGAATAGGTTATACCCTCACGGCAAACGGTGATAAATCGAAAGGTGTCACTTGGTCAACCGCTTGTACCGGCGATTCATCCCTATTTCCTGCCGGATTTTGCACGAAATGACAGATTACGCCTTACACCACACCTACCGGGCTACCGCACAAAATGGTGAGGTTTTTATTATCCCACCAGATCTATGGGAACGTAATCAACAGCAACAATCTCTTTTTTTACGCTATTTTGCGCTACCACTAAAGGAAGAAGACAATCAATTATGGCTTGGTGTTGATTCACTTTCCAATCTTTCCGCTTGTGAAACCATTGCTTTTATTAGTGGGAAATTGGTCGAGCCGATTTTGCTTGATAGCATACACCTTAAAGATCTTTTGCAAAAACTTGCGCCGCAAACAATGCAAGTGGAAGAACAAGTGAGTTTCTATCATCACCAAGAGCAAGAAAATCACGAAAAAAATAATGATGAACCTATTATCCAACTATTAAATCGCATCTTTGAATTAGCGTTGCAAAAAAATGCCTCCGATATTCACTTGGAAACATTACAAAACCATTTCCAAGTGCGATTTAGAATTGATGGTGTGTTACAGCCTCAAGCTCCGATTAGTAAAAATTTAGCGAATCGGATTATTTCTCGTCTAAAACTCTTGGCGAAGCTTGATATCAGCGAAACCCGATTGCCACAAGATGGGCGCTTTCAATTTAAAACCACCTTTTCCGATATTCTTGATTTTCGCCTTTCCACCCTGCCGACACATTGGGGCGAAAAGGTGGTGCTTCGAGCCCAACAAAATAAACCGGTGGAATTGAGTTTTGCCGAACTGGGGATGACAGAATCACAACAACTGGCTTTTCAACAAGCGCTCAGCCAACCACAAGGATTGATTTTGGTAACCGGTCCAACAGGAAGCGGAAAAAGTATTTCCCTTTACACCGCACTTCAATGGCTCAACACACCGGATAAACACATTATGACCGCCGAAGATCCCATTGAAATTGAATTAGAGGGCATTATCCAAAGTCAAATTAATCCTCAAATCGGATTGGATTTCAGTCGTTTACTACGTTCATTTTTACGGCAAGATCCCGATATTATTATGCTGGGTGAAATTCGAGATGAAGAAAGTGCTGCAATGGCACTACGTGCGGCTCAAACAGGGCATTTGGTACTTTCTACGCTACACACCAATGATGCTCACTCTGCCATTTCACGTTTGCAGCAACTTGGCATTCAACCTCATGAAATCGAAAACAGTTTATTATTGGTGATCGCCCAACGACTTGTGCGAAAACGCTGTCAAAAGTGCGGTCAATTTTCTACAGATTCTTGTGATTGCCATCAAGGTTACCGTGGAAGAATCGGTGTTTATCAATTTTTACATCACCAACAAAATGGCTATCAAACAGACTTTGATCATCTCCATCAAAGCGGGCTTGAAAAAGTAAAACAAGGGATTACCGATAAAGAAGAAATCTATCGTGTTTTAGGCAGGGAATAATATGGCAAAAAAACTCTTTTATTTTCAAGGACAAAATGCCTTAAAACAAATGCAAAAAGGCTCAATTATTGCCGATTCCGATCAACAAGCCCAATTTCAATTAATGAATCGAGGGCTGACCAACATCAAGCTACAACAAAATTGGCAACTTAATAGTAAACCGAAAAATGCCGAAATCAGTGCCTTATTGAACCAACTTGCCACTCTGTTGCAATCTGCTATTCCACTCAAAAACAGCTTGCAAATTTTACAACAAAACTGTACTCAGCTTGCCCTAAATACTTGGTTAGAAAAGCTTTTACAGGCTATAGAATCCGGGCTATCCTTTTCTCAATCTATTGAACAACAAGGTAAATATCTCACTCAACAGGAAATTCAATTGATTCAGGTAGGGGAAATGACAGGAAAACTGGCGATTGTCTGTGGAAAAATTGCGATACATCGCCAAGCCTCCCTCACCTTACAACGCAAATTACAAAAAATTATGCTCTATCCAGCTATGGTATTGGGGATTTCTTTATTGCTTACCCTCGCTCTTTTGCTTTTTATCGTGCCACAATTTGCTGAAATGTACCAAGGTAATAATAGCGAGCTCCCCACGTTAACCGCTGTGTTGCTCGCCACATCAAATTTTCTCAAAGAAGATATTCACCTCCTAATATTAGCATCCGTTATCTTCACCCTGCTTTATCAAGTCAAATTGAAACACGCCCCTTGGTTTCAACAGCAAAAAGCGCGCTTCATTTCTGCAATGCCTGTTTTTGGGCGCATTCAACAACTTTCCCGTTTAGTGAATTTTACGCAAAGTTTATACATAATGTTGCAAGCCGGCATACCACTTAATCAAGCATTGAACAGCTTTCTGCCACGTACACAAACTTGGCAAACCCAACAAATCATTACAACGGATCGCATTCTCGACATAGAAGTGCGATCAATTTTACAATGGGTTTCACAAGGCTATCGCTTTTCAGACAGCGTCAGTAGTCACCTTTTCCCAATGGAAGCCCAGCAAATGCTCCAAATCGGTGAACAAAGTGGCAAACTTGTCTTAATGCTGCAACACATTTCCGAAAACTATCAAGAAAAACTCAATCACAAAATTGATCTCCTTTCCCAAATTGTCAATGATCTTCCAA
>NZ_MLHJ01000030.1 GCF_001998965.1 Rodentibacter rarus
AAACCGCCTCAAAAGGGCGGTTTTGTTTATCCGCAATTAGCTTCTATTTCAATTTGAAAATAATCCTTGATCTTAACGTTTAGTTTAAATTTAATTTTTATTTTTTCTAAAAATTTTTTCATTAAATTTTCCTTATTTAAAAAGTTAAAGGTTTATATTGATTATATGAACATTTAATTTTTAAAGTAATTGACAAAATCATCTATTTTTTCTTTGTGAGTTTTTAAAATAAAGATCTTTTTAAGATTACATACATTCGTCTGATAAGGGGTATTTTTATTTAGATTAGAACTTATATATAAACCCATTCTTATATTCCAAATGTATAGCAAAAAAACTTCATTCACACACCTAACGCAAAACTTCGTTTTGCAAAGAAAGCAATAAATATCAATGGAATAGCAAGAATTGATTAAAAATAACACAGCATTTTTGAGCACTATCTAGCATCTTCATAACACTATTTATAACATCTTGTTTTTAATAAATTTTTTACTATTTTGTGCTACATAGTGCTATACAGCACCACACAGTGCTCAAATTTGACTATATTTTGAACTATATACTGTCGCCCTTCGGTTGCCGAATATAAAAAACACAATAAAAGACTTCGCTATTTATTGCGTTTTTTTATATTTTTATTTTGACTTATTAAAAACTTTAACGAAAAAAATCAATTTGTTTTTTATCAATCTCAACCAATTCACAATCTATGATTTTATAGCCACGCTCTCTCAGTTTTTCGGCAAAGATTTGTTTTCTACCAAATCTCGATTTATGACTTTCATTGACGGATAGGAAAATCCAATAAAACAACAAATCTTCATTTGGCACATCTTCGATGTTTTGATAAAAATCTTCCAAAATTTTTAAACAATCTTTCGCATAATTACCATATTCAGCAGAACTCATTTTAGGATTTTGGCGATCAAGTTTCACAAACTTACCGTATTTGTTTTTATGTGGAAATTTAGGGCGTTTTAATTCCGTTTTAACCGCACTTTTCTTTGTCTGAATGGTAAATTTCAACGCTACAATACTGCGACCACGTTTAATAGGTTCGTATGATACAAGCAAATCAGATTTAGCATTTATTTCAGCGATAGATGGCTCAATAACCCATTTTCTAAAATTAGCATACAAGCTGTATTTATCTGAAACTTGGAACCAATCTTTTAGATCTTCAATGCTTGTTTGACGCCAACCAGTATCACGATATTGAGAACATAATTCATAAAGACGAATGGCGTGCGTACTGCTAAACGCACCTATATTTACAAGCTGATATTTTGTGTAGTTCTCGTGTAATTCAGAAATATACGGGATCAACTCATCGTGGAACTCAATGTAAAACCGACCTTCTTTTTTAAAATAGGAACGCTTATGAATTAACGCAACTTCAGTTAATTCGTGTTCATTATCAACCAACGTAACCCAACGCTTTGAAATTTTTAGAACGGCATTTCTAACTTGTGTATAAGCTATCTCAGGATTGACATCAGGGAAATGCTTACAGAAATCAGCTACCGTAAAGTCAAATCCACGTTTAGACGGATTTTTAGGGTTAAAAACCCCCAAAGTTAAAGATAAAATCCGCATTTCATCGAGTGTCATAGAGTAACTAGCCTGAACAAAGCTATTAGCTTTTGAGATAGTAAGATCAGTATTATTGCTCATTTTATACCCTTAATGTGTAGAAATTTGTTGATTTTATATAGAATAAAATTTATACCTAATATTTTGATATGTATAGACTACAAAATCAACCTAATATTAAACAATAAATCTCTACACATTAAACAATAAATTTCTACACATTAACAATAAATCTCTACACATATAAATCGCTCAAGCCTTGTGCCACAAGGAAATCCATAACCTACAAACAAGATTACAAACAAGAAAACAAAAAATATAGAGCCTAACGGCTCTTTTTGGGGCTTTCAGCCCTATTTTTTTATTTTTATGATTGAATTTGTAAACCTTTGCGACAGTGAAGAACTTGTTGTTCACTGTCGTAAAGGTTCATCAAACGAGCGTAGCGAGTGCGATAGCCTATTAGGTATATGATCATCAGGGTAAAGGATAAAAGTCGCTTAAAATGCGTTTTAGGACGTTTTTGAGAGTTTATTTGGGTAATTAGTCTAATTTAATAAAAAAACAAGGATTGCTAGTTTAACTAACAATCCTTGAAAACTTAGTGTTTAATCGCTACACTGTGTGTAACGACAATTAACGCATACGTTTTTTTGTTGAGTGTCGAAATAACCGTAGATCTCTAAACCGCGAGTGCTTGCGCATCCGCCAAGATACAGGCAAGCTCCCACGATTAGAACGGTTTTGATGAGATTACTCATCTCCACGTTTTCCTCTGTTGATGTTCTACCTCGAATTGAACGAGTTAATAACACATCAGGGGAGCTTGTCGAGGAACTTAACAGCTCCCCCGACATAACATAAACCGCCTCAAA
>NZ_MLHJ01000031.1 GCF_001998965.1 Rodentibacter rarus
GTGTGTCCCTACAAGATAACAAAAACCAACTTTGTTCAACTGCTACATAATATTGTAAAATTTTTGCAAAAATTGACCGCTCTTAAACGCCCCTCTTTTTACTAAAGAGGGGGGCTTTCTTTCCAAATTAAATCTCTCAACAAATTGAAAAAATAAAGGGAATAAAATGAACAACACGCAATGGTGGAAAAACGGTGTGATATACCAAATCTACCCAAAATCATTCCAAGATACCACAGGCAGTGGCACGGGCGATATTCAAGGGATCATCAAACGTTTAGACTACTTACAAACCCTTGGCATTGATGGCATTTGGATCACACCGATGTATGTTTCGCCACAAATTGACAACGGTTACGACATTGCCAATTATCGTGCAATCGACCCAAGTTACGGCACTATGGCGGATTTTGAGCAATTGATTGCTGAAGCCCACAAACGCCATATTCGAATCGTGATGGATATGGTGTTTAACCACAGTTCCACCTTCCACCAATGGTTCCAACAAGGCGAAGATCCGAAGAGTGAATATCACGACTATTATATTTGGCGTGAACAGCCAACCAACTGGAAATCAAAATTTGGCGGTTCAGCGTGGAAATGGTCGGACAAAGCACAAAAATACTACCTCCATTTATTCGCCCCGGAGCAAGCGGATTTAAACTGGGAAAACGCAAAAGTGCGGTCAGAATTGTTCGAGATTTGCCGTTTTTGGGCAGAAAAAGGCATTGATGGCTTGCGTTTGGACGTGGTGAATTTAATTTCTAAACCTGAACATTTTGAAGACGATCTTGAAGGTGACGGTCGCCGTTTTTACACGGATGGACCAAAAATTCACGAATACTTGCAAATGCTTAATCAAAATGCGCTCACCCCTTACGGGCTAATGAGCGTGGGTGAAATGTCTTCCACCAGCCTTGAACATTGCCAGCGTTATGCTAATTTAAGCGGCACGGAATTATCTATGACCTTCAATTTCCACCACCTCAAAGTGGATTATCCGAATGGCGAAAAATGGACATATGCCAAGCCTGATTTTGTCGAACTGAAATCCATTTTTAACTATTGGCAACAGGGTATGCACGGCAAGGCGTGGAATGCGCTATTCTGGTGCAATCACGATCAGCCCCGCATTGTCTCTCGCTTTGGCGATGAGGGAGAACTTCGCACGGTTTCCGCCAAAATGCTGGCGATGTTACTCCACGGAATGCAAGGCACGCCTTATATTTATCAAGGCGAAGAAATTGGAATGACAAACCCGAATTTCACAACGATTGGAGAATATCGCGATGTAGAAAGTTTAAACGCCTATGATGAGCTGAAAGAAAAAGGCGTGAATGACGAGCTTATCATTAACATTTTGGCACAAAAATCCCGTGATAATTCACGCACACCGGTGCAATGGGATGACAGCGAAAATGCCGGGTTTTCCAGCGGTAAACCTTGGATTGATGTGGCGAAAAACTATCCTCAAATTAACGTGGAAAAAGCCTTAGCGGATCAAAATTCAACATTCTACACCTACCAAGCGTTAATCAAACTTCGTAAAGCATTGCCGATTTTGACCGAGGGTGATTACACAGATTTATTGCCAAATCACGCTTCCGTTTGGGCATACCAACGTCAAGCTCACGGACAAACCTTAACCGTGTTAGCGAATTTAAGCGAGCAACCACAAAGCGTGGCGTTGGCGGTGAAAGGCGAGGTATTAATGAATAATTACAATGATTTGACATTAGAAGAAAATGAAGTGAAGTTAATGCCTTATCAGAGCGTTTATTTACTAAGCTAAAATTATCCGCTCAATATCAAAAGCGATGGAAAGATGTGCTAATATCTTCCCATCGTTTTTTTATTAATGAGGAAAACATTATGATCGTCACCAGCTCCGCCATTAAAAATGGCATCTTTGAAGATAAATATGGCAAACGTGGGACACAATTTAGCCCCAATGGTATGCCCACTTATTCCATTCCCTTTGACATTAAAGAAGCGCCAAAAGGCACAAAATCTTTCGCCGTGGTTCTTGAAGATAAAGATGCGATCACCGCAAGCGGATTTGTGTGGATACACTGGCTCATCGCTAATCTTGAACGCACCTCAGTGGAAGAAAACGAAAGCCAAAGTGCGACCGATTATGTGCAAGGGGCAAACTCTTGGGCAAGTGTTCTAGGCAAATTTGAGCTTAGTGAGGCCTCTGCCTACGGTGGTATGGCACCGCCTAATTGCTTACACCGTTATGAATTAATCGTCTACGCCCTTGATACCAAACTCGATCTCAAACCGGGTTTTCGTTTCAACGATCTCCACTTTGCCATGCAAGGGCATGTTCTGGATCAAGCGGTGGTGATGGGAACTTATGATGTTTAACGGGTAAACCCTATCCCTGTGCTTTCAAAAACGGCAACAAGGAAAGGGCGATACCGGCGGCACTACAAGCCACCACGATAAAAAAGCCTGTCCAGTGGAATTGTTGCACAATCAGCGCTAAAGGATAGCCTGCAATCGCTGCACCAAGATAGGCAAATAACCCAACAAACCCGGTCGCTGTGCCGGGTGTTTTTTTGTGGGCACATTCTGCAGCCGCCATGCCGATTAACATTTGTGGGCCAAAAACAAAGAACCCCACCACAAAGAAAAGTGCGCTTAATAAAATATCTTTTTCCTTTGGTAGCAGCCATAAAGCCGTAATGGAAAAGAAAATTCCAATGGCAAAAATCAACGCCATCGGGCCACGATTACTGGAAAATAAGCGATCCGAACCCCATCCTGCCACCAAAGATCCGAAAAATCCGCCTACTTCAAACAAGGCTAAAGCACTGTTGGCGGAAACCAAATCGTAATGATAGTTTTCCGTGAGATAAATATTCCCCCAGTCATTAATTGCGGTGCGTACCACATAAACGAGGGTATAACTGAGTGCCAACAACCAAATATATTTATTCAAAAAAACATAGTGGCGTAAAATGTCCCGCCAATTTAAATGGGGGGCAAGGAATTCTTGGCTCAGTTCTAACTCATCATTTCGCCAATGCCCGATACTGGGTAATCCCATCGCCTCCGGTGTGTTACGCAATCGCCACAACAGAAAAAATCCAATCGCAATGGCTAATCCCCCCGCAACAACAAAACCATGACGCCAACTGTAATGCAACGTAACATAGCCAATCAGCAGCGGAATTAAAGCGCCTCCGACATTATGTGCAGTGTTCCAAATCGACCACCAATGCCCCCGTTCATTGCGAGAGTACCAACTCGTCAAGAGTTTCGAACAGGCCGGCCAGCCCCATCCTTGAAACCAAGCATTGGCTACCCAAAGTGCGGTCAAAAACAAGACAGAATTTGAAAGGCCAAAGAAAATATTGAGTATCCCCGTCATAATTAGCCCGATAGCCATAAAATGACGTGGGTTTGATTGATCGGAAAATATTCCTGAAAAGAATTTTGATACCCCATAGGTGATATAAAACAAGGTTGCCATTAACCCAATATCACTTTTCTCAATGCCTAAATCGCTTATCATTTCCGGCACGGCAAAATTAAAACTTTTCCTTGTGAGATAAAATCCGGCATAACCAATGTACATCGCGATCATTAAATGCACGCGCCAATACGGATAAGTGCGGTCAATTTTTGAGGAGAATGTCGTCATATCAATTCCTTGGCAAGGTGATCTTAATGGTGGTGCCGTGCTGTTTTGATGAAACCGATTTTTCATGGGAAATTAACTGAAATGTCCCACATAAAATATCCACCCGCTCTTGCATGCCTTTTAAACCCAATCCCTGTTTAACTTTTGTTGGGTCAAATCCCTTACCATTATCCTGAATAATCAATTGAATATTTTGACCAATCATAATAGAAAGGCTCACTGTGGAGGCTTCCGCATATTTGACCGTATTATTCAACCCTTCCTGACATAAACGATAAAGGGTGATTTCTTGGATAGGCTCAAGCCTAACATTGTCTTTGTTTTCCCAAAAAAGTGCGGTGGAAATGCCATGCGTTTTGAAATCGAGTTCTAAAAATAAATTCTCAATCGCTTGTTGAAGGGAAATATCATCTAACATTTTCGGGCGAATACGGTTTAATAACCCTTTTGTGGTGTCGTAGATATTCAGAGAAAGTTGCTCAATCATACCAACCCCTTGACTGATTTTCGGTGAGTGTTCTATACGTTTTATCATTGAGGCTTGCATACGAATGGCGGTGATGTTTTGCCCGATTTCATCATGTAGTTCACGGGAAATTTCTTGACGAATGGCTTCTTCCGTATTGATTAATTTTCGGGTGAGCTGGCGGTTACGCGCCAGCTCAGCGGATAAACTTTGATTGAGATCCCGCAACTGTTGAATTCCCAACCCAAGGAAAATTCCTGTGATGGTTTGCCCTGAAAGGGAAAGTAATAAATCCGTTAATGCCCCTCGGGAAAAACTACCCATAGTCGCTGTTAAAGCAATACTATTTAATAATGTGCCAAGTAATGCTCCCTGCCAACCATAGACATAAGCGAGCAAAATAATGGGCACAGAAAGAAAAAATAAGGTAAACCGATGAAATTCTTCCGGCGTATAAATTTGAATAACAATATTTAATAAAAACAAAAGGATATAGATGAAAATATGTTTAGCACGCAAAGAAATCGGTTTATCGATCAATTGTGCGGTAAGGGGAACCCAAGGGCGTTTAAAGAGATATTCATCCACTAAAAAGCAAGCGGGAAGCATCAATACCATTCCCGTAAAACTCACCAGAAAAAGATATAAAAAAGAGAAAGAAAAAAGGCTGCCAATCAAACCGTTGATCGCACCAATAACCAGTGCTAATCCCCCCTGAATAATAAGTTTGTAAACTTCATTGCCTTGATAATAGGGCTTGATAAGAAAAATAATCGGTAAACTGACCGCACTTATCAGAGCGGCCGGCAAATAATATTCATTGGGAAAGGAATACGCCAATAATCCTAATACGGAAAACTCCGCGCCATAACTCACCCACCAAAAGCGCTTTGACGTGTGTAAATTAACCCCTAAACGAAAAGCAAAGGGTAAAAATAATAAGGCGATTAAGGGATTTCCCAAGAGGAAATCGGCTATCGCCCATAAAGAAAAATAGGCACAAAAGAGGATTAAACCGCTGTAAAGGAAGGGAACGAAGAATGTCATAAGCTGTTAATGATCATGCAA
>NZ_MLHJ01000032.1 GCF_001998965.1 Rodentibacter rarus
TGCATGATCATTAACACAATATGGAATTAAACCGCCTTCATCATCTTCCTTTTCTGCGTAAAGATACCAGCCGAAACCGATGAACCAATATTCCCCATCCTCTGTGTAGTAAATTAAGCGCCTATTTTTAGAACTGCGATATTCTTGACTGGTATAAAATGGCTCAGGCAATCTATCCTTAACACTAATCCAACCGCTGTTTTCTTTAGTCATTTTTAAACTCCTGTTCAAATAGTCGGGTGGTGTAGATAATGGCTTGTGCGCACCAAATGAAGTTAGGCGAAAGCTCTTTGAAATTTCTATAAGATAACTCTCCAAACAATTCTTCAAAACTTTCAGTGGCATTAGCCAACCACTCATCTGCTTTAAATTCACAACTAAAATCAACGTACTTTAGGCTATCAACAAGTCCATTAAGCTCAATTAGCTTGTCTTCATCGGTGCATTCAGTTTGATATTTGTCAATGCAGTGTCTAATATCCCGTTTTGCTAAATCACCATCAAAATATTCAAGCTCACCGTTTACATCTTGAGCTAAGACTTTTTCTTTAATATAGCTAAAACAGAAAACTGATTGATTACGAGCAAAGAAACCGTAAACATCAAGCAACCGTCCAAAAACATAACTTCCCATATCACCTGTAATCGTGCAGGTATTGGCTGCATAGATAATAGTGCTAGAGAGAGAAATGGTATTAGGGTCGGCAAAGCGGAAAATTTTAACGTTCTCGCTATTTTGCAATACTGTTAGCTGGTGTTTTTGGATACTTTCTAGGAACTCATCTCTAAAGGTGCTTGTCATAAATCCCCCTCTTGAAGTATGCTACCAATCACACCCTGATTAAATTTCCCTAAAACTTTTTCAAATTTATCCGGATTATTATTTTTTAAGTACAATAGGAAGTTGATTACTTCCGCATCTAATAAATCTCCTAATAAATCGTATTTTTCCAATGCTTCATCTTCTACGATTCGTGGGACTTTAAAGCCTTCTTGTTTATTCAGGTGTAAATTCGTTAGAAATGCTACACTTTCATTATTTTCAAAATGAAATTCTGCAACCATTTTGCGCATTACAAATCCCCCTCTTTCACAAATACCCCATCAATCATTTTTCCCTTGCGTTCTTTGATTTCTTCCCATGCGGATTGAACGCATTCATAAAAATCAAGTTCAAAATAATCCGCAGCTTCAACTAAACCGAGTACGATAAATGAGAAAAACTTCATCACATTATTTGGTTCATTGGCTTGTTGAGCGTAAAAAAATGAATGAATAGATGCACTAGTATCAATTAAACTTTCTTCAATTTTGCCGTTAAATTGCGGATAATGTTCGATGTAGCCCGTATAGAGAAAATCAACGACTTTGAATTGTTTTACTAAAATAACCATCGCTACAAAACAATCTCCAATACTATCTTTTACCACATCTATTTTATTTTTAGATATACCGGAACAAAGCTCGCCAAATTCTTCCATCAATTTGATAAACTGTTTTTGCGGAGTAGAGCCCTCAATCAAATTGTGATCTTCTGCCCATTGCTCAATGTTTTTAATTAATGCTTTCATCTTTTTTCTCCATTACCATACCGGCATTCATATCGAACCAATCAGCAGCGCTGCTCATTCCGTCTTTTAGACTCGTATACGTCTGATTTTAATGTTCAGAAACATTTGCCTTTCTTTATGCTTGTAAGGCTCAAGCTTAAATTCACACTTTAGTTTTGCGCTCCCCAAAACTTTAAACTTTGCGACCATCAAGGTATTGCAGTTTATCGCTATCGACTGCTCCTTACGGAATTGCCGCTGGTGGGTTTCCGTTTTTATGTATAGAGTGCTCACCTTTTTCGGGCTTCTTTCCGTGACTGCTTATTAGTGCGAGATAAGCATTGCTCCATCCCTATACCGACTTTGCTCAACGCAGGGCCAGACTTCCGCCATTAATCCCTTTATGTTGTCACCAAATTTTAAAATCAACCTATCACCAACTCCCGACAAACAATGAAAAACATTGTGCTTGTTACCTCAGCCACTCACGCCTAGCTTGCGTATTTTAATTAGGGGTAATTCGCCCTAATTAAAATTAAGAGTGTTATTCAATCTGTTAAAGAACAATCCCTTTCGGGTTTCCACCGTCTCTGCTTTCTCTCGGCTTTCGCCTGCTCGGGTGGTTAAGGTAGAACCTTTATTCAAGCCCTCCGCAAAGGGCTTGGTAAAAATTCTGATTTATTTAACTCCCATATAGTCCATCAATCCTTTTGTTCCCCCTTCAAAATAAACCTTGTTAACGTTATCTTGCTGCTCATGTACCCATTCTTGGGCTTCTGTTCTGTTTTTAAATCTTTTGGTTCTTGTTTTAAGTACCTTGCGCATAAAAAGTACTTTAAGTTTTATTAATATTGGTTTTTCGTGGTTTGCAACGGTGTAGCCTTGACATAAAATTTGTAAACTCATTTTTTGCTCCTTAGTTTATTTTGTGGGTGTTTTGTTTTGATGTGGGGGGGTTATAGCTAAGGTTTTACCTTGCAAATAGCTCTAATTGTTTTTGTTTGTGTTTATTTATAGTCTTGGCTTTAATTGTTTGATTTTTAAAGAAATAAATTTCTGATGAAGTAGTTTAATTGCTTGTTTTTTAATCAGCAAATGAGTTGAAAGAGGGAAGTGCGGTCGGTTTTTCGATCATTTTCGTGACGCCACGAAAATGGCAGGGGGATAGAGTAGGGAATAAAGAAAACCCACGTTTGAACGTGGGCTGAAATTAGGCGTGAAGTTCGTGAATTAATTCAGGGCGGCGATGTAACAACTCTAATAGTGTTTTCGCTGCACCACTTGGTTTGCGTAAGCCTTGCTCCCAAGAACGCAAAGTGTTTACCGAAATGCCGAGTTTCTCAGCAAATTTAGGTTGTGACAATTGTACGGCATGACGAGTTTCTGTAATTGGAGATAGCTGGATTTTCGTCGTACGTGCGTTTTTGAGGTTTCCTGTTTTGATTTGCATTAAGGTATCACGGAAATCATCAGCGTGTTCAATCATATCAGGATCGTCTGCAATGACGGCTTTGACAATCGCATCAATATTCCAGTCTTTTGTTGCATTTTGGATTTTTTGAGAAATATTATCCATTTTTCTCTCCTTTCAGTTGTTTAATGTCTTGGTTGCTTAGATTTTCTTTTACATTTTTAGCGTAAATATCTAATGCGACAATGACACCGTCTTCTAATAAATTAAAGTAGATAATACGTACACCACCACGTTTTCCTTTGCCATTTGCCTGCCACCGAATTTTTCGCATTCCATCAGCGTGGGGAATAACATCACCTGAAAGTGGATTTTGAGAAAGGTAACTCAAAAATTCAAGGCGTTCCTCGGTTGTCCAAATTTGCTCGGCTTTGTGTTGAAATTTTTCGTGTTCAATAATAGTGTACATCATCTCTCCTTGAAATGTATTATACTATTACTATGTAATATGACAAGCAATTATTTTACCATATCCCTTTTGCTTGCATTCCGCCAATAATGCTTTCCATCTTTTGGAAAATCCCAAACACCATAGACCGCATTTAGTGAATAGGGTGGCTCTTTTCCCGTAGAGATGGCAAGCCTTGTTGCTTGTCTGAATTTATGGTGATTAATTTTCTTCCCTAATTTATCGCTTGATGAGCTTGTATTGCCGAAGATTTTTGTTTTTTTGTAGCTTCTACTCATAATATATTATCCCTGTATTATTCGTTTGCAAAGATTATATCGTGGATAAATAAAACCGCCACGAGAGGCGGTTTAATGTTTTAAGCGGCAAGTTTTTCAATCCAAATATCTTTTTTATCATAAGGCAGAATCTTTGCCGGAGATTGATTAAAGAGCAGGATAAGTTTATTTAACTGATCGCCTACCGCTTTATCATCGATGACTACATAAGATTCATCATTTATTTGTGCTGTTGGGTTGGTCAGATCCATTATTTTACCCAGAACGCCATAAGCACTGCTCCAACTGCCTTTTGCTTTTACACTCGTTGTAAAAATCTGTTTGGTATGCCGTTCTCCGCCTGTTAATAAAATAGGGATTGTAATTTGATGACCGCTCAATCCTGATTTTTTCACATCAAATCCGATATGTTGAGAGAATTGATGATGGCGAAAATCAGACTTTACTGTCATCTCGAATTTATCTATAGGTACATTATTGTACCAATCCATAGCAAGCGTATCTGTGATAATTGCTGCTTGAATTATGCGTTGCAAATTATGTGAAAGCATTTCACCGCTTGTTGTCGTGTTGATTTCCGCTCGGTCGTTTAAGTTTAATCCGTAACGTTTTAACGTGCTTTTTATGTGGTTGATACGGTTAGTGGTTAGATTGATTCCTCGACCGTTCATTTCCCACAAAGTTTGAGCATCGTCGGTGACAGTAAAACGATTTTCTCCCACTTGTTCAATGTATGCCTGAATAACGCTACCATCTTCAAAAGTGAAAGGAGTATTAATTAAAATCAAATCATCGGCAATAGAATGACATTCATAGCCTAGATTGGATAAGACTGTGCTGCATATCATAATAGCTCCATTTGTCCGTTGTTTGATAAGATTGGGTGAGGAATTTGCCCCACTGCGACAGTATTAAATTTTGCTAGAAAATAACACATCAATTCAAGAAAATCATTTGATTTTTGATATTTTTCATCTAGTAAATAGCCTGTTTCTTGGTTTTCTTTACCGTGTAGAATGTGGTAGTGAGCACCACAAATACGGCTTTCGGCTATAGGTTTTACATGAGTTATTTTATTTACATGAACCAAATTTTCACCTTGATCAACAGCAAATAATCGTCTGTTTTTGTAAAAAGCAATAAAGTTCATCGATGGCATTAAATTTTCTCTACGAGCAGGACGATAGGCAAAATAAGCTCTAAGCTGAGGGATAGGTAATCCATCACTATCGAAGAATGAATACCTTAACTCAAGCCAATAAGGATAAGGCTGATTTTTTTGTTTTTTCTCCCAGGCAGATCCTTGAAAATAAATTTGTTTTTCCATCGCCATGATATGATCGATTTCCTGCTGGGGAATAATAATATCTTCAATACTTGCCATATCGTTCCTTTAAACTTTATATCATTAATATTCGTTCTTCTAGTTGCTACAAAGCGCTATTTGTTCTCTTAGCTACCCCACAAAATTCAACTTCTGGCTTTGGTGTGCTCTTGTTCGTGCTTATAAGTCAAACATTTCCATCGGCATTTTTTTGATCAGTTGTCCAATAAAATGGATTTGTTCAACCTGATCTTTCTCTAAAATTTCCGTTTCGTAGGTAGGGTTATCTGAAATGACTTTTAAGCGATAGCCGCTCAAGTATTGCAAACGTTTAATTCTCGCTTTCCCTTCAAAGACAAATGCGTAAATTCCATCGTTTTTAAACTCTTGTATTGAGGTGTCAATAAACACAATATCGCCGTGTTTTAAGCTCATTTCTTCATTGTTTGGATCATACATACTGTTTCCATCAATCACCGCTAATGAAAGATTATTTGCGGTTTTGCGTTGGAAAATCTCCATAAATTTATCTCGAGAAAACTCAATAGAACGGATTGTATCGGGATAATCAAGATTAATATAACCATCTCCGGCAGCAAGTTTGTTATCAAGTAATGTGAGCTTGATTGAGTCTTCAACGTCTGATCTTGAAAAATTTTTTGTTGTTACTGATACTGATGATTCACTAACAGCACTATTAGAACCGCTCTCTAACCAAACAGGATTCACACCTAACACAGTGGCTAATGCCAACTTATGCTTAGTATCTCCACCTGCTTCAATTTTTTGAATAGCGTTTTGGCTCACTCCTATTGCTTTCCCTAAATCAGATTGAGTTAAACCTGCATTTTTTCTTGCGATTTTTAGACGTTCACCGAATGACATACCTTTTACCCTATTTAAATTTTTCATTATTTTAAAACTGAGGTTTTAAACATTCAAATAACTAAAGCGATATTTTTTTCTTTGCTCAAAACAATCAGGGCTATAATATATAAGTTGTTTTATTTTTTGAGAAACAACAAGCTATGAATAAATTTGTACAAGAAGCTATTGAAACGCTAGGAAAGCAGCAGTTATTAGCTGAGGCTTGCGGCGTAAGTCAAAATGCTGTGAGCAAATGGTTAAACGGTGGTACGATTTCCCTTGAAAATGCGTTGCGAATTGAGAAAGCCACGAAGGGAAAAGTTAAAGCTGAAGATATATCACCAGAATTTTCACATTTGCTATCACGAACCTAATTTACCCAAAGGTACTCGCAATGGCACGCAATAAGTTATTGGGATCGGCAAGAGGACTTTCCGATCCTGTTATGGAGAAATACTACCGTCAGAAACAAATTGAGGTGGCAGGACGAATGGATTAGCGGCTCTTTCACGATGTATCTACAGGATAAAGCCATGATTGAAGCTGTACGGCGTGGGCAAAATCTTTCATTATCCTTGCGAATGGATGCGGAAACAGGCGACAGTTCGGATTATATGACATTCATTCTACCGGGCATTAAAGCCACGAGTGTTGATGTAGATGATGGGGCGAAAAACCTAATTCAGACCTTAAACTTTGACGCTTTCCCTGCTGTTTATGATTCGGAAAGCGCCATTGATGATGTCTTGAAAAAACCGACCACGCTGATTATCCAAGATACTCTCGCATAATCAACCTATCACACAGGCGGCTTTCGGGCCGCTTTTTATTTCTCATTATTTAAAAGGATAACATCATGGATTTTTCTAAATTAGATATTCACTCAACCGCACAACATACTTTCCGCTTTGAAGTTTTACATCCGGTTACTGGTGATGGCACCGGTGCATTTATTGACGTTTACGGTGCAGAAAGCGATCCGGTTCGCAAATATACGGCAAGCCAATTGCGCCAACTCCAAAAGCAAGAGTTTGAAAACAGCCGCACCCGCAAGCCGAAGTATGTGGAACTCAGTGAACTGGAAGAGCGCAAATTAGAAAATGCCCTTGTGCGAATTGCCGGTTGGGAAAATGTGAAATGGGGTAAAGAAGAGATGGCATTTACGCCTGAAAACGCCCGCAAATTACTGACGGCCTGTCCTTGGTTGAGCGATCAAATTGTTGAACATTCAGATGAATTGGGAAACTTCTTGAAAGCCTAGTCGATGACTTACTCGACTATGCGAAATCCGAATTTGAATTAGACAAAAAACCAAAAGGGTCGGATGCCACTAATCGTGAACATTTACAAGCCATTCAAGAGGCAACAGGGGCGGAACTCAGCGAACTTAATCACCCGTTGCCGGATGAAATGGTGCGCTATCTACTTGATGATTTCTACGAAATCGCCTTGTCCCGCCAATATGGTATGGCGTGTAACCCCATTCTATACGCTGAAATCGAATCTTGGTGTCGATTAACCCAACGACACCTTGAGAAATGGGAGCTTGATGTCATTAAACGATTAGATATGTTGTGGTTGCAAATTAATGCGGATTAAGCCCGATCTAAAAAGATCGGTTTTTTTATTACCTGTAAGATAGAGAAGTGACGCTAAGATGATGGCATGGCATAATATTTGGCGAATCGATAAATTATTCATTGCTCCTTGATTGTTTATAGATTAAAATCTATATAAATAATAAAGAAAGGTAATTGCTGTATGAAGCAAGAATGGGAAATCATTTTACAAGACCCACTTTTGAATTGGTTTGAATCTTTAGTAGAAGATGATTTATTGAAAATCTATGCTGCACTTGAATTATTATCAACGGAAGGTCCGCAGTTAGGAAGACCGTATGCTGATACTATTCAAGGTTCAAAATATCCTAATTTAAAAGAATTGCGTGTACAGTCTAAATTGTCAGTATTTCGTTTGTTTTTTATTTTCGATCCTATTAGACAAGCTATTGTTTTATGTGGTGGAGATAAAAAAGGCAAAAAAGAAAAGCTCTTTTATAAAGAGATGATCGCTTTAGCAGAACAAACTTACGATAATTACCTTTCTACATTTTCACAGGAGCAAGAAAATGAGCGTAAAATTTAAAGAATTGATGAATGGGCTTCCGCCTGAAAAACGTGATCAAGTTAAAGCAATGGCTGAAGAAATGCGTATGGAATTACAACTGCATCGCATTCGTGAAGAATTTGAAATCTCACAACAGCAAATGGCGGAAGCGTTAAATATTAAGCAGCCATCGGTTGTTGCTTTAGAAAAAAGAGGTAATGATATTAAGCTATCATCAGTTAAACGTTATGTAGAAGCGATGGGAGGCGCATTAAGTTTATCTGTTGAGTTACCCACAGGAAAAACGGTTACTTTCAATCTTTAAATAGGGTATGAAAGGGGGGGGAATAACCGTTAATGAATTATAACATTTCAAAGCTCGCAATATGCGGGCTTTTTTATTGGAGCCAATATGAAAACTTTTACCTTTCCGCCTCAATGGAATATGAAGCGCAAAGCGAAACCTGAGACGAATATTCTTAAATTTGGTGATGGGTATTGTGCATCGTGGGGAGTATGTTATCACCAAAGAAGCAACAAGCCGGATAGGAGTGGATTATCTTGACTACCTCAATTATCAATCCCGTTCAAAACCTCGTGGCTTTGCGAATGGCGGCGGTGTTGGCATTCCAACAGTCCATCACACTAACGGACAGCCGAATATCAAAGTGAATGTGATTAATAACGGTGAGGCGGCAAGTGCCAAGGTGGAAAGCAAACAAACCGATAACGGCTTAGAAATTACAGTTGAATTACTTAAAACGATGACGGATATTGCCAAAAGAGAGGCAAATAATGCCATCACAACGAATTTCAGACCAGGTGGTGCATTTGCTTAATATTAAAATCAACCTTTAAACCGACCGCACTTTTGTGCGGTTTTTTATTGAAAATGGAGGCTTTTATGCCAACTCTTATCAGTAACCAATTTAAACTCGATCTTGCCAAACTTGAACAAAATGCGTTGATTGAATTATTTGAAGTCGATCTTAGAGGATTGAAAGATTCAGACGGTATAAATGGCGAGTTGTATCGCTTTTATGCCGGCAAAAATGAACGCTCGCAGCCGATAGTATGGCAAGGAAAAACTTACGCTCCATTCGGTGTGAAAGCGGAAGGATTTGAAATGTCGGGGCAAGGACCGAGCAACCGACCAACGCTCACCCTTGCCAATATTAACGGATTTTTGACCGCACTTTGTAATCGATTCGATCAATGCTTAGGCGGCATTGTGCGTAGGCGATTAGTGTATATGCATTATCTTGATGCAGTAAATTTCAAAGGTGGTAATAAACAAGCCGATCCCACGCAAGAGGCATTAAGCTATTTTGTTATTGAACAACTCTCATCACTTAAACGTGATGTGGCGCAATTTACCCTTGCTTTACCGAGCGAGACGGATAATGCATTGATTGGCGCACGAATGATTACTACGACTTGTTGTTGGGTCTATCGTGGCGTTGAATGCGGTTACACAGGTGGGGCAGTGGCCGATGAAAAAGACCAACCCACTGTTGATCCGAAAAGAGATAAATGCAGTGGGTTATTGACCGGGTGCAAGATGAGAAATAACACACACAATTACGGTGGCTTTGTTAGTGTGAATAAATTGGGGTAAAAAAGTTAAACCACCCGTAGTTCAAACTGTTTGCCGAGGGCAGAAATCGCTCTTGCAATCGTATCGATTTTTGTACTATGTCCAAGATTAGTAATGCGTTGTACTTCTTGTGGTTTAACATCAATACGTTTGGCTAATTCCACATTAGAAATATTTTGTTCGATCATCTCATTAAGTAACAAAACTTTGGCAAATACGCTTGCCGGCAATTCGACAAGCACTTCGCCCTCTTGCGCTTGGCTTGGCATAGGCACTTTGCGATGATCTTCAAAATAGAAATCCATACTGGTGAGTAACGCATCTCTTGCCATTTCTATGGCATCGTTGTAATCATCACCGCAAGTAATGGCTTCCGGAATATCTCGGAAAGAAACGTTATAGCCGCCGTCTTCCGGCTCAAATCGTGCTGGATATAGCATAAATATTACTCCTTCTAAGAAAACCCCCTGTTACAGGGGCTTTAATTAGTTTAATCCCAATTGCTTTTTAATCGCTTTCATTGTGCTATTTTTGATTTCCTTACTCGGTTGTCTTGGCATCGTTGATTGATTTCCGTTGTAATAAAGTTTGATGTGCTTTGAACCTTCTTCCTTTGTTACACCCTGAGCAATTAGCCATCTTAAAAATTCACTTTGTTTCATTGATCCTCCGTGTTTTTTAAGATGGGAATATAGTAAACAAAAATATTTACTTTGTCAATGTAAAATCAGCAAAAATGTTTATTTTATGATAAATGAAAACTTAAAAAACGAAATATGTCGTTACGCAAAATCAACCGAACCGCACGAATGTTGCGGTTTTGTTGTTTTAAAACGGGGTGAAAATCAACCGCACTTTTTGCCTTGTGAGAACGTAGCGGAAGACAAAGAAAACCATTTTGAAATCTCACCGGATGATTACCTCAAATCGGAAGAAATGGGCGACATTCTGGCATTGGTGCATTCTCACCCTAACGGCAAGCCTAAGCTATCGCAAGCGGATTTACAAACACAGCTTTATAGCCAATTAGATTTTTGGCTTGTGTGCGATGGGAAGATTCACGTTTTCCCAAAAATTCCGCTTTTAATCGGGCGTGAATTTGAACACGGCAAAATGGATTGCTACACCCTCTATCGGGATTTCTATCGCCTTGCCGGCTATGAAATGGCGCAATATGAACGGGACGATGACTGGTGGGAAGATGGCTTTAATCTTTACCTCGACAATATCGAAAAAGAGGGCTTTGCGCAAATCACCGACCAACACGAATTACAAGTTGGTGATGTGATTTTAATTCAAGTGGGCGCAGATGTACCGAACCACGCCGCCATTTATATTGGAGATCAAATGGTGTTACATCACGCCCCGAAACGTTTATCAAAACGTGATCTTTATGATGGTTACTGGCTCAAGCATACGCACAGTATTTGGAGATTTAAAGAATGGTCAAAGTTAGATTTTACGGTGCCCTTAAACAGTTTGGCACTGAGTTTAATTTAGAGGTGAACAACACGGCGGAAATAGTCCGTGCTTTAACCAGTCAGATCCCGAATTTACGTCAATTTTTACAACAAGGTTTATTTAAAGTTCGTATCGGCAAAGATTATCTCGACAACCGTTATTTAGAAAAAGGGATGTTTTACCAGTTAAAAGACAAAATGGTGGTGAGTTTTACGCCTGTACTGAAAGGGGCAAAGCGTGGTGGATTGTTTCAAACTATATTAGGAGTCGCAATCATTGGTATCGCAATGTTTGCGCCGCTTAGCTTGATTGGTGGTATTGCCGGATCAAATCTCTTAGGTTATATCGGTATTGGGCTCGCATTGAGTGGTGTCGCACAAATGCTTACTCCTATACCGAAAATGCCCGGTATAGGCAATGAAAAAGAGAAAAAACAATCTACCGCCTTTTCAAATTTAGGAAATTTAGTGGCGCAGGGGCGCCCGATGCCGCTCGCTTACGGGCGGATTAGAACGGGTTCATTGATTATTTCGCAAGGCGTGGAAACCTTGGATGCAAGTATTTAGGAGTAGGTATGGGTAAAGGTGGGGGCGGTGGACGTACACCGGTTGAAGCGAAAGAAAGCAGGCGCAGTAAACAGCTTGTCAAAATTGTTGAGATTATTTCGGAAGGGGAAATTGAAGGGTTAGCGGACGGAATGAAATCCGTCTATCTGGATAATACGCCAATTCAAAATACTGACGGCTCTTACAATTTTAGTAATGTTCAACTTGAGGGGCGGGTTGGATCACAAGTTCAAGAGATTATTCCCGGGTTCAATACGTCAGAAAAAGAAATCAATGTGGGGACTCCGGTTCGGAAGGTCACCCCGATTACCCGTACAATCACAGATAGCAAAGTTTCTCGTTTACGTTTAACCCTTGGCGTGCAATCGTTATTTAAACAAGAAGATAATGGCGATACGAACGGCGCAAGTGTCAGTTTAACGGTGTATATCGGTAATCAAAGTTACCCGATAACGATTAACGGAAAGTATAGCTCACAGTATTTACAGCAGCATACTTTTTCTCATTTACCGGCTGTGCCGTTTACTGTGCGGGTGGAGCGTAATACGGCTGATAGCAAATCACAGCGATTACAAAATAACACGGTGTGGGCGAGCTACACGGAAATCATTGATACGGAATTTACTTATCCAAATACCGCATTGATTGGCGTGAAATTTGATTCGGAATATTTCTCAAGCATTCCCAACCGCACTTATGATGTGAAAGGGATCAAGGTGAAAGTGCCGTCAAATTACAATCCTCAAACCCGACAATACCGGGGAATGTGGGATGGTACATTTAAAATTGACTGGTCGGATAATCCGGCTTGGGTGCTTTATGACATTGTCACAAACAAACGCTATGGCTTGGGACAACGTTTGGGGGATTTCGGTGCGGATAAATGGGCACTGTATCAAGTGGCACAATATTGCGATCAGCTTGTGCCGGACGGTTTCGGCGGCAAAGAACCTCGTTTTACTTGTAATGCGTGGCTCACCGACCAACGACCGGCTTATGATGTGATCAATGATATTTGTTCAATTTTCCGTGCAATGCCGGTGTGGAATGGTCGAGGACTCACGGTAGTAATGGATCGCCCTGCCGATCCTGTGTGGACTTATACCAACGCTAATGTAGAAAATGGCGAGTTTACTTACACGTTTTCAGCCAAAAAAGCCCGTCATAATGCGATCCAAGTGGAATATGCGGATAAAGACAATGCTTATGAAAAAACCATAGAATATGTGTCCGATGATGACGCAATCCGAAAAAATGGGCTAAACGTGAAGAAAATTACCGCCTTTGGTTGTACTTCTCGAGGACAGGCTCACCGTACCGGGTTATGGTTGTTGCAAACGGAAAAACTGGAAACCAAAACTGTCACCTTTACCGTGGGAGCGGAAGGTTTAATGCATGTTCCCGGTGATATTATCAACGTGGCGGACATTGATTATGCCGGTACGAACATCGGTGGTCGTGCGTTAAAAATTCAGGGTAGGAAAGTGACATTAGATCGTGAAATCGACATCACAGCAAACAGTTACTTCACTTACATCAACGCCCAAGCCAAACACCAAGATATTAAAATTCTATCGGTGAAAGGGACAGAAATTACCCTAGATGCTGAGCCGGTGGGCTTAGCGGAATATGGCGTTTGGTCGCTCACCACGCAACGAATCAATGCACAACTATACCGAGCCTTGAGCGTGAAAGAGGACGCTAAAGGCAAATACACCATTATGGCATTGCAGCACGAACCGCAGAAAGAGGCGATAGTCGATAACGGGGCTATCTTTGAATCGAAAGTGACAAGCATTCTTGCCTTACCAAAAGTCAATGATATTCAAATCATCACAAATGCCGATGGCAGTATTGGCATTAATGCGGATGTGAGTGGCGGAAATGGCTTGGTGAAATACGATATTTTAATCTATAAGGGCGATAATCTCTTTGATGTTCGCTTGGGATTAATCTCACCGGAACGGGATTTAAGCAATCTTGCTAACGGTGAATATTTTGTCGTCATCCGTGCAAAAAATGAAAAAGGGCAGTTACTCAACGAACGCACACAACGTTTCACCATCGACCGCCCGCCGGCACCCACAGGCGTTCGGGCGACAGGGGGCTTAGGCAGTATTACACTTGAGTGGGATTGGGTGAACGAAGCGACAGCGACTGAGATTTTTTCCTCAGAAACAGACGATATTAAAACGGCAAAACGCATTGCCAAAGTGACCGCTCAGTTATACACCCACGAAGTGGGGGCAAAACAAGTGCGGTATTATTGG
>NZ_MLHJ01000033.1 GCF_001998965.1 Rodentibacter rarus
ATCTAGTACAGCCCCATACTGTTTTTATCCTTCTCCCCCAAAACTTGACCTATATCACAAAATGATAAAATCACAGTTGAGATTTTTTCTTATTAGAGGATAATGCGCAGAAATAAGAATGAATTGCATTTGGAGATTTCAATGTGGCGTATTGTGCGTTGTGGCGCAGCATTATTTACTTTTTTCTTTTCTCAACTCGTTTTAGCGCAAGATAACTATCAACAATGGGTCGCTGATATTACCACTCGATTAGACAAAACAACCACACTTCTTCAACAAAATAATCCTGATGATGCCCGCACTGAGGTGCAAATGGCGTATTTTGAAGTCTTTGAGAATTTAGAAGGCCCTATCCGCATTAATTTCTCGGCAAAAAAAAGCTATCAAATGGAGGCCACTTTTGGTGAAATCCGTAAGATGATTGGGGAAGGCAAACCCATTGATGAAATTCAAACCAAAATTAATGGGCTAAAACAAGCCTTACAAGAAGTCTTACCTGCTCTAGCAGAAGGTCATCAACTTAATGCCGATGGGCAACATAATGTCTATCAAAATGATCAAATTTTGCCTTACTGGCAACAAAGCTTTAAAACCATTGATGATCTCGTGGCACAAGCCATTGAGGCTTATGAGCAAGGTAATTTTGCCAAAGCCAAGCAATCATTCCAACAAGCGCAATATGACGGCTATAAAAACTCAGAAATGGAAATGGCGGTGCGTACTCACCGTTCTTCCGAACAATCCGCTGCCATTAATCAACAATTCTACCATTTAATTCGTTTAAGCGAACAAACGGATCAAATGACGGAAATTGCTTACCAAAGTACCAACCTTCTACAAGATATTGAAGCATTATTACCGGCACTTCCCACCACTCGAGAAGAGCAAAATCAACAGGATGGCTCTGCACAATCCATAGCAAATGAGCAGCAAGATTGGCAACAAATTGCTGATCTAGTTAATCAAGGTATTCAACAAGCCATTTCACTGTATGAAAAAGGCGAACAGAAAAAAGCCATTCTTGCGGTACAAGACACCTATTTTGATGTGTTTGAAAACAGTGGTATGGAAAATAAAATCGGCTCTCGTGATAGTAACTTCAAAGCTGAAATTGAAGGCTATTTCACCCGAATGGTTAGCCTGATGAAAGCCAACCAAGGAGATAAATTACAACCTCAGGCAGAAGGATTAGCACAAAATTTATCTAAAGCAGTGGGAATGTTACAAGGCGGAGAACAAAGCGATTGGTCGTTATTCTTATACAGCTTGTTAATTATTCTACGGGAAGGTTTAGAAGCTCTACTCATTGTGGCGGCGATTGTGGCGTATCTCGTCAAAAATGGTCATCAAGATAAACTGCCGACTATTCGTCAATCCGTTTATGTTGCTTTGGTGGCAAGTGTTATCACCGCCTTTATTTTCCAATTGATTTTTGAAAATTCCGGTCAACATCGGGAATTACTGGAAGGCTTCACCATGATGATTGCCGTCGTCATGCTTTTTATGATGAGCTACTGGTTGCTTTCCAAAGTGGAAGCGCAAAATTGGAAACGCTATTTAGAAGGCAAGCTCTCCACGGCGTTAACAGCAGGCTCTTTAGCCAGCCTATGGCTCACCAGCTTTTTAGCGGTTTATCGTGAGGGGGCGGAAACCGTTTTATTCTATTATGCCTTAGCAAGCGATGCCAAAAGTGCGGTCGGTTTAGTTTATCTTTTTGCGGGTTTTGTGGTGGGGGTTATCCTACTGGCTATTTGTTACTTCATTATGCGATATAGCGTGGTAAGACTTCCGCTTAAACCGTTTTTTATGTTCACCGGCACCTTTATGTATGTGATGGCCTTTGTTTTTGCAGGGAAATCCGTCTTGGAATTGATCGAAGGAAAATTATTTGAGCCAACCCTAATTAACGGCATACCGGAAATTGCTTGGTTGGGCGTTTACCCTTATGTTGAAACACTCGTTCCACAAGGCATTTTAATCATCGCTGCACTTTTTGCCTTTGCGGTTATGAAATACCAAAGCAAAAAAGCAGCTTTACGTTAAATCTTAGGAGATCTTAATATGAAAAAAGCACTCATTGCGACAACCCTCGCAGCAGGTTTATTCGCCGCAAGCGCACAAGCCTTTACCGAATACCCAATCGGCGAAGCCGTAACAATGAATGATATGGAAATTGCTGCCGTTTATCTCAAACCTATTGATATGGAACCCCGTGGTATGGGCTTACCGGCAGCCAAATCGGACATTCACTTAGAAGCGGATATTCACGCCGTAAAAGGCAATAAAAATGGCTTTGGCGATGGCGAATGGATGCCTTATCTCACCATTAATTACACCTTAGTGAATACCGATACCGGCGAAAAACAAGAAGGCACCTTTATGCCAATGGTAGCAGGTGACGGCCCACATTACGGGGCAAACGTCAAAATGATGGGTGTAGGTAACTATAAATTAACCTATCATATCGATCCGCCATCAAAAGCAGGTTTACACCGTCATACTGATGGCGAAACCGGCGTAGGCCGTTGGTGGAAACCTTTTGATGTGAGCTATGAATTCAAATTCACGGGTATTAAATAACTGTTTTACAATGTGCGTGAATAGCGGATATTCACGCACAAATTGATACATCTATGTCACAAAACAATCTATTGTGCCAACCGATTTTGTCACCATGATATTTTTTAACTTATGACTTACTTTTTCGTTTTTCTGCTTCAATCACTCTTGCCTCTTTCCATTTTACTCGGTGCCTCTTGGGCAATAAAACCGACAGCACCGGCGGCAAAAACGATCATTTGGCTAAGTCTTTTGGGGTTAATAAGTGGTGTGACACTGCGTTTTGGCTTGCCTAATAGTCAAATCGTCAATCTGAGCCTGACGCTTTTTTTTCTCACTGCATTCTTATGCTTTGCCCTCAGTCAGCGGGTAAACTTTCCTAAATTGCGCTTAGCTTGGCAATTTATCTTTATGTTGATTGCAGGTGTAACTTGGGCGAAAGATCCCAATATCACCGCCCTCACCAATACAGATATTATTAATACGGACTTTATTTTAAATCTCAGTGCCGTCATTTTCGGGGTCATTTTATGTTTTGCCGTTGCAATGTGGATTTACTTTTTAGTGAAGCAACAACAAAAAACAATGGGAAAATCCACCGCACTTTTTGCGCTGACATTTCTACTTTGGTTTGCCTTAGTGATACCGCTTGTAGGCGAACTTTTCCTTATTTTGATGAAATTACAAATCATCGATCTCACCAAGCTTCGGTTAAGCTTTGTGGCAAAATCAGGAGCGATCACCGGTTGGCTTAATCCCCTCTGTCTTGCGATGATGTTCGTCAATTTAGGCATTTTTATCTTTCAAACACACCTTAAACGTAAGTTGCACGCCCAAATTGAGCAAGATCCCATTGAAAAACGAAAAAAATTGGCCTTGGTGCAAACCTCAAAACGCCTTATTCATTGGGGGATCGTGGCAATGTTTCTTATCGCAACCGCGCAGATTTATTGGCAGCAAGTTGCCTCCCGTCCTCCGCAACTGTCTAAAGCCACACCGGTAACTTTGGATCAAACCCAGCAAGTACATATTCCGATTGAGCAAGTCAAAGACGGTAAACTCCACCGCTTTGTTTGGATTGCCGATGATGGCAAAGCCGTACGTTTTTTTATTATTAATCGTCAGCCGGCTAAACTCAGTCTTGCCGCCGTTTTTGATGCCTGCTTATTATGTGGCGATCAAGGTTATGTGATGCAGGGCAATCAAGTGGTCTGTGTCGGCTGTGGGGTGCATATGTTTATTCCGTCCATTGGCAAACCGGGGGGATGCAATCCCGTGCCGATTGAAAATTGGCAACAAATCGACAATGCCCTCATTATTCCCCGCACCTCATTAGAAGACGGACTTAATTTATTCAGTACCATTGTAGAAATTGAAGTGCAGGATCCGATTAGCGGTAAAACGTTAAAGAACACCCAAACGGAGTATAAATACAGCGTTGAGAACCGTACTTATTTTTTTGAAAATGAAGAAAATCTCGAACAGTTCCGCAATCAGCCTGAAAAATATTTAAACCGTGGAAATGAACAAGAGGAATAATAATGTTAGCAAGAATGTTATTTCAATCTTGGCGTTTTGACCTCAAACGGAAATTACTTGCCATTGTCACCCTTTTTTTAGCCGCAGGGTTGGTTTCTGCCTTGCTTGCCGTTTCCATTGATATCGGCGATAAAATGGCAAAAGAACTGAAATCTTATGGTGCAAACATTTTGATTGAGCCGGCAAGCAACGCCGCATTACCCGATGAACTCAATGCCAATATTTCCCTTTCCGGTCAAGATTTTATTGATGAAAAAGAACTCCCAAATATCAAAGATATTTTCTGGCGGAATAATATTGTCGGCTTTGCCCCTCAATTAACGGCGAAAGTCAATGCTTCCAAAACAGCGGAAAAAAACACCGCACTTTCCCTCTCTGTCAGCATTTTAGGGACATTTTTCGATCATCAAATAGCGATTCCCGATGAAGAGGATTATCACACCGGGCAACGTATCATCAGCCCCTATTGGCAAGTGCAAGGTAATTGGGTGAATGATGAAAATGACGATTTCGGTGAGACCATTCCCGTCCTTGTAGGCCGGCAACTTGCCAAGGTGAACCACTGGGAAATAGGTGATATCCTTTATTTAAACTATCAAGAAAAGGATTTTTCCGCTCAAAGTGCGGTCAAAATTCAAGGTATTTTAACCACCGGTGGCATGGAAGATAATCAAATTGTGATGCCGTTAAGTGCAGCCCAAGCCTTATTAGGCGTAGAAGGCAAAGTGCAATCAGTGAAAGTGTCTGCACTGACCGTGCCGGAAAATGCCCTTTCCCGTAAGGCTCGAGCCAATACCGATGCCCTTGATGCAGAAGAATATGATCGCTGGTATTGCACAGCCTATGTGTCTTCCATCTCTCATCAACTGGAAGAAGCCGTTTCCGGTGCCATTGTACGCCCAATTTGGCAAGTCGCCGCCTCGGAAGGGGTGGTGATCAGCAAAATCCAATTATTACTTTCGGTGGTCACTTTGGCAGCGGTCATTGCAGCGGCCATGGGTATTGCTTCACTGATGAGTTCAAGCATCATTGAACGCAGCAAAGAAATCGGTTTAATGAAAGCCTTGGGGGCTTACCCGTGGCAAATCATGCTATTGTTTTATTGCGAAGCCTTATTAAGTGCATTGATTGGCGGTATATTAGGCTGTTTAGCCGGTTGGGGCTTAGCCAAATTTATTGGCACAACCCTTTTCGGTGCACCGCTGAGTTTTGCTTGGATCGTCATTCCTTGCGTGCTTATGCTTTCAATCCTCATTGCCCTCATAGGCACTTGGTTCCCGGCTCATCGCATTGCCAAACTTTATCCTGTTGAGGTGCTTTATGGCAGACAATAAAAGTATGTTTTGGCGATTAATTTTCCGTGCACTGCGCCTGCGTTTACAACGGGTGATGATTATTTTCTCCGCATTAACTGTGGGCGCAAGCATTGTTACCGCGATGGCGGCGGTATATTTCGACATTAACACCAAAATGAGCCAAGAACTCCGTACCTTTGGTGCTAATTTCTATATCGGCTCTACAAAAGGCGAAATGATTTCGGTAAGCCAAATTGATGATATTTTACAACAAGCCCCACAAGGCTTAATCACCGCTGCCAGCCCCTATCTTTATGGTGTCACACGCAGCGAATTGGAAAAAATTGTCATTATGGGCGTTCGTTTTGCCGATATGCGGGTTTTAGCGCCCTATTGGCAAATTAGCGGCTCGGCAATTAATGTGGATTTTGATGATCGCAATGCCATGATCGGCAAGACCCTTGCAGAACGGCTTAATTTAAAAATCGGCGATAAACTCCAACTTTCTAAAAATGCCGTAGAAAAACATCAATTTACCATTAAAGCTATCGTAGAAGCCGGTGATGCCACAGACAATATGCTCATCGTCAATCTTGATTTTGCACAAAATTGGTTAGAAAAAGAAGGGCTTGCCAACAATGCCTTACTCAATGTCAAAAATGAACTGGGGCAAGTGGATCAGTTTGCGGAAAAAATCATGCAGCAATATCCCGAGCTTACCGCCCGTCCTATTCGTAAAGTTTCCGCTTCTGAGGGGCAAATTTTAGACAAAATAAAAGGATTAATGGGGCTGATTTCTTTGGTGATTTTAGTGTTAGCTACCCTTTGTGTGAATACTACCTTGGTTGCGATTGTGGGTGAACGTGCCAAAGAATTCGCTCTGCAAAAAGCCTTGGGGGCAAAGCAATCGGATATTATCAAACAAATCTGCACAGAAATTCTGATCATCGCCACTTGTGCCATTTTTATGGGATTCATGCTCGGTTATTTGCTGGCGCAGATATTAGGTTTAACGGTTTTTAAATCTTACATTGATATGCGTTTACCGGTTTTCCCGATTACGGTCATGCTCGCCTTACTGGTTGCCTTTATCGCCGTCATTATTCCAACACGCCGTGCATTAAGTATTCAAACAGCCAATGTATTAAAAGGCGAATAAGCCTTGTAAATAGCGAATATCAGCCTAAAAAGAAAAAGAGAACAATATGACTCAATTTGTTATCGAAACAGAACATTTATACAAACGCTTTGGTCAGGTTACTGCCCTTGAAGATATCACAATTCAAATTAAGCAAGGGGAATTTGTTGCCATTATGGGTGCCTCCGGCTCGGGAAAAACCACCTTGATGAACATTCTCACCGGGTTAGATACTGCCAGCGAGGGAAAAGTGATCTTAGATGGAATTGATGCGGCACAATTAGATGAAGTGGGCCGTCAACGTTTTCGGGCAGAAAAAATAGGCCTTGTCTTCCAACAATTCCATTTAATCCCCTATTTAACCGCCCTTGAAAATGTGATGCTCGCTCAGCATTACCACAGTGTGATTGATGAAGCCGCAGCCAAAGCCGTATTAGAACAAGTGGGATTAGGCCATCGTATCGATCACCGCCCAAGCCAACTTTCCGGGGGGGAACAACAGCGTGTTTGCATTGCTCGTGCCCTTGTCAATCAGCCCCCTGTCATTTTCGCCGATGAACCCACGGGGAATTTAGACGAAAAAAATGAGACATTGATCTTAGATTTATTGCAACAATTAAACCGCCAAGGGAGAACCATTGTGATGGTTACCCATAATCCGGAACTGGGCGAACTCACAGATCGCACGATTTATCTTCAACACGGTAAGTTTTTACGGGAAGAACGAAATGAACATTAAATTTTTACTCAAATCACTCTGCTTAAGTGCGGTCATTTTCAGCACCGTTTCCTGCAAAGAAGAAAAGGCGATAGTAGGTCATATAGCACCGGAACTCGCCGCCTACGATTTGCAAGGTAAACCGGTGAATTTGAAAGATTGGCAAGGCACCCGATTACTCACCTTTTGGTCGGAAACCTGTGGTCATTGTATGGCGGAGCTAAAAACCTTTGAGCAACTCAATGACGCTCATCCCAACCAGGTTCAGCTTATTGCCATCAATGTGGATGGTGAAAAGATGGACACCAATGCGGTGGTCGCCAAACACCAACTCACCCAACCGGTGATTAAAGATCAAATGAACATCACCGCTGAGCGATATCAACTGGTGGGAACCCCCACCTCTTTCATTATCGATGATAAAGGCTATATTCAAGCAAAATTTGAAGGTAAAATTCCGCAGCAAGAATTAGAGAAATTATTTAACCAATAAATCATTAAGGATCCTCAATGAAAGCATTTTATTTATTTTTCGGTAGCCTGTTTGGGCTTTCTTTTTTGGCTCAAGCCGAAACCGTGCCGAATTCGGAGTTCATCAAAGCAGAAAAGATTTACAAACGTTCCTGCGCCACTTGCCATGGGAAAAAAGGGGAAAAACCGGCAATGGGTGAATCAAAAATCATTAATCAGTTAAAAACGGAAGAAATTTCAACCACACTTTTGGAACGTCAAAAGGGAAAACTTATCGGGGCGGGCAACCCGGTCAAGCAACGTTTAACGCAAGAGGAAATCAAGGCTTTGTCCCAATTCATCCCCACATTACAATAAACTGCTTGAAATTTTTTTAAACTAATCTGAAAATAGATAGTCTTAATCAACCGTGGATTTAATCGTCCAAGAAGTACTTTTTAATTTCAACTTAAAGGATTATTCATGAACAAATTGACAAAAATTACTGCAACTGCATTATTTACTTTATTCTTAACTGCTTGCGATAAAGTGGCAGACAAAACGGCAGATGCGGCTAAACCTGAAACAACCCAACAAGCCGAAATGGCAAAAGCAGCTGAAACGGTAGTGGCGATGAATGCAGAGGCACAAGAAAAAGCAGATTACGAAAAATTACTCGCATGGAATCAAGCTCAAGGTGCGGTGCAAGCGCAAAGCCAACAAAAGCTACAACAAGACTTAGTGGCAGCTATCGAAGCGAATGATGAAAACAAAGCTAAAGCAGCGGTGGAAGAATTTAATAAATCTGTTCAAGGCAGTATTGCGAGCCTAGATGCCCTTGATGTGAAATCTGATTTAATCGGCAATGCGAAGAACAAAACAAAAGAAGTATTAACCCTTGCAAGTGAATTATTAGTTGCTCAAGCAAACGTGAAAACGGAAGAAGCTCAAAAAGCTTACGCTGAGAAAGCAATGCAATTACAAGTTGAAATACAATCTTTAGCGGAACTGGATGCACAAATTAAAGCTAAATTTAACCCAGCTCCGGTTCAACCTGCAACAGAGCAACCTACACAAGCTCCGGCTGCAAAATAATTCATTCATCAGACAAAAAAAGCGGTCAATTTGACCGCTTTTTTATAATCCTATCCTTTCCTTTATTCGATCTGCAAACATTCCGATACTCACCGCAAAATAATTGGATTTATTCCAATCTAAAAGGGTGCGGAAATTATTGGAGACTAAAAATGCTCTGCCCACTTGTTTATCCGGTCGGACAAGCCAAAGGTCCACATTGGAAAGTGCGGTCAATTTTTCTTGCTCTTGCGCACTGAACCCCAACGGCATCACCCCTTGTGCTTGCCACTCACGCAAAGAACGGGCTTTATGTTTCTCAATACCGGAAAGGGCCAAATCAAGCGGTTGGTTCAAGGTGACTTCAATTCCCCACGGCAATTTATCGTCCCAACCAACGGTATGCAAATAGTTGGCAATAGAGGCAAAGGCATCAAATTGGTTTGTCCAAATATCTTTCACCCCATCGCCATTTCCATCAGCGGCATAATTTAAGAAAGCACTTGGCATAAATTGGGTTTGTCCCATAGCACCGGCCCAAGAGCCCAACATTTTAGTGCGTTGAATATGATCACGATCCAGCATTTTCATCGCATTAACAAATTCTTTGCTAAACAAGGCTTCACGTCTGCCATCAAAGGCGAGAGTGGCGAGGGCAGATAACACATCATAACGTCCTTGATAATGCCCGAAACTGCTTTCCATACCCCATAACGCAAGAATATATTCTTGTTGCACACCATAACGTTGACTTGCCCGTTGCAAAGGCACTTGCACTTCCCAATAACGATCTTCTGCCACATTCACTTTATTATTGGTGAGCACTTTGTTGAGGTAATTGGTTGTACCATTTGGGTTTAATACCGGCGGTTGGTTTGGATCACGTTTGACAATTCTGCCAGCCTGAGCCCGGTCTAACGCCACCGCTTTTTCTACATAACGGATATTATTTTGTGCATTCAAAGTGGCAATCGAAACCCCTTCTGCTGCCGCTTTACCTTTTAAAAATTGCACATAGTCATGGAAATTATCCAATGTGCGGGGTTTGGTATAGGCTGTATTAGCGCTAATTGTCGGAATCCTATTCGATGCGCTTTGGCTACTGCCTGCACAACCTGCCAATAAACAAGATAAAAGTGCGGTTGATAATAACGAGATTTTTTTCATTTGTTTTCCTTTTTAATATTATTTTCTTAAGAATTGATTATAGACCGCTTTGAGCAATGAAGTCGGCAACAAACGGGAAGCCGAACGCAATATAAAAATCAACATTCCCGCTCCAAAACCTTGTATGCCCAAACGGTATTTGAGTTTGAACAAACGCCATTCCGCTTTAGCCTGATTCAAACCACGACGACGTCCGACCATTCCGTTTCCGACCCGGGCATAAACCAAAATATCCGGTAAATTTGCCACTGCTTGACCTTGTGCCACCAGTTTAATCCATAAATAATAATCTTCCTGCAGATCTTCATACCCTCCGCAATTTATCACCGCCGCTTTCTGATACGCCACCGTCATATGATTAAAAGGACAACGTTTTTGGGTAAATTTCACAATATCTGCCCCTTCGGTCGGAACATAGCGATAAGCAACAATATCATTCACATTCTCACCAAACTCGGCAATTTGTCCGCCAAAGATAATGGTGTCAGGGTGCTGTTCAATAAATGCCAGCTGTTTGGCAAAACGTTCCGACACGCAAATATCATCCGTATCCATACGGAAAACCCAAGGGTGAGTACAATGTTTCAGCCCCTCATTTAAGGCATTTCCCAAGCCTTGATTTTGCGGTAATTTCACGAATTTTAACGGTAATTGGGTTGTAAACTCTGCCACCACCGCTTCTAATTCTTCGGTAACCGCACCATCAAATACCAACACAATTTCGTCTGCCGGATGGGTTTGCGCCACGAGGCTTTCAAAACATTCGCGTAAAAATTGTGGATTTTCCTTAATATATAAAGACATTAAAACTGAAAATTTCATGATGCCTCTTTCTATGACATAAAGCGTTTCAAATTCAGTGCCAGTTTCGGTGAAATCAGCACCACCAGCGCTATCACAAGTTGTTTAATACTTTTGGTTTGTTTAAAAATATCAAAATAATAATACGCCGCTTTGCGTGATAAATTCATGATATGCGGATAGGACAAAATATAGCTGGCATTGATATTAAAATTGCGAGCCTGCTGTGCGGTTTCCACATAGTGTTCACGAATATAATCAATGGCTTTTTCCGTATTATGGGTATCCGTTGAAACACTGGAACGTTGAGTATGGAAGGTGCAATAAGTCAAAGCTTCCTCTAATTTATAGGGTTTAAAACTCGGATCTTTAACTAATTTTAATAAAAAATCATAGTCTTCTAAGGAACGAAGTGCGGTCGATAATCCGCCTATTTTTAGAAAAAGCTCTTTCTTAATCGCCACCATCGGCATACCGCCAATTTTATTAGCCAGTAAAATGCGTTCCACACTAATTTCTTGCGGTGAAATTGGGTGGGTCACATAGCTGAAACCTTCATTTACCATTTCGCATTTTGCCGGGTGATAAATAAAATTAATCTCAGGATATTGGTTAATCACCTCTGCCAATCGCTCGCATTTATTCTCAGCAAAGCGATCATCATCATCTAAAAATAGCAACCATGGTGCTGTTGCCGCACGAGCACCAATATTTCGGCTTTCCGCCGCCCCTTGATTGGTTTCATTACGGATCACCTTAATTTTAAAAGGATAGGTATCATCCACCACCACCGGTTCTTTTGAGTGGTCATCCACAATCACCACTTCAAAATCTTTATAGGTTTGCTGTGCTAAACTTGCCAACAAAGCGGGAATTTCCGATTTTCGATTGTAAGACGGCACAATAATACTAAACATATTTTCCCTCATTCTGTGCGAAGAAAATGCGTTGTTTGCCGTGTGTGCCAAATAATGACAAAAACATCAGCATCACAAACATAATCCCCGGAAACGCAAAGGTATCGGCTTTGATATGACAAGCGGTAAGGATCACAAAGGCGGAAAGAACAAATTTCCAGCTGCCATCAAACCAATTTAATGCCACTTTGCGGACAAAATAAAAGGTGACAAAAAAACAAACCAGCATATATCCTATCCCACCATATAGAATTTGGCGTAAGAAGCCGGAGTCTGTATTGCCATAATAACGCCCGGTTTCTAACTGCCCTGTCATATACAGACCATCCCCGCTGATAAACTGTTTTAAGGTTGGGATAAATAAATGATTTTTAACGAGGGTATCCGTAGAGGAACTCACAAAACCGGCACCATGTAATAAATTAATCACCGGTTCTAAGGCATGACCCACATAAGGATTTTTCGGTATAAAATAAGCCAATCCCAACACTAAGAGCAAAAATGCCACCAATGAAGGCACATATCGCCATTTAAAATAGACCGCAATACTCACCACAGAAAGCAATAAAAAGGTTCTGCCGGAAATCAACCCGATACAAAGTATTAAAAAGACCAAAACACTCGGTATATTGTTATGTTTTGCGTTATAGGCCAATAAAAAGTGGAACAACATTAAGTAAAATAAACTCAGTTGGAAAAAGGCGGTCGCGGTGATGTTATACAAGCGATATTCTTGTTCCGAACCATAAAACCGTGCGGGTAAGATCGCATTGGTTGAAAGTAAAAATTCCACCAAAAAAGAAACACCAAGCAAAGCCAACAGGCCGAATACAAACTGCACGCCCACCCCAATTTGCAAATCCCACACAAGCCGTTGTTGCCCGTTGGGTAGCCGATAAAAAGCGTTATAAACCCCAATACCGAAAAGAAATAATATTAGTGATTTCACATACATGATAATCACAGAAAAATCCTTTGTGCCATTTATCAACAAAGGGACTGCACTTAATAAAATAAGCCCTAACAACACGGCTAAACTGTCTATTGGCACCACAATCCCTTGTTTGTTTTGCTTTTTCACTGTGCGATAAATTAACAGGGCAAAGGCAACAATCCCCACTACAACAGACATACGCACAACATGGAAAAACCAGGGATCGTAAAGATAGAAAAGATTAAAAAGTGCGGTCATTTATTTTCCTAAATTTTTCTGAATCGCTATCATTTTTTTCAACGGATATTTCACCAATTTTTTCGCAAGATTATTGGCCTCAGCGCCTCGAATTGCCTCAAGATTACTCACTAATTGCGGATTTTCGATCACCATTAACGGGCGAACCACTTGGTTTGGCAAGCCAAATTGGGTTTCAAACCACCAAAAATCATCAGCAAGCCAAAAAGGTTTTCCTTGTTCAAGTTGTTTTAGAAAAACACGGGCTGCAGATTTTTTAATTAAATACCCCACCGTACCGGCAAAATAGCTTTTATAAGGATAGGCATAAGCCACGCCTCCCGCTTGATGACATAAAAATGAAAGGGTTGTCGGATAATTAATTTCCAACTCAACATCATTAAATTGAGCAATTTTGGATTGCCCAATAAGCACAATCGGCATGGTATGAGGTTGGCTTAAAAGTGCGGTCAAATTCTGCTGAAAATTAGGCGCAAACAAGGCATCATCTTCGCATACCAAGGCATAATCATCCTCAGCTACTGCCATATCTTCCACAATCAAACGATACACCGCAAGATGACTAAGCGTACAACCGATTTCACCTTTGGTGACTTTACGCCCGTAACGCTGCTCAAATTGTACCAAATCAAACTGTTGAGCCAATTCGTCCCATTCCCGTTGCATGGTGTTAATAGCAGAGAAGACAGAAAAATCTGCGGTATCGGGTTGTGCGAAGAAAAGCACACGACGCTGTTCATCTTTATCTAAGGAAATCAAATATTTATTCATTATTTTCTCGATTTAAAATTCTATCGTCTATTTGATCGTTCAAATGGGAAATAGTTGCATAAAAGATTGCTGATTATACTAAAGAAATCTATAATTCCCCACCAATTTTAAGGCGTTCATCAATCACAATGTCAAACAAAACCATTGCTAAAAATACCTTATTTCTCTATATCCGTATGCTCTTTAATATGGGGGCAATGCTTTATATTTCACGCGTGGTATTACGGGTATTAGGCGTTGAGGATTTCGGGATTTATAACATTGTCATGGGCGTAGTGATTTTATTTTCCTTTTTTAACGGGACAATGACGGCAACCACACAACGTTTTATTAATGTAGAAAAAGCCGCCAATGATGTAAGCCGTATCAATATGATTTTTAACATCAGCCTGTTAAATCATCTTTTTATTATGTTAATCGTGACGGTGTTGGCGGAAACGGTGGGACTTTGGTTTTTAAACCATAAACTGAATATTCCAACAGAAAGAATGAGCGCTGCCAATATCGTCTATCAAATTGCCCTTCTCATTGCCTTAATTGAAATCATTAAAGTGCCCTTTAATGCCATGATTGTCGCCCATGAGCGTATGGCATTTTATGCGTGGCTTGGCTTGAGTGAAACCCTATTCAAACTCACGGCTATTTTTATTTTAATGCAGATAGAGCAATACGATAAACTCATCAGTTATAGCCTGTTATTATTGGGTGTGAGCCTACTGGTCTTTTTGCTTTATTTTAATTTTACCCGCCGTAGTTTTTACCCGGAAACCCGTTTTCATTTCCATAAAGATTTAAGTAAAACAAAGGAAATGGCGAGCTTTTCCGGTTGGATGTTACTCGGACAAACCGCTTATGTTGCCTCCACACAAGGCCTAAATATGGTTATCAACCTGTTTTTTGGGGTGACAGTGAATGCCGCAGTAGGAATCGCCACCCAAGTGGATACCGCCATTTATAGCTTTGTGAATAACTTTCAAGTGGCATTTAACCCACAACTTGTGCAATCTTATGCGGCAAAAGAGGAAGAACGTAACAAAAAACTCATTCTCGGCACATCAAAATATTCCTTTTATCTGATTGCTATTTTGTCCGCCCCGGTGCTTTATTTTACCCACCCATTACTCACCTTTTGGTTAGGCGATCAACTGCCTCAATATGTCGAGCCCTTGGTACAAACCACCCTGCTCTGCTCATTGATCAGTGCCATGGCGGGATCTTTTTGGATGACGGCACTGGCTATCGGCACAAACAAAATTAAACAATATAATATTGTGATTGCGATGATTGATCTTTGCACCGTACCGCTTGCTTACTTTTTATTTACTTTAGGCTATAGTCCGGTTTATGCCTTTATTGGCCGATTTTCCACCGCACTTTTCATGCAAATTTATCGTTTCTATTTTATTAACAAAAAAATTCAATTTAACCGCAAAGAATTCGTCACTTATTTGTGCCATATCAGCCTTATCTTCAGCCTGCTATTAGGGCTGGTTTATTTTTCAAACCCTAAGCAGACCTATACATTCTTTGAATTTATCGGTGAAGCCGTATTATTAGAAATGGTGCTGGTGAGCGTGATTTTGTTATTTGGGCTAAATCGAGCGGAAAAAAGCTTCCTCTTTGGCTATATTTTGAAAAAGGTAAAAAAATGAATACAACATTAATTTCTCTAAAGCAACAACTCGCCCCTCTTGCGGATTTAATTAAAGATAAAAACGATGTGTTTTATTTTGATTACCCGCTACATTTGAATGTAGGGGATTTATTGATCTATCACGGAACAGAACAGTTTTTTAAGGATCACCATATTAATGTGACCTTAAGACGTTGTGAGTTTGATTTGGATATCAATGAGGTTAAACAACAAATCACCCCTCATACCACCATTTTGCTGCACGGTGGGGGCAACTTTGGCGATCTCTACCCACAACACCAAAAAATTCGTGAGGCAATGGTTCAACATTTTCCCCATAATCGCATTATTGTGTTACCACAAACCCTGTATTTCAAAGATCAAAAAAATCTCGAAAAATCAGCCGCACTTTTCAGTCAACATACTGATTGCCACTTACTTGCCCGAGATGAGCGCACGGCGGAAGCCTTCAAACCATTTTCCCCAAATGTCGCCTTATCACCGGATATGGCCCACCAGCTCTCCGGCACCTTGCCGACAAAACAAGGCAACACGGGGAAAACGCTTTATTTTTTACGCAAAGATATTGAAGCCAGCGAAGTGGAAAAAAATATCCTCGCCACCCTACCGGCAAATGCCAATGTGAAAGATTGGGAGGATATTCTCATCCGTTTAGATAGCATCGTTTTGGCACTCAGTTGGCGTATGAGCAAATTTGCCAACCAACGAAATTGGGGTTGGTTGAAAAATCTGTTCCATCAATTTTGGTTTGCTTATACCAAAGGTATTGTCAAACGGGTAGCTAGCGTGTTTTTACAACATGATCAGGTCATCACCACCCGTTTACACGGTCATATTTTCTCCTGCTTACTGGAAATTCCAAACCGAGTGTGTGATAACGCTTATGGTAAAAATTCCGGCTATGCCAATTTATGGACGAAAAACATCGACTTTGTGGAAATTGATAAAAAATGATGGAACTCAAAAAGCTCATCACTGCCATGATACTCCCGCCATTTAATATTTTAATTTTATGGCTATTGGCATTGGTTTTCGCCCGCTTTAATTTCAAAAAATTAAGCCGAATTTCCACCGCACTTGGCATAACTTTACTTTATCTGCTCAGTATTCCTTTTACCGCTCAAGCCTTAAAAGATAGCTTAGTCACAGAAGATCATTTAACACTCAACGACTACAAAAATGCCCAAGCTATTGTGCTATTAGGTGGCGGATTACGGGATAGTAAAGAACTTTATGCGCCTCTCGCTTCCACCGCCATTCAACTTGAACGGCTACGTTATGCCGCCTATTTACAAAAAGAAACGGGCTTACCGCTTCTCATCACAGGGAGAAGCCCGACCGGTGCTATCGAGGCAAAAGTGGCAGCGGAAGAATTACAGCAATTCTTTCATATCCCCACAACATGGATTGAGCCTCACGCCTTAACCACTAAAGAAAATGCACGATTTACCAAACAAATCTTGGAAAAAGAGAGAATCAACAAAATTATTCTTGTCACCAATGAATGGCATATGCAGCGAGCCAAATTACTTTTCCAACAGCAAGGATTTGATGTATTGACTGCCAGTGTGGGCGAAGGCATCACACCTAAAGAATATGGGTTAACGCTCATGCATTTCATCCCACAAGGCGGCGCAATGGCGAAAAATATGCAGTTATTGAAAGAATGGATTGGTTATTGGAAAGAGAAATAACCTTTAATTGATAACCCCTATCTCATCTAAGGCGACAAAGCCTGATCCACCATGTGAATCAGGCTTTTCTCTGTATTAGGCTACCTTATTATCCTTTTACCCCACCGGCCGTTAAACCACCAACTAACCAGCGTTGAGCAATCAAGAATACGGCAGTGATTGGGATAGCGGACAATACTGCGGCGGCAGCAAAATCCCCCCAAAGATAATTTTGCGCATAAAGATATTGTTGCATCCCCACTGCAAGGGTGTAGCTATTCACATCACGTAAGAGCAATGAAGCAACAGGCACTTCCGTAATGGCTGCGATAAACGAAAGGATAAAAACAACCGCTAAAATTGGAACGGATAATGGTAACAAAATTAAGCGGAATGCCTGCCAAGGTGTTGCACCGTCTAGTGCTGCCGCTTCCTCTAAAGAACCATCAATGGTTTCAAAATAGCCTTTAATCGTCCAAACGTGCAAGGCGATCCCACCTAAATAGGCAAAGATGACACCGGCGTGGGTATTTAATCCGAGAAACGGAACATATTGCCCTAAGCGATCGAATAATGCATAAAGTGCCACAAGTGATAAGACAGCAGGGAACATTTGGAAAATTAACATTCCTTGTAATAAGGTTTTCTTGCCCTTGAATTTCATTCTTGCAAAGGCATAAGCACAGGTTGTGGAAAGGGTGACAATCCCCACCGCTGTAATGGTGGCAACCTTCACCGAATTCCACAACCAGAGTAGCACCGGGAACGGTGGCGGCGTCACAGAACCGTCCGAATGAACAACATCAAACCCCAAGGCAAGTTTCCAGTGTTCCCAAGAAATTTCGCTCGGAATAATATCGCCAAGCGCTAAATTTCCCGGACGTAATGAAATGCCAATCACCATTAATAAGGGGAACATAATAAGTGAAATGAATAGGATTAATACAGCGTGTGTTGCCCAGAGGCGATAACGCATAGATTTGGGTTGTACAATAGCCATAGTCATTCTCCTAATCTAATTTCATTTTGGTTGCTTTAATATTTAATAATGCCAATCCACCTACCAGCAAGAAGATAAGGGTCGCAATCGCTGCGGCGAGTCCGAAATCTTGTGTTCCGCTTCCTTCAAAAGCAATACGGTAGGTATAGCTCACTAATAAATCCGTATAACCGGCAGGCGTTGTTGTTCCAATCATATCCGGACGACCATTAGTCAATAATTGAATCAATACAAAGTTGTTAAAATTAAAGGCAAAACTGGCGATCATTAAGGGGGTTAATGGTTTTAACAGCAAAGGAAAAGTAATTTTAGTGAAATTTTGCCAAGTGGATGCGCCATCCATTGCGGAGGCTTCATAAAGATCTTGCGGAATAGCTTTGAGTAGCCCCATACACAAAATCATCATATAAGGGTAGCCTAACCAAGTGTTCACGATGAGAATCATTATTTTGGCGAGTAACGGATCGTTAAACCATTCCGGTGAGATACCAAAAAGATTATTTAAAATCATATTGATCTCACCAAAGCTTTGGTTAAACAATCCTTTAAAAACCAAAATGGAAATAAATGCGGGTACGGCATAAGGCAAAATCAGCAATAGGCGATAAATTCCTTTACCCCGCAAGGCTTCCCACTGCACGATACAGGCAAGAACCATACCAATAATCACGGTAAACACCACAGTCAACACCGAGAAAATAATTGTCCAAATAAAAATTTGTACAAATGGTTTCTGAATGCCTTCATCGGTAAAAATTTTCACAAAATTATGAAAGCCTGTTGCCACTGTATAACCCGGCTCAAGGGTTTCGTCTTCCCATTCCCCTGCGGCATTAATGACTTGGAAAAAGCCCTTATCGTCGTTAGCACGATAACGTTTCATTGTTTCATTGTTGGTTAAAATCCGTGTATTTTCATCGTAGCTGTAACGCATTTTTTGTTCTGAAAATTGACGTAACGAACTCATTGTCAATTCATTTCCATCAGGCAATATGACGCTCATTGCTTGTAATGCTGAACGATTTTGTGTCACCACTTTTAATGGCGCACTGTCCCCTTCCGGAGGTGCTTTTTCGATTACGTTTACCGGGGTATCGGTCAATAAAATATTATCTGAAACAAAAAATTGATCCGTGATTTTATTGTGCAAAACCAATTGAAAACGTTCATCAGTTTGCGGATACAATTTAAAATCATATTTGCTACCGGAAAAATAATACTGTTGGGTCAGTACATTAAGGGCTCGCTCAAAAGAAAGCTGATTTGTGCCACTATAATTGGTAAATGCAATCGCAATGGTAGCAACAAGCGGGAATAAAATGAAAATCACCATTCCCATCATTCCGGGAAAAACATAGCGCCAAGCATAGACTTTTTGACTGCTAAAAATATAGACACCGGATGTGAGGATCACTAGGGTTAGAAGTGCAAATAAATATTCTCCACGAGAATACATAAGCATAACCAGATAAAAATCAATCAGGAGAACAGCACCGATTAATAGCATTTTTAACCAGTTCATAGAAAATTTCGATGGAGCGGGATCAATGTTTTTTAGCATAATACACCTCGAAATGCTGAGAAATTAATTATCACATTTAAGTGATATAAAAAATGCGTGCCTATCCAATAAAATCAAACTTAAAACAGCGATAATTTTGACCGCACTTTTGGGAATATCCAAGACGGACTAGGCGGGTGATATACCCGCCTGAAGTAAGATTATTGTTTTTGAATTCTAGCTCGTGCATCATCCAATGCCGCTTTCACATCTTGACGACCTGAGACCGCATTAATAATCGCACTACGCTCTGCATACCAAAACGCTGTCATTTGCGGAATATTTGGCATAATTTCACCATTTTGTGCATTTGTCATTGTCGCAGCGATGCGAGAGTCTTTTGCCAATTGCGCTTGGTAAGATTTTAATGCGACCGCCCCCAATGGTTTATCCGCATTAACCGTTGCCAACCCTTCATCAGTCAGCAGATAATTTTCTAAAAATTCTTTCGCAAAGTCCTTATTCGGACTTGCCGCATTCACACCGGCACTCAATACCCCAACAAACGGCTTAGAGGCTTGACCATTTAATGTTGGGAGTACTGCTACACCATAGTTAATTTTACTTTTCTCAATATTTCCCCACGCCCAAGGACCGTTAATGGTTAAGGCTGTTTCACCTTTATTAAAACTCGCTTCCGCAACCGCATAGTCCATATCGGCATTGATCACTTTGTTTTTCACCATATCCACAACAAACTGTAACCCTTTTTGTGAACCCTCGTTATTTACGCCAATATCATTAGCATCATAACGACCGTTAGCATATTTAAATGCATAACCTCCATTTGAGGCAACCACAGGCCAAGTAAAATAAGGCTCTGCCAAGTTCCACATAATCGCGTTTTTACCTTCTTTTTTCAGTTTTTTATCTAACGCTAAAATGTCTTCCCAAGATTTCGGTGCTTCAGGTGTGAGATCTTTATTGTAGATAAGTGATAAGGCTTCAATCGCAACAGGATAACCAATCACTTTGCCGTTATAAGTTTCTGCATCCCAGGCGAAATCAACAAATTTATCTTTAAATTCTTGGCTTGGTTGTAATTCGGCGAGTAAACCGGATTGCGCATAGCCTCCAAAACGGTCGTGCGCCCAGAAAATAATATCCGGACCATCACCGGTCGAAGCAACCTGTGGGAATTTTTCTTCTAATTTGTCCGGATGTTCCACAAGAACGGACACCCCGGTATCGGCTTCAAATTTTTTACCGACTTCTGCAAGTCCGTTATAACCTTTGTCTCCGTTGATCCAAATAACCAATTTTCCTTCTGTCATCTTAGCCATCACGGAAGAAGATAAGACCAAGCCTGCAACAGCAGTTAAGGTGAATTTCAACAATGTTTTGCTCATAGTACACTCCTTGAGAGTTTATCAATAAATTTAGGGCGTTAAACATAGAAAGATAATCTTGTTTAATGAGGTCAAATTATCAATAAATATTCTCCTTTGTTATCATCCCTTTATCTACGCCCCCACGGAATTATCCTGCAATATTTCTAATATTTTTTTGTTTTGTGAAAAGGATCACATTTTTTAAATAATAAAATATGATCTAGCTCAAAGAATTAATAAAAAAATCCATTTTATTCTCCGCGAGTCCTGTAAATAGCAAAATGCCATACTTTTTTCTTCTAATCCTCAAAAAAATGATAAAAGGATGATTTTTTCTCGCTCGAGATAGGCAATGATGTATGCCCAAAGAAAACAATTGATGTTGATGAGGTTTTGTTATGGCCAATGTATCACTACGTAATGTCAATAAATCCTATGGGGATATCCACATTTCAAGAAATGTTAATTTAGAAATTAACGAAGGTGAATTTGTCGTATTTGTCGGACCTTCAGGTTGTGGAAAGTCAACATTATTGCGAATGATTGCCGGACTTGAAGATATTACAAGCGGTGATTTGTTCATTGGCGAGAAGCGAATGAACGACGTGGAGCCGGCAAAACGTGGTATTGGGATGGTTTTCCAATCTTATGCGTTATATCCTCATTTAAATGTCGCCGATAATATGTCATTCGGTTTGAAATTAGCGGGGGTGAGCAAGGAAGAGCGGGATCAGCGTGTTAATCAAGTCGCTGAAATATTACAGCTTGCCCATTTACTTGATCGAAAACCTAAAGCACTGTCAGGTGGTCAACGCCAACGGGTTGCAATTGGTCGAACCTTAGTTTCACAACCCGAAGTTTTTCTATTAGACGAACCGCTTTCAAATCTTGATGCCGGCTTGCGTGTACAAATGCGGGTTGAGATCTCCAAATTACATAAAAAATTGGGCCGTACGATGATTTATGTCACCCACGATCAGGTGGAAGCGATGACCTTAGCGGACAAAATTGTTGTGTTACAAGCCCTTGGAAATAATCCTGATATCGCCACCAATGTCGCTCAAGTCGGCAAACCATTAGAACTTTATCATTATCCGGCAAATCGCTTTGTTGCCGGTTTCATTGGCTCACCAAAAATGAATTTCTTACCGGTACGGGTCACCGCTGTAGAGCCTGAACGTGTCCGTGTGGAATTGCCTGACTCTAATCATCATACTTTTTGGGTTCCGGTGGAAGGCAAGGGGGTAAAAGTCGGTGAAATGTTATCTTTGGGTGTTCGCCCTGAACACGTGATCCCTGTCTCTCAAGCGGAAATTCGCTTACGTGGAATTGTTCAAGTCGTGGAATTATTGGGTCACGAAACCCAAATCCATCTTGAAATACCGGAAATTCATCAACCGATATTTGTTTATCGTCAAAACGATGTGGTATTGGTCGAGGAAGGCGATGAAATTGAGATTGGCATTATGCCGGAACGTTGTCATTTATTTAAAGAAGACGGCACAGCTTGCCGCCGTCTGTTTAAAGAAATCGGTGTATAAACATTTACCCGGCAAGAACGGATGGGATTCTTGTCGGCTTTCATTTTGATCCTAAATTAACCAATAACAAAGAGAGAGTTATTATGAACAACAAAAAAACACTACTCGCAACTGCAATTGCAGGCGTATTAATGGCAACATCCGCAAGTGCGGTTGATTTTCATGGTTATGCCCGTTCCGGTATCGGTTGGACATCCGGTGGTGGTGAGCAATCAGCCTTTGCAGTCAATGGCGGCAGTTCTAAGTACCGTCTAGGTAATGAAGCCGAAACCTATGCGGAATTTAAACTAGGGCAAGAGCTCTATCAAGAGGGCAATAAATCCTTCTATTTAGATTCCAATGTGGCTTATAGTGTTAATCAACAAGGCGATTGGGAAGATACCAGCCCGGCTTTGCGTGAAATCAACGTACAATTTAAAAACTTCGCAGAGAGTTTACCGGGTGCAACATTATGGGCAGGTAAACGTTTCTATCAACGTCATGATGTTCATATGAACGACTTCTACTACTGGGATATTTCCGGTCCCGGTGCAGGGGTTGAAAACGTTGATTTAGGCTTTGGTAAATTATCTCTAGCAGTCACCCGTAATACTGAGCGAGATGGGGCTTACGGATGGACATATAACCCTTTAACCAAAAAATGGGATTCTAGTCAGGATAAAAACAAAGATGTTTATAACGATGTCTTTGATATTCGTTTAGCTGATTTGAAAGTCAGTGAAAATGGTCGTTTAGAAATCGGTTTTGACTATGGCAATTCTCATACCAAAAACCACGCATCCCGTGAACAAGGGGCAAGCAAAAACGGTTATATGGTCACTTTAGAACATACCCAAGGCGAATTTTTTGGTGGTTTCAATAAATTCACTGCACAATACGCAACAGATTCAATGACTTCTTGGAGTACCGGACATTCTCAAGGCGGTTCAGTCAATAATAAAGGTCATATGCTTCGCTTAATCAACCAAGGTGTGGTGTCCGCAACAGATAAGATCGAAGTGATGTATGCGTTAATTTATGAAAAAACCGACTTGGATAACAAACAAGGTAAAACGTGGTATTCTGCCGGTGTGCGTCCAATGTATAAATGGACGGATACAATGAGTTCATTGGTGGAAGTGGGTTATGATCGTATTAAAGATCAAGCCACCGGTAAGAAAAATGACCTGACCAAAGTAACCCTTGCACAACAATGGCAAGCCGGTTCAAGCATTTGGGCTCGTCCTGCTATCCGTGTGTTCGGTACTTACGCCCACTGGAATGATAAATTCAATACGGATGCGCGTACTTCCGCGGGTTACAAAGCGAAAGACAGTGAATTTATTGCCGGAGTTCAATTTGAAGCTTGGTGGTAATCACCGATTAGTTATGGGGGAGAGTTGCTCTCCCCTTCTTTTTATGTTTATGAGGTTAATATGAAAAAAACACTTTTTTCTACCGCACTTCTATTGGCTAATATGTTAGTTGTTTTGCCAAGCGCTGCAACACCGAATCATATTAACTCCACGGTGTTATCACAATTAAATTGGAAAGATGTTCCCTACTCCGAAACACTCACCACCACATTAAACGCCCAACAAAAACAGAATTTCATTGTGCCATTCGCCGGTATGGAAAGCCCGGTTGCGGCATATCGTATTCCAGCCAATCAAGGCACACTGGAAATCCGCATTGCCAGCCCGGTTGCCAAAGATCACGTATTTATACCGAGCGCTATTGTTTTGGATAGTCAATTTAATATTGCAGCACGTTATTCTTCTTCAGATTTTAAATTTGAAGGTGAGCGGGGATTACAGCCTAATCGTTTTGTTGCAGAATTGAATTTAACCCCAGCGCCAAACCAAGATTATATTTATCTGTTGGTTTATACCACAGCACAAGATGTACAAAAAACCACAATGGTTCCCCACCCGGCTAAAAGTTTTGCTAAAGCCACAGGAAAACAACCACCGGCAATTGCAGATATTGAAGTCAAGCACAGTCCTTATGGGGAGATTAATATCAATGTAATAGCGGCTGACGGGACACGTTTTATCGGTCTTCCAACGGATATCTTTACCGGCAAGAAAACCGCTTCAAATCAGCCGGTTGGCACACAGCCTGTACAAAAAACGGAAAGCAACCCAAAAGCCGTTGTCACCGCAGTGGATAAGGAAACAGAAGCCTATTTCAAACAAGCGGTAACGAATGCCTTAAAACAAAATGACGTAAACCGTGCATTAAATTTAGTAAATGAAGCAGAAAAACTCGGTTTAACTTCACCACGAAAAATTTTCTTACAACAAGTTTCTTCTAAATAATACGATTTTGCTGCTTAAATTTTGCCACCTTGAAATAAGGTGGCTTTTTTATTTGCCCAAATCTCCCCAAAGAGCGGTCAAAAAACGCTTTATTTTTTAGTATTTATGGCAATAAACGTAAGGACACACGAAATATGTCCTTACGAATAAAACACAAATCAAGCTATGAAATGGCGAAACAATACCGCTATTTTTCGGAAGATCGCCTAAGATAAATTACCGATACCCCATTAATTGCAACAATTCTTTTGCATAATCAATTGCTTCATTACGATTTGATACACCAATTTTTTGATAAAGATTGCGAATATGGCTTTTTATTGTCGTCGTTGCCACTTGTAATTCATCTGAAATCTGCTCATTACTGTAACCCGAATAAATAAGCCCCAGCACTTGCCATTCTCGTGGTGTCAGAGGGCTAATTTTTAATAATTCAGGCACTTTGGGGTTAGAAATAAGGTTATTGACAAATTGTTCATCAAAGTGGGCAAACTTATGTCGATAATACTGATTGATGTTACGTAAAATAAACTGCGCTTTATGTACAGTTAACTCGTCTAATATATTGGATTGCAGTAACTGACGAATCTGTTGTGCCATCGTTTCACCTTCAACGACAAAAACACTAATAAAATTGGTTTGTCGGGTAAGTTGCAAAGCCTGAATTAAATCCTGTTGTGCCGCGTCCTTATTTCCTGTGAGATAATAAAGGCGGTTCCGTAAGATAAGTGCACGATTTAAGTCGCTGATCAATTTCAGTTTTTGAGCTGTTTGAATGACACGATTTAAGATTTTCTCCGCCTCATCATATTTTTCTAACAAGATTAATGCTCTCGCAATATTACGCCACTGAACTTGATTGAAGTGATTTTTTTCATTGATCGGACGGTGAGTTTGCACAAGCCAAGCCTCAACAGATTTCACATCCCCTAACATTTGCCATAGCACAATTTTGACTTGGTTCGCATTCGCATCCCAATCTTGGTGGTAATGATGTGTTTTTTGCAAATCAATAATTTGTTTTAGAAGGCGAGAGGCATTATCCAAATCGCCCCGCACAATAGAGATTTTGCATAATAAGGCTAAACATTGCAGACGCTCCTCATCTTTATTTAATACCTTGATACCGGCATTTGCCATAGCCTCCGCTTTATCCAAATTGTACCAATCCCATAAAATTTGCCCTTTTAAGCGGAGCAAAAACTCGTACATTGGCACTTTTTGTAGGTGATACTCTTTCACAAAAGCACTGGCTTTATCTAAGATGTCATAGCCTGCCTGCGTAAATCCTTGAGCAATAAAAATCTCCGATTGTTGAAGTAATGCCCATAAAATATTATGGGGCGTGTGATATTTCCACGCCATTTTTTCGGCTTTTTGAAGCATTTCCAACGCATCGGTGAAATTTCCCTGACAATGATATGCTTCACCAATGACGGAAGTTGCCACAATTTTGGCATAATTGGTGTTTGGTGTTTGGTGTTTGGTGTTTGACAAATGATCGAGCGCTTGAATCGCTAAATGAAGTGCAGTCCTTTCATCGCCTTGATTAATCGCCACCTGTGCACGCAACACATCAAATTCCGGCTGAATCCCTTGGCTCAATTGAATTTTTTGATCGGCAAGCACTCGATCAAAATGTTCAAAAATATCATTCACTTCCGCATTACGGTGCTGACTTTGCGCCAACCACGCTTTTAATAAAATTAGCTGGGGGGATTGAACAAAGCTCATATCATCCAAATAGTCGAGGTGCTGCTCAAGTAGTTTCAGCTCGCCTTGATGAAATAATTTCCAACCTTGTTCCGAGAGAATATTAAGTAAAATACGGTGATCTTCTAGTTGAACGGCGTGATATAAGGCCTCTGTGGTATAGCCTAATTTCAACCAAGCAATTGCGGCTTTTCCGTGAAGTTGAGCAAGCTCTTCAGCGAGCTCTAATTGACAATAATGGGTTAAAAATGAAGCAAATAAGGGATGGAATCGCCACCAATTATCTTCAGCATTCATTTGTTGTAAAAAAAGTCCTTGTTTTTCAATCGCTTCTAATTTATTTCGACCATTAAGCTCACCGGTCACCTGCTGTACCAAGGTTTCATTCATTGAACGCAAAATGGAGCAACGCAAGATAAATCGTTTCGTATCCTGATCAATTTGGGCAAAGACTTCCTCGCTCAGATAGCTATAAATATGAAAATTATTCAGTTTTGCTAAACGTTTGGCGGCATCTTTTAAAGGAAGTTTTTTCTGCTTAGCGGAGAGACTGATAAGTTGAAGTGCCGTTGGCCAGCCTTCCACCTCATCACAAAGTGAGGCAATTTCTTGTGGTGTAATGCTCTCGTTGAAACGAGAGTGAAAAAATTCGACACTTTCTTGATGATTAAAAGAAAGCTGGTGACTATTAATTTCCAATAATTGTTCTTGAACATGCAAACCGGCAATACCTAAAGGCGGTACCGAGCGGGAAATTAAAATCAATGTCATACAAGTCGGCTGATGACGGACCCAGTATTTTAATGCCTCGTGAATTTCTTCATTATCAATGATGTGATAATCGTCAATAATTAAATAAAAATGCTCGGTAACGGCTGATATTTTCACGAGTTGCTGAGTAAAAAGCGTTTGTAAATCCTTTTGGATATACAAGGATTCATCGGTTTCAATTTCTTGCCCAAGTGCGGTCTGTAATGCGGCAATAAAATAAGCAGCAAATCTACCCGGTTGATTATCGCTTTCATCCAATGAATACCACCCCACATTTTTCTGATGTCCCACCCATTGAGAAACCAGTGTTGTTTTTCCATAACCGGCGGGAGCGTGAATTAATACGAGGGGATAATCGCTTGATTTATCAAGATATTGTAGTAATGAAGTACGTGATACACTGTTTTGCAAGCGATAATTACAAATTAATTTTGCCGGAATTAACATCTAATTTAATCTCTCCAATGATAAAATTCTAAGAACGAAGTCATAATCTCTTTCCAAAGAATACAATAGATATTTCATCAACTTCTTAAAGTTTCATAAATCGTTTCCGCTAATTTCTTTGAAATCCCCGGAACTGAAGCGATTTCGTCCAACGTGGCATTTTTCACACCTTGCAAGCCGCCAAGATATTTCAACAGCGCTTGACGGCGTTTTGCCCCGACCCCCTCAATGGTTTCAAGCCCACTTTGGGTGAAGGCATTTTGCCGTTTTTTGCGATGTCCGCTAATGGCGTGATGGTGACTTTCATCACGAATATGTTGGATTAAATGCAACGCCAAACTGTCATCGGGCAAATGAATTTCACGGTGTTGTTTACTGATCATCAGCACCTCCTGCCCGGCCCGGCGATCAACCCCTTTCGCCACGCCTATTAAGTGCGGTCGATTTTTATCCCATTTTACATTCAGATTCTGAAATACCGCTAAAGCACGGTTAAGTTGCCCTTTTCCGCCGTCAATAAAGATCACATCAGGAATTTTGTCTTCTTCTAAATCACGGTCATAGCGTTTTTTGAGCGCCTGCTCCATTGCGGCATAATCATCCCCCCCAGTAATGCCTTCAATATTAAAACGGCGATAATCGGATTTTAATGGGCCTTCTTGATTAAACACCACACAAGACGCCACCGTTTGGTTCCCCATGGTGTGACTAATATCAAAACATTCCATTCGCTTAATTTCCGACATCCCCAATAATTCGCATAATGCCTGATAACGCTCGCCCATTCGTGAGGATTGCTTGAGTTGGGTTGCAAGAGCGGCTTTTGCGTTCACCTGCGCCAGTTGCAGATATTTTCCTTTATCCCCTTTCACCGTTTCTTGGATCGTCACTTTCCTACCTGCTTGCTCTGTGAGCAGGGTTTCTAATTCCGCTTTTTCTATGAGTTTTCGATCCACAATGATGCTATTTGGAATCGTTCTACCTTGATGCCCTTGCAAATAAAATTGCCCCACAAAGGTTTCCGTGAGCTCAGAAAGATCCGTATTGGCCGGCACTTTAGGGAAATAGCTACGATTACCCAACACTTTTCCCTGGCGGATAAACATCACTTGCACACAAGCCAAACCCTGTTGATAGGCAATGGACATAATGTCCATATCATCTAACCGCTCATTCGATACAAACTGTTTTTCAATCACTGATCGTACTGTTTGAATTTGATCCCGATAACGGGCGGCTTGCTCAAAATCCAAATCCCGACTTGCCTGATCCATTTTGCCAATTAAATAATCCAACACTTGTTGATCTTTACCTTGTAAAAATAAACGTGCCAATTCCACTTGTTGTGAATACTCTTCATCAGTGACATAACCTGCAATACAAGGTGCAGAACAACGCCCGATTTGATATTGCAAACAAGGGCGGGAGCGATTGCCATAAACGGAGTTTTCACACTGTCGTACCGGAAATAATTTTTTCAGCAAAGATAAGGTTTCCCGCACTGCCCCTGCATGGGGATAAGGCCCAAAATATTCACCGGCAATTTTTTTTGCCCCTCGGTAAGCCGTTATACGGGGGTGGCGTTCTTTGGTTAATAAGATAAAAGGATAGGATTTATCATCACGCAACAGCACATTATAACGGGGCTGATAAAGCTTGATGAAATTGTGTTCCAACAATAAGGCTTCCGTTTCAGAAGAGGTGATCGTAGTGTCGATATGATGAATGGAAGCGACCAAGGCTTCGGTTTTTTTACTGCTGAGATTGGAACGGAAATAGCTCGACAGACGCTTTTTTAAATCTTTCGCTTTCCCCACATAAATCACCTGATCTTTATCGTCATACATACGATAAACACCGGGTTCATGGGAAACCGTTGTCAGAAATTTTTTTGCATCAAACATCTTAATTCGCCGCTAAAATCGACCGCACTTTTTCGAGATCTTCCGCCGTATCCACGCCCACGGCAGGCACTTCTTTTGCCAGTTCAACGTGGATCCGTTCACCATTCCATAACACACGCAATTGTTCCAGTTTTTCTAAATTTTCTAACTGTGTCGGCGACCATTGCACATATTTTTTAATGAAACCGGCACGATAAGCATAAAGACCGATATGGCGTAAATATACATTCGCCAACGTGGCTTTTGTGATCTCTTGCAAGCCTATAAATTGATCCCGATCGTAAGGAATGACGGAACGGGAAAAATACAGCACATAGCCGTCTTTGTCCGTTACCACTTTGACGACATTCGGATTAAATAATTCTTCCGCTTCATTAATTTTCACAGCAAGGGTTGCCATATTCACATTAAATTTCGCTAAGTTTTCCGCTACCTGACGAACAATAACAGGGGGAATAAGGGGTTCATCTCCTTGAATATTGACGATAATTTCATCATCGGAAATCGCCAGTTTTTCCACCACCTCGGCTAAACGCTCTGTTCCGGAATTATGATGTTCGGATGTTAAACAGACTTCCGCCCCAAAGTCTTGTGCAACGGCGGCAACATTTTCGTTATCCGTAGCAATAATCACACGGTTTGCCCCCGATTGCCGTGCTTTTTCAAAGACATGTTGAATCATCGGTTTTCCGGCAATTTCCGCAAGGGGTTTCCCCGGCAAACGGGAGGAGGCAAAACGGGCGGGGATAATAACAGTAAATGACATAAACTATTCCTTCTTAATCTTTAACCATTCTCAGGCGTTTAACCGCCCAAAAGTTAATCTGTGATCTTCTCTGCTTTTTCTGCGACTAACAGTGGCACACCGTTTTCAATAGGATAAGCCAACTGTTCATAGCGACAAACTAATCGTTGATTTTCAGCATCATATTGCAAACGAGCCAAGCAACGAGGGCAAGCGATCACTTCAAGCAATCTTGGATTTAGTCGCTCAGGCATTGTTGTATCGCTCCACGAGTGCTTCTATTTTTTTCCAAAAGTGCGGTAAATTTTCGCCTTGTTTTTCCGCTTCCACCACCTCAGCCACCACCGGCACATACCACCAGTTTTCTTGCGCAAAGGCTTGGCATTTTACCGCATCCTTTTCCGTCATAAAGAGCGGTTGATTTTGCGGAAATTTTTCCAATTGTGAGGCATTAAAATGTTGATGATCTTGGAAACTTTGGGTTTGTATTAGGGTTATGCCTAATTTTTCCAACATGGTAAAAAAACGTGGCGGATGACCAATACCGGCAATAGCAATAGCGGACTGAAAATCACTCAACGGGCGTTTTTCATTGGTTTTTAAATTAACAGCATAATGAGGCACTAAGGTCATCACCGCCTCGGAATATTGATTTTTACCGCCATTGGTAATCACAAAATCCACGGTTTTTAATCGGCTTGGCAATTCACGCAAAGGACCGGCGGGCAATACAAAGCCATTACCAAGGGCTCGTTCTGCATCCATCACCACAATTTCTATATCTCGTTGCAATTGATAATGTTGTAATCCGTCATCGGAAATAATGATGTCGCAATCGCTGTACGTCAAAAGTTGCTCAATAGCTTGTCGGCGATTTGGTGAAATCACCACCGGTACACCGGTGCGTTGAGCGACGAGAACCGGCTCATCCCCCCCTTCAAAGGGATCAGTTTTTGCTGTCACCAATAAGGGATAAGTCTTCGTATGGCTACCATAGCCACGGGAAATCACCCCAACCCGCAACCCACGTTTTTTTATTTCTTCCACCAGCCACACCACCACCGGGGTTTTTCCATTCCCCCCAACGGATAAATTCCCCACAATCACCACCGGTTTGGGGGCGCGATAGGAAGCCTTCAGCCCAAGGGAAAACAAGAGAACACGAATTTGGCTAATTAACCAAAATAACAGTGAAAACGGTAGAAAAAGCCAAGCAAGTTTTGAATGGGAATACCAAAATGGCATAAATGTTCCTCTCAAAAGTGCAAAGAAAATAACGCAAGTTTTTCAACCTGCGTTAAAGCTACCCACTAAACTGCATACTATGTAATTGTTTGTATGCTCCCTCTAAAGCGAGCAGTTCACTATGATTACCCCGTTCACGAATTTCGCCGTGTTCAATCACTAAAATTTCGTCGGCATTTTCAATGGTTGATAGGCGGTGAGCAATCACAAGGACGGTGCGATCTTTTTTCAATTCATCCAGTGCCAATTGAATTGCCCGTTCAGATTCTGTATCAAGGGCTGAAGTGGCTTCATCCAAAATTAACACCGGCGCACTACGCAATAAGGCTCGAGCGATTGCCAAACGCTGACGTTGCCCTCCGGATAAACTCGCCCCATTTTCACCGATGACGGTATCAAAACCTTGGGGCAATTTTTCAATAAACTCTAAGGCATAAGCGGCTTTGGCGGCGGCGATAATTTCTTCACGGGTGTATTTATCCTTTGCAGCATAGGCGATATTGTTCGCAATTGTATCGTTAAACAAATGCACCTGTTGAGAAACCATCGCACAATTTTGACGTAAATTGGATAAACGGTAATCCTGAATATTCACGCCATCAAGCAGAATTTCACCTTGTGAAATATCATAGAAACGAGTGACGAGGTTGGCAATAGTAGACTTCCCTGAACCGGAACGCCCCACCAATGCCACGGTTTTACCCGCCGGAATGTTGAAGGAAATGTTATTTAATGCGAGTTCCTCTTTGCCTTCATAAGCAAAGCTCACATTTTTAAATTCCAAGTGCCCTTTTGCTGGTTCTGCTTTGTAACGCCCGTTATCTTTTTCCGGTTCTAAATCTAAAATGGCAAATAAGGTTTGGCAAGCCGCCATTCCCCGTTGGAATTGAGAATTAACGTTGGTTAAGGATTTCAGTGGACGCATCATCGCCAGCATTGAGGAAAACACCACAGTGAAAGAACCCGCACTTAGATTATCATCAGCGATTAATGGCGTGGTCGCTAAATAAAGTACCGCAGCTAGGGCAAGAGAAGCAATAATTTGTACCACCGGATCGGAAATCGCATCAGCGGTTACCATTTTCATTCCTTTACGGCGCATATCGTTACTCACCTGATTAAAACGCGCTTCTTCCACATACTGCCCCCCAAAAGAAAGCACCACTTTATGCCCTTTTAACATTTGTTCTGTGGTGGAGGTGAGTTCTCCCATGGAATCTTGCAAATTTTTACTGAGTTTACGGAAGATTTTTGACACGATACGAATCAACAGGGCAATAATCGGACCGATCACAAATAACACTAATGTCAATTCCCAGCTGGTATAAAACATCACGGCAAGTAGAGAAAGAATATACGCCCCTTCCCGTACAATGGTGACCAAGGAATTCGAAGAAGAATTGGCGATCATTTCAGAATCATAGGTAATACGGGAAAGCAATTTGCCGGAAGGATGACGATCAAAAAAGCTCACCGGCATAAACATAAGATGCTTAAATAAGCGACGACGCATTGTCATCACCACTTTGCCGGAAACCCAAGCCAAACAATAGTTAGAAATAAAGCTACTCAGTCCGCGCAGGAAAATCATCCCTACGACAACGAACGCCATCGTTTTCAAAAAAGTATGATCCGTTTTACCAAATCCCTCATCAAGCAGCGGTTTCAATAAATAAATTAAGCCGGAATCCGCTAAAGCATTGAGCACAAGCGCAACGGCAGCGACAACCAAGCCCGCTTTAAAAGGTTTAATCATTGGCCACAAACGCTTGAAGGTTTGCATAGTGGAAAGGTCTTTATCTTGCATATGAATTATTATCCGAAAAAAAATTCGGTCGCATTGTACCTTTTATTCCCTTGATAATCCAATCACTCGCGCATACCAAGGCGAAAAAGCGGTTCTTGCACGATCAATTTTCCAATTATTTGGATAAAAACTCACCCGAATTTGCCCTGAAATTGCTGTATTTTCTACTATACTTTGATGTCGTTTAAGACGTTCTATGACTGTCGGATGAGGGAATTTCCAAGGATTCCAACGCCCACTTGAAATCATCGCAAGATCCGGTTTCGTGTGTGAAAGTAACATTTCACCGGTGGAGGTTTTACTGCCATGATGCCCTACTTGCAGCACATCAATTTTCCCTAAAGTGCGGGCAAAAATCCGTTCATTTTGAATTTCCGCATCACCGGTCAGCAAGACCTTATACTTGCCATCATCCAGCAAAATCACGCAAGAATCCGGATTATCGGCACGTTTTACCGGCTTTTGTGGAGAAATCACTTGAAATCGAATACCTTGCCATTCCCATGTGTTACCTGCCACACAAAAAGTGCGGTGACTTTCGCCGTAGTTTTTTTCCGAAGGGCTCATCAATGCCACATTTGGAAAGGTATTGAGTATCACTTTTGCCCCACCTGAATGATCGTTGTCGTCATGGCTTAAAATCAATGTATCCAACACAATGCCTTCCCGTTGCAAATAGGGCAAAATTTCTAATTCCGCCATAGAACCGCCTTTCCATACCGCACCGCTATCATATAAAATCCCCCGACCATTTTTGACAATCAAGGTTGCCAAGCCTTGTCCTACATCCAGCGTATCAAGTTGCCAAATCGGTTTTTGATATTGTCGAAAAACAAAAATTGAGAGAGATAACAGCGCAATACCAATTGAAATGCTTATGCCCTGTTTTTTCTTAATGGCAGGTAAAGGTTGAAGCGTTAAGGTGAAACATCGTGACGGTTTCAGTTTTTGCACAAAAAGCGGTTTTTCACGATAAATAAAATAAATGAGAAAAGCAAAAAACAGGTTGAAAAGTGCGGTCAAAATCAAAGATAAATTTTGCGAAATAGCCACCCAATTTTCCTGAAAAAAAGCAAGTATTTGCGTTATCCCCTCCCCCAAGGCGTTCGCTAATTGCCAAGCTTCGCCCACCCCGTTTGCCATTACGGAAAATAAAATCAGGGGAACAAGCAAAAAACTATATAGGGGGACTGCGATCACATTGGCAAAAAAACCATTCAATGCTACCCCGTTAAATAACAAGAGTTGTAGTGGCGTGAATAACAGCAATAAACCAAACTGTAAATGAAATAACCCCAAAATCCACCGCACTTTTTTCGGTAAAGGGCGGTGTTGCCATTGAAACAGGGAAAGGGGGAAATAACGATACCAAAAAATCAAACTACATACTGCACCAACCGAAAGCCAAAAACTGAGTGAAAGAGGCATCAGCGGATCACAAAAAAGCAGAAATGCCACCACTAAAATAAAAAGTTGGAAAGGCGAATACTGCCGCCGATAGAGTTGCAACCCAAAAACAAAAATCAAGGCAGAAATCGCCCGAAAAGTGGGGATACTCACCCCGGCGAGATAGGCATAGAAGGCGGCAAAAATCCCACCGGATACTAAAGGTAAAAAAGGGGTAATCAATCTTGAGGGCAGAAAAAATTGCACAATGCGCATCAGTAAAAACCCGATCCCCATAGCCAACCCAATATGCAAACCGGAAATCGCCATTAAATGCGCAGTATTTGTTTGCTGATAAATTTTCCAGATGTTTTTGTCTAACCAAGCACGTTCGCCAAAAGCTAAGGCGAGCAATAATCCTTGTGAAGATAAATCCGCTGTTTGTTTCATCGCCAGTTGTAATTTTTTCTCCCGCCATGAAAAATCATCGTCAATTTTAACCGCACTTTTTAATGTTCCCGTGGCAATCACGCCTTTGGAAAAATACCACTGCTGGCGATCAAAGCCGCCTAAATTCAATCGGGCTGAAAGTGGACGGAGAGAAACCTCTCCTCGCCACCGTTCACCTAAAAAAGGGCGTTCTTTCGCTTTCCAATTCAGAAAAATTCGCCGTGGTTCCCCCCCTTCCTCTAATTGCGTGCTCACAATGAAGGTTTGATATGCCTGTTGGTGTAATATTTCCTCAATGGTAAATTCCAACGACTGTTTTTTTACTGAGATTTTCTCCGCTTGATGCAATAAATCCAAAGCGAAAGCGTGTGCGTAGCCCAATGCTAATATCAGAATATTCAAACGCATAATAATCTGAAAAACAGAAAATTTTTTGAGCCGGTAAAAACAAAATGTGATCAGCGCAAGGATAAAATTACACAACAGCATTTGCTTTACTGTGATGAGCATAAAATCAGGTAACACGAGCAACGACAATGATGCCACAATCATACTCGTGGCAAGCGTAAATAGCGTAAAGGGCATAAGGGCATAAGGGTAAAATTGCACAGTAAAATGTGTGCACGCTATGTATTTTTGAGTGGATAGGCAATCTTCTCTTATAAATTTTGCGACATTGATCGCAAAATACGATTTTGCTAGGGAAATTTTATTTGCTAAAAGCTAAAAGTTTTGCTATTTATATCGCCCTCAAAAAATCGGGTTCTCAATAACATTGTGGAGAACGAACTATAAACTATGACAGGAAGTCGTGAACTTCACGCTTAAATTCTGTTCGTATTAGGAGTGAGATATGTCAAAGGCAACGTTAAGTTTATTAGAGCTGGCAGGCGTAAAACCATATCAACCAAAAAAAGATGAAGAATATATGAATGAAAATCAACTTCTTCACTTTAAAAAAATCTTAACGGCTTGGCACGAACAAATCGTGGAAGAGGCTTCGCGTACCGTTGCGCATATGCAAGATGAAGCAGCAAATTTCCCTGATCCGGCTGATCGTGCGACTCAGGAGGAGGAGTTCAGCCTAGAATTACGCAACCGAGATCGGGAGCGTAAATTAATGAAAAAAATTGAAGCGACATTGAAAAAACTGGATACCGATGATTTCGGTTACTGCGACTCTTGCGGTGAAGAAATCGGTATTCGTCGTTTGGAAGCCCGCCCAACGGCGGACCTTTGTATTGACTGTAAAACCCTTGCGGAAATCCGTGAAAAACAAGTCGCCGGTTAATTTATTCTGTTTAAAGAAATAGAAGTGCGGTTAAAACCAACCGCACTTTTTACATTCTCATTGCAAGAGAAATGTCATAACAACATCAGGATATGCGATCCCTTACCTGATTCAACCACAGCAAACGGAGTTTATTATTTTTACTTATATTAAAAATTTGTTTGGTAAAAAGAAAAAAACAGCATCACAAAATAGCGTAAAACAAACCGTCCAAACAAAGGCTCATTCTAGAAGAGTTGAGCATTCAAACGCACCGCATAACAAAAAAAACAAAACTGATAAATCGCATAAAAATGTGATTAAAGCTGCGCATTTGGGGATCACTCCCCGCCAGTTTAGTCGTAACGCCCTGACGGTTGTCGAAAAATTACAACGTCAAGGATTTGAAGCCTATATTGTTGGCGGTTGTATTCGTGATCTTTTGCTCGGTAAACAACCAAAAGATTTTGATGTGGCGACCAATGCCCGTCCGGAGCAAATTCAAAAAATTTTTCAACGCCAATGTCGTTTAGTCGGTCGCCGTTTCCGTTTAGCCCATATTATGTTTGGTCGGGATATCATTGAAGTGGCAACTTTCCGTGCTAATCACAATGATGCCCGTAGCGAACATCAAGCTAAACAAAATGATGAAGGAATGCTTTTGCGTGATAATGTCTATGGCACTATTGAACAAGATGCCGAACGTCGTGATTTCACCGTGAATGCCCTTTATTACAATCCTCAAGATAATACACTGCGTGATTATTTCAACGGTATTGAAGATCTCAAAGCCGGAAAATTACGTTTAATTGGCGATCCCGTTACCCGTTATCAAGAAGATCCGGTACGAATGTTACGTTCAATTCGATTTATGGCGAAATTAGAGATGTTCCTTGAAAAGCCGAGTGAGCAGCCTATTCGTGAATTGGCCTATTTGCTAAAAAACATTCCTCCAGCCCGTCTCTTTGATGAAAGTTTGAAATTGTTGCAAGCCGGTCATGGGGTGAAAACCTATCGTTTATTACGTCAATATGGCTTATTCGAACAGCTCTTTCCTAGCCTTGTTTCCTTCTTCACCGAAAAAGGGGACAGTTTTGCTGAGCGAATGATCCTCACCGCACTCACCTCAACGGATGAACGAATCGCCGATAAATTGCGCATTAATCCTGCTTTTTTATTTGCCGCATTTTTTTGGTATCCATTGCGTGAAAAAGTGGAAATGTTAAAAAATGAAGGGGGCTTAAATAATCACGATGCTTACGCTTTAGCCGGAAATGACGTTTTAGAGGCATTCTGTCGCACCTTGGCAGCACCACGTCGTCACACCGCAGTGATTCGTGATATTTGGTTCTTGCAATTGCAATTGTTAAAACGCACCGGTTCAGCCCCAATGCGCACGATGGAACACCCCAAATTTCGTGCAGCTTTTGATTTGTTAGTGATGCGTGCTGAGATTGAAGGGGGAGAAATCGTTGAACTCGCTAAATGGTGGCATGAATATCAGTTCAGTAATAGCGAACAGCGCCATCAGCTTGTCCAAGAACAACAGCGTTTACATCCAAAACCAAAGAAAAAATACTTTCGAGCCCGTAAACCTCGTCATCCAAAATCTTCAGCATAATAATAAGATGGGAGTCAAACGATGATCACGGCTTATATCGCCTTGGGGAGCAATTTAAATACCCCTATTGAACAACTCAACAATGCATTGAAAGCCATTGAAAACTTACCGCAAACCCAACTTCTTTCGGTGAGTGCTTTTTATCAAAGCAAACCGCTTGGACCACAAGATCAGCCTGATTATGTGAATGCGGTGGCAAAAATTGAAACTGTCCTTGCCCCTTTGTCTTTATTAGATGAATTACAACGCATCGAAAATGACCAAGGGCGTGTCCGTTTACGCCGTTGGGGAGAACGAACATTAGATTTGGATATTCTACTTTATGGTAATGATATCATCCAACACGAACGCCTCACCATCCCTCATTATGATATGCACAATCGAGCATTTGTCATCGTGCCTTTAATGGATATTTCACCGGATTTAATCCTTCCCAACGGAAAACATCTTGCCGAATTAGCCAAGCATTTGGGATCACATTCTATGAAAAAGATTTAATATTATCTCCAACCTCATCAGCCAGATGTTGGGGTTATTCATAAGGGCATACGACCGTTTTCCCTTTTGTGTATTTGCGGCATAATGTCGAGAAATGCTAAAAAAATAACCGCACTTTAATCCATTCGTTACAAATAAACTAAAGTGCGGTCATTTTATTGAAAATATTGAGTTGGTCGATAAGCCGAGTTCTGTCGTGGACAATCATTCCTCTAGGCGACGAATTACCCCGCCGCTCAAGCGACCTACCCGAACTCTGGACGGGCCATCCATTGAGTTCCTATTTGGTCTTGCTACGAGTGGAGTTTACCCTGCTGCCAACCGTTACCGATGGCACGGTGCGCTCTTACCGCACCCTTTCACCCTTACCGTTTGCACGGCGGTCTTCTCTCTGTTGCACTGGTCGTAGGCTCACGCCTCCCGGACGTTATCCGGCACTCTGCCCTGTGTAGCTCGGACTTTCCTCTCGTTTACTTGTCCCACTAGGTCGTGCGAACACGGTTAAGGGCTTCAATAAACCAGCGATTGTCTAACCAACTCGGCGCGTAGTATAGAGATTAATAAAAGTGCGGTCAATAACATCCAGGGGATTTTGAACATTGGTTTTGCCAACAACACTGAAACTGTAAGTCATCACATCAGCGATTACGCATAATTTTTCATTCGTATTTTTACGACATTCAGATAAAATATCACCAAATCCTGTGGTTTCAATGCTTGATGGCTATTTTACGTTCCGAAATTATTGCGATTTTTGGATAAATTTCCCCTTATAAATCAATATTCAGCAATTTAGTTTCGGAACGTTTTTTGAGACTAATTGGCTATTTTTAGCCAAAGTGACAAGGTTGAATTATCAAAAAAAAAGCACGGTAAAACCACCGCACTTTTATTCCATA
>NZ_MLHJ01000034.1 GCF_001998965.1 Rodentibacter rarus
ATCTAGTACAGCCCCAAATTTTTTTTGAACGTTCAACCACTCGGGCATTAGCTTGGTTTCCTAACATTGATATTGTGTCAAATTTTGAAAACTTACTGAGCGATGAGGTGGATTTAATCGTGATTACCACAACTAAATTAAGTTTCTGTCTTGTGACTAATTAAAGAATTGTCAAGTAATGTCTCCTTTTGGATTTAGGTTGTATATTCTAAACGGAAACGCTCACTTTTTTGTGATTCTTATATAGATATATAGAAAAATACCCGCTTAATTATTAAGCCGGTATTTTTTCAGGATTATTTTTCGTCTTTCTTAATTTCTTCGCATTTGTCAATATCGCTACATTTACCGTAAAGATATAAGCTATGCGCTTTTAATTTGATTCCATATTGTTCGCTGATTTCTCGTTGGCGTTGTTCGATCAGGTTATCGGAAAATTCAAAAACTTTGCCACAATCTTCGCAAATAATATGGTCGTGATGTTCTGTTGGGGCAAGTTCAAAAACCGATTTATTCCCTTCGAAATTATGACGGATTAAAATATGCGCTTCATCAAACTGATTTAGCACGCGATAAACTGTCGCAAGCCCAATATCGCTGCCTTGTTCCAGTAAAATTTTATATACATCTTCTGCAGAAAAATGTTCATTTTTGTGACTTTGCATTAAAGCCAAAATAGTCAAACGAGGTTCGGTAATTTTTAAGCCCGCTTTTTTGAGTAATTTAATATTTTCTTCAGACATAATGTTCCCTTCTGATGTGATGGTGAGTTAAGCGAGTTCCGCTAAACACATTTCCTCATAAATTTGTTTACACCATTTTTCTACACGTTCGGCGGTGAGTTCCGGCTGACGATCTTCATCAATACACAAACCGATAAAAGTGCCTTCTTCTAAGAGGGCTTTTGAGGCTTCAAAGGTATAACCTTCTGTTGACCAGTTTCCGACAACGATAGCGCCATGAGGTTCGACAATATCACGCACTGTTCCAATTGCATCACAGAAATAATCAGCGTAGTCTTCTTGATCGCCACAACCGAAAATGGCCACTAATTTATCGCTAAAATCAATTTCTTCTAAAGTCGGGAAAAAATCGTCCCAGTCCGCTTGGGCTTCGCCATAGTACCAAGTTGGAATCCCGAACAGTAAAAAATCATAGGCTTCAATATCTTCTTTTGACGTTTTGGCGATATCACGAATATCGACTAATTCATTGCCCAATTGTTTTTGAATCATTTTGGCGATATTTTCGGTATTGCCCGTATCACTACCGTAAAATAAACCCACTACTGCCATTTTTCTTTCCTTTAAAATAAAATGTTTAAAAATGATGACATCATAAGAGATTTCCTCTCAAGATTTGCGGTGAACTATACCATAAATCAATTCTCATTTGAACCAATTAATTCTTATTTAGAAACCGATGAATCGCACGAATGACGAAGTCCGGTTTTTCCGCGTGAACCCAGTGTCCACAGCCATTTATCGTGAATGAAGTGGCATGAGGAAATTGTGCCAAAATAGCCTCTGTATTTTCCGGTTTGATATAGGATGAATTTCCTCCTCGAATAAACAGGGTCGGGGTTTCTACCTGCACATTTTGCCAATCCATTAAATGAGGATATTGGTTAAAAAGTGCGCTTAAATGAAAGCGGAAAAACTCTGCCGAAGTAGGCTCAAAGGATTTCAGCATAAATTGGATCACCGCAGGATCGCCAATATGTTCTTCTAAAATGGATTTTGCCTGCTGTCGGGTTTGTGGCGCAGCATTTTTTACGGCAAATAAACCTTGAAAAACATCTTGATGTCCTTGATTGCCGTAAGGAAGGGGAGCAATATCAATGACGATCAATTTTTCGATGATTTCAGGATGAAGTGCGGTTAATTTCATTGCCGTTTTTCCGCCCATAGAGTGCCCGATCAAAATGACTTTTGCTAAGTTGAGATGCTGAATAAGTGAGAATAGATCTTCTGCCATCAGGGTATAATCCATCAATTCACTACGGAAACTTTGCCCGTGATTACGTAAATCTACACGTAAAATATCGTAGTGCTCACTAAAAGCACGAGCGATCACGCCGAGATTGTTCATATCGCCGAATAAACCATGAATAAAAACCAAGGTAGGCTGAGTAATTGTTTGTTTTGCTTGATGAAATTGGAAATTTAATAATTGTGGATTTGGCATAATTTTCGCGTGAGAATTGGCTGAGAAGTCGTTATAATGGGCAAAATTTTAGCAGAGGGAGAAACAAAAATGAAGATTATTGAAGTGGATGAAGAATTATACCAATACATTGCGCGACAAACCCAATCCATTGGTGAAAGTGCTTCCGATATTCTTCGCCGTTTGCTGAATTTACCCACTAACCCGAGTCGTACATTAGATTTTGTTTCCTTTGATGAGACAAATAAAAGTGCGGTCAAATCCGATGCGGTTTTGCCAAAAGAACCCCCATCGGAGAATGTTTCTCAATCCTCATCGACATCTGCTGTTAAAAATCTTGAGCCAGCCCTATCGAAAACCGTGAGAAAACAATCGGAAACGGCGATCAGCCAAATGACGGACAAAGTTCGGGCTTTGCTTAATTCTCCAGAATTTAAAGAAGAAACCAAAGCCGTTGTGCGTTTTTTATCCATTTTAAGAGTGCTTTATCGGACAAATCCGGAAAGTTTTGCTCAGGCAACAGAATCGCTACAAGGGCGTACCCGGGTGTACTTTGCGCGCGATGAGGCCACATTGTTAATGGCGGGGAATCACACCAAGCCGAAACAAATTCCTGATACACCTTATTGGGTGATAACCAATACTAATAGCGGTAGAAAAATGTTAATGCTAGAAGGGGCAATGCAATCTATGGATTTGCCGGAAAGCCTGATCGATGAAGTGCGTGCCTATTTTGTCAGTAACTAAATTTTTTCCTTGGCAAGCCTTTGCTAATGATCCTCAATATTGTGAGAAAATCGCCTTGCGTTCATCGCAAGGTGATGTTTTTACTTGGGAAGAGGTTGGACAAAAAATCAATCAAACGGTTGTGTTTTTACAAACCCGTGGGATCACATCGGAAAGTGCGGTTGCTTTTTGCGGTAAAAATTCTGAATCAATCCTTTTTCTTTATTTGGCGACAATTCAGATCGGCGCAAAAATTCTTGGTTTAAATCCGGCATTTCCACAAGAAAAAATCTATGCGTTGTGTGATGAATATGGCATTGATGGGTGTTTTTTTGATGAGGATTTGGTGGATATTCCGGCAGGATCTTCATCTGCCCCGTTGTCTTATCAGGATGTGGATTTTTTACGCCCAGCGACAATGACACTCACCTCCGGTTCAAGTGGTTTACCCAAAGCGGTAGTGCATCATATTCAAGCACATTTGGACAATGCCCGAGGGGTTTGTCAATTAATGCACTTTAATGCCCAGCAATCTTGGTTATTGTCACTGCCTTTATATCACGTATCGGGACAAGGCATTGTATGGCGTTGGTTGCTTTGTGGGGCGGAGTTACATTTTCCTCAAGCAGATTTTTTTGCTTCCCTTTTACAAGCCAGCCACGTGTCATTGGTGCCAACACAACTTCAACGCTTGCTTGATTATCTTACGCAGCATCCCCAAGTCAGTTTTAAAACGAAGCATATTTTATTGGGGGGGGCGCACACTCCGGTGGAATTAACTCAAGTGGTTCGGCAATATGGCATCACGGCTTATAGCGGATATGGTATGACGGAGATGGCCTCAACGGTTTTTGCCAAACCCTCAGATAATTCACCCGGTGTTGGTCAGCCCCTTTTAGGGCGTGACTTTCAACTGGTAAACGAAGAAATTTGGTTGAAAGGAGCCGGGCTGGCATTGGGTTATTGGAAAAACGGTGAGATGATCCCACTCACTAATGCTCAAGGTTGGTTGCAAACAAAGGATAAAGGAGTTTGGCAAAATAATGAATTAGTCATTGTCGGTCGTTTAGATAATATGTTTATTTCCGGTGGGGAAAATATCCAACCGGAGGAAATTGAAAGGGTGATCTTGCAATCCCATTTGGTGAAACAAGTCTGGGTATTGCCTAAAGCGGATCGGGAATTTGGTGCAAGACCGGTTGCTATTGTTGAATTTTATGAACACTTCACGGAAAGTGCGGTCGAAAAATTGCGTGTTTTTTTACAAGCACATTTAGCAAGATTTAAGCACCCCATCGCTTATTATCCATTGCCTCTAGGGATACGACAAGGGGCGATTAAGATTTCACGTAAAGCGTTAGCGCAATGGCTGGCGTCTCAAGAACAAAATAAATAGGAAAACTATGAAATTACCTCGTTTTTTTACCGCACTTTCAGCGGCTTGTATTATGGGGGTTGTGCTTTCACAATCAGCCATGGCAGTTGGGCAAACCTCATTACCCACAGAACAAAGCCTCAAAGCCGAGTTGGAGGCAGCACAAAAAATGGACGATGCGGAAGCAAAAAAATCACGCATTGATGAATTGCAAACCTCTCTCGATTTGTTAAAACAAATTCAAGCTCAGCAAAACAGCAATGATGAGTTAAATAATACTTTGGCGCTTGCGGATGCGGAAACGCAAAAAAATAATGCGGAGTTGCAAAATCTTAAAAAACGCTTGGATCAAGCCCGTGCCGATGATTATCAATCGACCTCATTAACGGATCTGCAAGCCGATTTAGAAACCCTGAACAATCAACAACAGGAAACTCAAACGGCACTGAGTGCGGCCAATTCTCTTGTAGCAGAGCAAAGTGCGGTATCTGAACGTGCGCAAACCGCATTGGCGGAGAATTTAAAACGTAGCCAAGTGTTAAATCAATCTCTTTCAGACGGCACAGCCAGTAGCTCGCAAGAACAGCAATACCAATTGGAATTACAGCTCATTGAGCTTAAAAACACCTATAATCAAACCCTACTGAAAAATAGTGATCAACTTTCCGTTCTCTATCAAAGTCGCTACGACTTGCTTAATGTTAAACAACAGGTTCAACAGCAGCAAATTTCTGCGATCCAAGAGATGATTAATCAGAAAAATTTAGAGCAAAGTCAAAATAAAGTTGAGCAGGCACAACAACAGCAACAAAGAGCGGTTAAAAATGATTATATTCAGAAAGAATTGGATCGTAATGCACAATTAAGCAAGTTTTTGCTGGAGCAAACCGAGAAAACCAATACGTTGACTCAAGATGAACTGAGAATGCGTAATGTGTTAGATAGCTTAACCCAAACACAGCGTACGATTGACGGACAAATTAGCGCATTGCAAGGCACTTTGGTTCTTTCCCGAATTATTCAGCAACAAAAGCAAAAATTACCGACAAATCTGAATATTCAAGGGTTATCAAAACAAATTGCCGATTTACGGGTGCAAATTTTTGATATCACCCAGCGCCGCAATGAGCTCTATGATTTAGAGGCTTATATTCAAAAAGTGGAATTAGAGGAAAACCAACACTTTACGGCAACGGAAAAAACACAATTAACCACCTTGCTGACGGAACGCCGTAAAATGGGTTCCGATCTGATTAAGTCCCTCAATAATCAATTAAATTTAGCGATTTCCTTGGAATTAACCCAACAGCAAATTACACAAATTAGCGATCAAATTCAGTCGAAACTCGATCAACAAAGTTTCTGGGTGAAAAGTAACAACCCGATCAATTTAGATTGGTTTAAAATGTTGCCGATGTCATTAGAAGCGCAATTTAATGGTATGACGAAACATTTGGGTTTTCCAACCAATTTTGATAATTTACCTTCGTTGCTCATCTATGTGTTTCTTTTAATCGTGGTTGGGGGAGCAATCTTTAAATTTAAACCGGCGATCACCCATCGTTTGGCGATGATCAATGGTGAAATTAATACCCTGCGTGCAGATACTCAGTGGCATACGCCAATGGCATTGATTTTAACGGGATTGTTGAATTTATCCGGTACGCTTTGGTTTCTTGCCGTCTGCCAGATGATTGGTTTTTTCTTCTTCCGAAATCCGCAGGAATTTTGGGATTGGTCTTTCCAAATGGCGGGTTATTGGTGGTTCTTTAATGTATGGTTTGCGATTTTCCGTCCCAATGGCATTTTTGTCCGCCATTTTGGCTTTGCGCAAGACGATGCAGAGAAATTCCGTGGTGTGGTAAAACGGATTATCATTGCTGTTGTTTTGTTATTGAATACATCGGTATTTAGTAATGTGATGGATAATGGTCTGGCAAATGATGTATTAGGTGAAATTAATACCATTGCCTCCTTAATTTTCTGTACAGTTATTATTGCGCCGCGCTTTAATCGTGCCCTTCGGGCTTATGAAGAAAACCAAGCGCAACGCAATAATGTGATTGTGAAAACCATTCAGATTTTATTGCAGCTGGTTCCTATCGGTTTAATTTTGTTGATTGTTCTTGGTTATTACTATACCGCACTGAATTTGATTCAACATATCATTAATTCTTACATTGCTTGGTGTATCTGGTTTATTTTACGCAATGTGATCTACCGTGGAATTACGGTGTCATCACGCCATTTAGCGCATCGCCGTCTAATGGAAAAACGCTATCAAAAAGCGGAAGAATTTAATGATGGTGTGCCTTCAGATGATGTGGTGGTGATTACCGATCAAGAAGAGGGTTTGGCGTTAAATGAAGTAAGAAGTCAACTACTCCGTTTTGCAGACTTGTTTATTTGGTCGGCATTATTTGCGATTTTCTATTTTGTTTGGTCGGATCTTGTGACTGTGGCGAGCTATTTACGTGATATCACCCTATGGCAACAAAGCTCTGTGGTGGACGGTACAAATGTGACAGAAAGTATCACGCTATTTAATTTGCTTGTGGCATTGATTATTGTGGGCATTACCTATGTGCTTGTCAGAAATATTTCAGGTATTTTAGAAATTCTACTTTTCTCACGCTTGAAATTATCGCAGGGGACACCTTATACCATTACCACCTTATTGACTTATATTATTGTTGCCGTAGGCGGTGCCTGGGCGTTTGCTACACTCGGGATGTCTTGGTCTAAATTACAATGGTTATTTGCCGCACTCTCTGTGGGATTGGGTTTCGGTATGCAAGAAATTTTTGCGAATTTTGTTTCCGGTATTATCCTGCTGTTTGAACGTCCGATTCGTGTGGGCGATACTGTCACAATAAACGGTGTGAGCGGGACGGTGGCGAAAATTCGTATTCGTGCGATTACCATCATTGATTTTGATCGTAAAGAAGTGATTGTACCCAATAAATCTTTTGTGACCGGTCAAGTGATAAATTGGGCGCTGTCTAATACGATGACACGCTTGGTAGTCAATGTTGGGGTGGCTTATGGCTCCGATTTGGAATTAGTGAAAAAATTACTCCTTCAAGCAGCAAACGAACAACCGGCGGTCTTAAAAGATCCTGAACCAAGGGCACTATTCTTAGCTTTTGGAGCGAGTACATTGGATCATGAATTGCGTGTTTATGTGGGGCAACTTTCTGAACGAACAAATACCATAGATGCGCTAAATCGCCGCATCAATGAGCTTTTTGCTGAAAATAATATTGAGATTGCATTTAATCAGCTTGATGTCTTTATTAAAAATCATGATACCGGTGAAGAAATTTGTTTTAAGGATACCAATGCAACCGGATTATCGGCTCAAAAATAATCAAAAAAATAAGAGGTAAACTATGGCAGGCAACACAATCGGACAACTTTTCCGTGTGACAACTTTTGGGGAATCCCATGGCATTGCACTGGGCTGTATTGTAGACGGCGTTCCCCCGAATATGACCTTATCAGAGGCAGATATTCAGCCGGATTTGGATCGCCGTAAGCCGGGCACATCCCGCTACACCACGCCACGCCGGGAAGCCGATGAGGTGCAAATTTTATCGGGTGTCTTTGAAGGGAAAACCACCGGAACGAGCATTGGGATGATTATTAAAAATGCGGATCAACGTTCCCAAGATTACGGTGAAATTAAAGATCGTTTTCGCCCGGGTCATGCGGATTTTACTTATCAACAAAAATACGGTATCCGAGATTATCGTGGTGGCGGGCGTTCTTCCGCCCGTGAAACCGCAATGAGGGTGGCAGCCGGTGCCATTGCCAAAAAATATTTGCGGGAGCAATTTGGTATTGAGGTTCGTGGTTTTTTAAGCCAAATTGGCGAAGTGAAAATTGCGCCACAAACGGTGGGAAAGATCGATTGGCAGACAGTAGAGAGCAACCCTTTCTTTTGCCCCGATGAAAGTGCGGTCGAAAAATTCGATGAATTGATCCGTGAACTCAAAAAAGAAGGGGATTCAATCGGCGCAAAACTCACGGTGATTGCTGAAAATGTACCCGTGGGGTTAGGGGAGCCGGTATTTGATCGCTTGGATGCGGATTTGGCTCATGCTTTAATGGGCATTAATGCGGTAAAAGGGGTGGAAATTGGCGATGGATTTGCGGTGGCGGAACAACGAGGTAGCCAACATCGTGACGAAATGACCCCAAATGGTTTTGAAAGTAATCATGCAGGCGGTATTTTAGGCGGGATTAGCTCCGGTCAGCCGATCATTGCCACTATTGCATTGAAGCCGACTTCCAGCATAACTATCCCCGGTCGTTCCGTGAACCTTGATGGCGAAGCCGTGGAAGTGGTGACAAAAGGTCGTCATGATCCTTGTGTGGGGATTCGTGCTGTCCCCATTGCAGAAGCGATGGTCGCCATCGTATTGTTGGATCATTTATTACGTTTTAAGGCGCAATGTAAGTAGTAAGGCGTGTGAAATGAATAAAATTGTATTAAAAACTGCGGTTGTTTTAACCGCACTTTTTTCGTTAAATATACAGGCCTCTCCCCAAGATTGGCAGCAAATTAAGCGACCAATCCCAAGCGAAGATGGGCGGGCAAAACCCATAGGAAGTTATTCCAACGGCTGTATTATTGGTGCGCAAGCATTACCCGTAAAAGGTGAAGGATATCAGGTGATTCGTATGAATCGTAACCGTTATTATGGTCACCCGGAGATGATAAACTACCTAAAACGTTTGGGTGAAAAAGCGAAAGCGGCCGGTTTGCCGACTATGTTAGTGGGGGATATTGCTATGCCGGGGGGAGGACGTTTTTTAACCGGTCATGCCAGCCACCAAATGGGATTAGATGCGGATATTTGGTTGCGTATGGGCGCAATGTCTGATGCCGATGCACTGAATTCCGATGGAAAAGGATTATTAGTGGTGGATCGTAAAGCACAACGTGTTGATGAGCGTGTTTGGAATCCGCATCACGCCACATTAATTAAGCTTGCGGCACAAGAGCCAAATGTGACCCGAATTTTTGTCAACCCGGCGATTAAAGTGAAACTTTGTCAAACGGCAGGTCATGACAGAGGGTGGCTAAATAAAATTCGCCCTTGGTTTGGTCATGATTCACATTTTCACGTTCGTTTAAAATGCCCGGCGGATGCCGCTTATTGTGAAGATCAAGCCCCTGTTCCGGCAGGTGATGGTTGTGGTGATGAACTTTATTCTTGGTTTAAACCGGCAAAACCGGGTACGGGCTCAAGTAAGCCAAAAGTGGTACCGCCTGAACCTTTTTTATGCCAACAAATATTGAACTCACCGAATCGAAGTGAATGGTTAGAATAATTTGAAATATCGAATATAAGAGAAAATAGTATGGAATTGGGCGTTGATATTTTAGCAATATTATTTGTTGTGGCTTTTATCGCGGCGTTTATTGATGCCATTGCAGGTGGGGGCGGCTTACTTACCATTCCAGCGTTACTGATGACGGGAATGCCGCCTGCAATGGCATTGGGCACCAACAAATTGCAAGCGATGGGCGGGGCATTTTCTGCAAGCCTCTATTTTTTACGGAAAAGAGCGGTCAATTTACGGGAAGTTTGGTTTATTTTACTCTGCGTTTTTATCGGCTCGGCACTGGGGACGATCTTAATTCAACTGCTTGATGTGTCAGTATTTAAGAAAATTTTGCCTTTCCTCATTTTAGCCATCGGATTGTATTTTCTCTTTACGCCTAAATTGGGTGATGACGATCGTCAACAACGTTTAACCTATGGTGTTTTTGGTGTTGCTATTAGCCCATTTTTAGGTTTTTATGACGGCTTTTTTGGACCGGGCACGGGGTCTATTATGAGTTTGGCTTGCGTCACCTTATTAGGTTTTAATCTTGCCAAAGCCACCGCTCATGCCAAGGTGATGAACTTCACTTCAAACCTTGCTTCCTTTTTGCTTTTCTTAGTCGGTGGACAAATTTTATGGGGGGCAGGTATTGTGATGATGATCGGGAGCATCCTTGGAGCAAATTGGGGTGCTAAAATGGTGATGACCAAGGGGAAAACCTTAATTCGTCCTATGGTCGTGGTGATGTCGTTTTTGATGACGGCAAAAATGGCATACGATCAAGGTTGGTTTAATTATTAAAGTGCGGTTTATTTCGCCGCTGTTTTTAGTATGACAGATTCTCAACAACATATTCGCTTAACAGCTCGTGTGGGCTATGAGCCACATTTTTCGTGGTCTTATTTAAAACCAAAATACTGGGGCATTTGGCTTGGTATTTTCTTTTTGCTTTTATTGGCATTTGTACCTTTTCGGCTGCGTGATAAATTCGCAGCAAAGTTAGGCGTATGGATTGGGTATAAGGCAAAAAAACAGCGTAAACGGGCTCAAGTTAATCTGAGTTACTGTTTCCCAATGTGGACGGAGCCACAACGTGAGCAAGTGATTGATAAAATGTTTGCGGTGGTGGCTCAAGTGATGTTAGGGATTGGTGAGATTGCTGTCCGCTCGAAAAAACATCTGCAAAAACGCAGTGAATTTATCGGGATTGAGCATATTCAAAAAGCCAAAGCCGAAGGGTATAACATTATTTTAATGGTGCCTCATGGTTGGGCGATTGATGCTTCCGGGATTATTTTACATACCCATGGGATGCCGATGACCTCCATGTATAACCCCCATCGCAATCCTTTAGTGGATTGGCTTTGGACAATGGTTCGTCAGCGTTTTGGGGGAAAAATGCACGCCCGCCAAAATGGTATTAAACCTTTTTTAAGCCATGTTCGTCAGGGGGAAATGGGGTACTACTTGCCAGATGAAGATTTTGGTGCCGAACAAAGTGTTTTTGTGGATTTTTTTGGTACTTATAAAGCCACCCTTCCGGGTTTAAATAAAATGGCGAAGTTGGCGAAAGCGGTTGTCATTCCTATGTTCCCTCGGTATAACGCTAAAAGTGGGAGATATGAAATGGAAATTCATCCGCCTATGATGCTGAGTGATGAACCTGAAAAATCAGCCCGAGCGATGAATGAAGAAATCGAAACGTTTGTTATGCCAACCCCGGAACAATATGTTTGGATTTTACAATTATTAAGAACACGAAAGGATGGCAAAGATCTTTATGATTAATGAATACTACTCACAAAAGTGCGGTAAAAATTCGGTATTATGTAGCACTTGCACAATGTTGCTTTTTTGTTATCTTGTAGGGACACACTGCGTGTGTCCGAGTTTTAACCTATTGAAATAATTTGATTTTATAACGGACACACGCAGTGTGTCCCTATGTTTTGGTTAAAATTTCTGTTTTATGCATTTGCTACATAATACCGGAAAAAGCCAT
>NZ_MLHJ01000035.1 GCF_001998965.1 Rodentibacter rarus
GCAGTGTGTCCCTACGTTTATCATTTATTTTTGAACCGTGGCGAGAAATTCTTTGCGGGTGTCTCGGTCTTCTAAGAAAACCCCGCCATAAGCGGAGGTCACCGTATAGCTGTGGGTGTCTTTAATGCCACGGGCTTTCACACAAAAGTGGGTGGCTTTCACATAAACCGCCACATCATCAGTTTCTAAAATGGTTTGAAAAGCGGTGAGAAGTTGTTCGGTTAAACGCTCTTGCACTTGTGGACGTTGGGCAAAAAAGGACACAATTCGGTTAATTTTAGACAACCCAATCACCCAATCTTTCGGGTAGTACGCCACACAAACTTTGCCGTCAATAGTGACAAAATGATGCTCGCAGGTGCTGGTGAGTGTAATATCGTTGACTTGCACCATTTCACTCACTTTCATTTGATTTTTAATTTTTGTCATTTTCGGGAAATTGGCATAATCCATTCCACTGAAAATTTCATCAATAAACATTTTTGCCAAGCGGTGAGGGGTTTCTTCCAAACTGTCATCCGCCAAATCTAACCCGATGAGTTTCATCACTTCATTCATATGCTTGGCAATGCCAATGCGGCGTTCATCTTTATTTTGGTTCGGGTCAATCATTGGGGTTTCAATGCCTTTTTCTCTTAACGCATTTCTTACGCTTAAGGCATCGGGTGAAATTTCGCTCATAACAGTCTTTCCTAAAAAAATGATGGGCTATTCTAGCAAAGGATAGGCAGATCGTAAAATGAGAAAAATTGTGCATTTGAATGAATAAATCTTTAGGGATAAAATGACCGATAATTTTTCTCAAACTAAGGATTTTCCATGCTCACCTTGGATCAAGCACGCAATCAAATGCTGGAACAGCTTTCCTTTCCCTCAGTCATCGAAACCGTCAATTTACAAAATGCTGCCAATCGAATTTGTGCAGAGGATGTGATTTCACCGATTAATGTACCTTCTTTTGATAATTCAGCGATGGACGGCTATGCGGTGCGTTTATCCGATTTACACCAATCACTCACCCTTTCCGTGGTGGGGAAAGCCTTTGCTGGTCATCCTTTTCAAGGAGAATGGCCGTCGCAAAGTGCGGTCAGAATTATGACCGGTGCGATGATCCCTGAAGGCACTGATGCTGTGGTGATGCAAGAGCAAGTGCTGCTTAATGAGAATGGCACGATCACCTTATCTGAGCGTCCAAAGGCTCAGCAAAATATTCGCCGTATTGGTGAAGATGTGAAAAAAGGGGAAATAGTGTTGCCACAAGGCGCAGCGTTAAATGCGGTTTCATTGCCCCTGTTAGCCTCTCTTGGTATTGCTGAGGTGAAATGTTATCCACGTTTAAAAGTTGCCCTTCTTTCCACCGGTGATGAGTTGGTTGAGGTGGGAAAACCACTTCAATCGGGGCAAATTTATGATACCAATCGTTTCACGATTAAATTATTGCTTGAAAAACTCCATTGCGAGGTGCTGGATTTTGGCTTACTCCCGGATAATGAAACGGAATTTGAAAAGGCTTTTATGAATGCTCAAAAACAAGCCGATCTGGTGATAACCAGTGGGGGCGTTTCGGTGGGTGAGGCGGATTTCACCAAAACCGTGTTAGAAAAAGTGGGTAAAATCAATTTTTGGAAACTGGCAATTAAACCGGGTAAACCCTTTGCCTTTGGGCAACTTGAACAGGCTTGGTTTTGTGGCTTACCGGGTAATCCGGTTTCTGCTTTAGTCACCTTTTATCAACTGGTTCAACCTGTCATTGCGAAACTCCAAGGACAAAAATATTGGAAAAAACCACCGCACTTTTCGGCTATTGCAACAACGTATTTGAAAAAAGCACCGGGGCGTTTAGATTTCCAACGGGGTTTTTATCAAATCAATGCAGAAGGAAAAATTGAGGTGCAGCCTGTGGGCTTCCAAGGTTCACATTTATTCAGTGCCTTTGTGAAAAGCAATTGTTTTATTGTGTTAGAACAAGACAGAGGCAATGTGAACACCGGTGAGACCGTCACCATCGAACCTTTTAATCATTTATTAGGTTAAAAAATGACAACTCTCAGTTACGAAGAAGAACTACGCTACAACCGTCAAATCATTTTGAAATCGGTAGATTTTGACGGACAGGAAAAACTTAAAGAAAGCCGTATGCTGATTGTGGGCTTGGGCGGCTTAGGCTGTGCGGCGGCACAATATCTGGCGGCGGCAGGTGTTGGGCATTTAACCTTATTGGATTTCGACAGGGTTTCCCTTTCCAATCTTCAACGCCAAGTGTTGCATTGTGATGCCCGATTGAATATGGCGAAAGTGGAATCCGCTAAAATTGCCCTTGACCAAATTAATCCGAATGTTGAAATCCACACTATCAATGCCAAATTAGATGAGGAAAAACTCGCCGAAATTCTACCGCACTTTGATGTGGTGTTAGATTGCACCGATAACGTGGACATTCGCAATCAACTGGATCGCCAATGTGAAAAAGCAAAAATTCCTTTAATTTCCGGGGCGGCCATTCGCATGGAGGGGATGATTTCGGTGTTCACTTATGAACCTGATACCCCCACTTATCGTGATCTCAGCCGGCTTTTCGGACAAAATAGCCTAAGTTGTGTGGAAGCCGGTGTGCTTGCCCCTATTGTGGGGGTGATAGGCTCACTGCAAGCCTTAGAAGCCATTAAAGTGCGGTTAAATATCGGTAAGAATTTATGTGGTCGATTATTGATGATTGACGGGCTTTCTATGGCAATTCGGGAAATGGCATTGCCTAAAATGCCCTTTTCCGCCCGCTAATCGATGAAGAGAAAAAAGCCTGACAGTTTAAACTTCAGGCTTTTTTTTGTAGAATAGCGAGGTTTATTCGTCTTATCACGCCAAAAGGAAACACCATGAAAAAACATCACGTTGATGTCCTGATTTCTGAATCGGATGTTAAAGCCCGTATCGCCGCTTTAGGTGAAGAAATCACCACTTTTTATCAACAAAAATCAATTAATAAGCTGATTGTTGTCGGTTTATTACGAGGCTCATTTATGTTTATGGCAGATTTAGTCCGTGAATTAAAACTGCCGGTAGAAATTGAATTTATGACCACCTCAAGTTATGGCAGTGGGATGACAACAAACCATGATGTGAAGATCTCAAAAGATTTAGAAGGTGATATCCGTGGCGAACACGTTCTTATTGTAGAAGATATTATTGATACAGGTTATACCCTTGAAAAAGTCCGTGAAATTTTAAATTTACGGGATCCGGCAAGCCTCACTATTTGTACCTTATTAGATAAGCCTTCACGCCGTGAGGTCAGCGTGCCGGTGGAATGGGTGGGCTTTGAAATTCCCGATGAATTTGTGGTGGGTTATGGCATTGACTATGCCCAACGCCATCGTAATTTAGGCTACATTGGGAAAGTGGTATTAGAAGAATAATTTACTTAGAGGCATCATACTGATGCCTTTTTTCTCTCGCTGTGTCAGATTTTAGTCAATCACTCAAATCACTTTCCCATTCCCCCTTGTTTTCCTGAACATTTTCCCTATATCTTTGTCTAACCGCTCGCATATTTGGATACTCTCTTCTATTTCTACTTGGAGATTCTATGAAAAAAAGTCATTTTTTATTAAGTAGTATTGCATTAGGTTTAACGGTTTTAGGCACTTCTGTCAGCACACAAGCCAGCCTACCAAGTTTTATCACCGAACAAAACAGCCTTGCCCCAATGCTTGAAAAAGTACAACCGGCAGTGGTGACCCTTTCTGTGGAAGGCAAAACAAAACGCAATAGTCGTTCTGCATTGCCTGATGATCTTCCGGAAGAATTTCGATTTTTCTTTGGCGATCAATTCGCTGAACAGTTTGGCAATCGTGGGGGCGGGCGTAACTTCCGTGGCTTAGGTTCCGGTGTGATTATCAATGCGGATAAAGGCTATGTGTTAACCAACAATCACGTGATTAATGATGCCGATAAAATCAACGTCACCTTACAAGACGGGCGTGAATTTAAAGCCAAATTGGTCGGCAAAGACGAACAATCGGATATCGCTCTCATTCAAATTGAAAATCCAACAAATTTGACCGCACTTAAATTTGCTGATTCAGACAAATTGCGTGTGGGTGATTTCACGGTTGCCATTGGTAACCCATTCGGATTAGGGCAAACCGTTACTTCTGGTATTGTTTCCGCCCTCGGCCGCTCAACCGGGGCGGACAGCGGTGCTTATGAAAACTACATTCAAACCGATGCGGCGGTAAACCGTGGGAATTCCGGCGGCGCATTAGTGAATTTAAACGGCGAGTTAATCGGCATTAATACAGCCATTATCTCACCAAGTGGAGGGAATGCGGGCATTGCCTTTGCCATTCCGAGTAACCAAGCGAATAATATCGTTCAACAAATTTTAGAATTTGGCGAAGTCCGCCGTGGATTATTAGGCATCAAAGGCGGTGAATTAAATGCTGATTTAGCCAAAGCCTTTAATGTGAATGCCCAACAAGGGGCTTTCGTCAGCGAAGTGATCCCAAACTCTGCGGCAGAAAAAGCAGGCATTAAAGCGGGCGATGTGATTACCGCTATGAATGGTCAAAAAATTTCAAGCTTCGCAGAAATGCGTGCCAAAATTGCCACTTCCGGGGCCGGAAAAGAAATTGAACTAACCTATTTACGCGACGGTAAATCGCAAAATGTGAAGGTGACCTTACAAGCCGATGACGGAAAAGATCAAAGCGCAAGTAATGTTGAATTACCGGCATTAGATGGTGCACAGTTCAATAATTACAATGCGAAAGGTATCAAAGGAATTGAAATCACTAAAGTTCAACCGAATTCCCTTGCCGCACAACGTGGTTTGAAAACCGGCGATATTATTATCGGTATAAACCGTCAAGCCGTGGAATCAACCCAAGATTTACGCAAAATTTTAGAACAAAAACCTTCGGCGGTGGCACTCAATATTTTGCGTGGAAACAACAACTTTTATTTATTAGTACAATAAGTTAAAAGTGCGGTCAGTTTGAAGGCCAATTTTATAAAACGGTGTGTTATCTCCGGATAACATACCGTTTTTTCATGGGAAAATGCCTGCTTTTATGCTACAATTCGTGCAATTTTTTGGAGCTAAAAAGGAATACTCATGACGGATTCAATCCAATCCTCAATTACCCCTGTCAATATTGAAGAAGAACTCAAATCCTCCTATCTCGACTATGCGATGTCGGTCATTGTTGGACGTGCCTTACCTGATGTGCGTGACGGTTTAAAACCTGTGCATCGTCGTGTGCTGTTTTCCATGGACCGTGAAGGCAATACGGCAAATAAAAAATATGTCAAATCTGCCCGTGTGGTCGGGGATGTGATCGGTAAATATCACCCTCATGGTGATTCTGCCGTCTATGACACCATTGTCCGTATGGCACAACCGTTCTCGCTTCGTTATATGTTGGTAGACGGGCAAGGTAACTTTGGTTCGATTGATGGTGATGCCCCGGCTGCCATGCGTTATACCGAAGTGCGTATGCAAAAAATTACGCAAGCTTTGCTTACGGATTTGGATAAAGAAACCGTTAACTTCTCGCCAAACTATGATGGCGAATTAATGATTCCGGATGTTTTGCCTACCCGTATTCCGGCCCTACTGGCAAATGGTTCATCAGGTATTGCGGTGGGTATGGCAACCAATATTCCGCCTCACAACCTCAATGAAGTATTAAATGGTTGCTTAGCTTATATTGATAATAACGAAATTACCATTGATGAATTAATGCAACATATTCCGGGACCGGACTTCCCGACAGCTGCGTTAATTAATGGTCGCAAAGGGATCGAAGAAGCCTACCGCACCGGTCGTGGTAAAGTTTATGTTCGTGCCCGTGCAACCGTTGAAACCAACGACAAAGGCCGTGAACAAATTATCGTTTCAGAATTGCCTTATCAAGTAAACAAGGCAAAACTTGTAGAAAAAATTGCTGAGCTGATTCGTGAGAAAAAAATTGAGGGGATCAGTAACATTACCGACCTTTCAAACAAAGAAGGGATCCGCATTGAAATCGACATCAAACGGGATGCGGTCGGTGAAGTGGTGTTAAACCACCTTTATTCACTCACCCAAATGCAGGTCACTTTTGGGATCAATATGGTGGCATTGGATCACGGTCAGCCACGCTTATTTAACCTGAAAGAAATCATTGAAGCCTTCGTGCTACACCGCCGTGAAGTGGTTACCCGTCGTTCGATCTTTGAACTGCGCAAAGCCCGTGAACGTACCCATATCTTAGAGGGTTTAGCAGTAGCACGTTCTAATATTGACGAAATGATCGCCATCATTCGCAACTCTAAAAATCGGGAAGAAGCGGCCAACGCCATTAGTTCACGTTCTTGGGCGTTACATTCCGATATTATCAATTTACTTGATATCACTGCCCGTCCGGATGATCTTGAGGAAGGGCTAGGTATTCAAGGCGAACAATATTATCTATCGCCTGCGCAAGTTAATGCGATTTTAGAACTTCGTTTACATCGCTTAACCGGTATCGCTTTTGAAGAAGTGGTGAAAGAATACCAAGAGTTATTGGTGAAAATTGCCGATCTTCTTCATATTTTAGGCAGTGCCGAACGCTTAATGGAAGTAATTCGTGAAGAATTGGAAGAAGTAAAATCACAATTTGGCGATGAACGTTTAACGGAAATCACCACGGCTTCAGGGGATATTGATTTAGAGGATCTTATCGCTCAGGAAGATGTGGTGGTTACCCTTTCCCATGAAGGCTATGTGAAATACCAACCACTCACCGATTATGAAGCACAACGCCGGGGTGGAAAAGGCAAATCTGCCACGAAGATGAAAGAAGAAGATTTCATCGAAAAACTCTTAGTCGCCAATACCCATGACACCATCCTCTGTTTCTCAAGCCGAGGACGTTTATATTGGTTGAAAGTCTATCAGCTTCCACAAGCCAGCCGTGGCGCTCGTGGTCGTCCGATTGTCAATATTCTACCGCTACAAGAAAACGAACGTATCACAGCTATCTTACCGGTTTCGGCTTATGAGGAAGATAAATTTGTGGTGATGGCAACCGCAGGTGGGATTGTGAAGAAAATCGCCCTCACTGAATTCAGCCGCCCACGTTCAAGCGGTATTATCGCTTTAAATTTACGAGATGAAGATGAACTGATCGGTGTCGATATTACCGATGGCAATAACGAGATCATGTTGTTCTCTTCTCAAGGCCGTGTGGTACGTTTTGCTGAAACTGCCGTACGAGCAATGGGGCGCTTAGCCACTGGGGTTCGAGGGATCAAACTCGCTTTAACCAATGATATGTCAGAAGAGGAAAGTGCGGTCGAAATTGAAGAGGTTTCTGATGAAAATGCAGAAGAATCCTTAGATCTCAATATCGACAAAGTGGTTTCTTTAGTCATTCCGAAAGGCGAAGGGGCAATCCTCACCGCAACGCAAAACGGTTATGGTAAACGCACACAATTAAGTGAATACCCAACCAAATCCCGTAATACTAAAGGGGTGATATCCATTAAAGTGAGCGAACGTAACGGCAAAGTGGTCGCCGCCACCCAAGTGGAAGAAACGGATCAAATTATGCTGATCACCGATGCCGGCACTTTGGTTCGCACCCGTGTTAGCGAAGTCAGCATTGTCGGCCGTAACACACAAGGGGTTCGTTTAATCCGCACAGCGGAAAACGAGCAAGTGGTTAGCCTTGAGCGGGTGTGTGATATGGATGATGAAGACACTTCAGAGGAAATGGGGACAGGGGAATAATCAAAACGCTAAACCCCATTTATAAATCATATTGAATTTTTATGCTTAACTAAAAGAGCGGTCAGTTTTCCGGTATTTTATCAAAAATCCCGTCACACAAAGATCAACGTTGTATGACGGGATTTCTTTTTCCCTTAATTATCTTTTTGATAAAACCACACTAAAACAACTTCCCCTACCTAGTCGGCTTTCTATATTCAATGCAGTATTATATTTAGCAAAAATGAATTTGGTAATCGCAAGCCCTAGCCCGGTCCCTCCTGTTTCTCGTGATCGAGCATTATCAACACGATAGAAACGCTCGGTTAAACGGGGAATATGTTCTGCCGCAATTCCCACGCCGGTATCTTCTACCAAAAATTTAATTTGCTTATTTTCTAACGCAATGAGTTTAATTGTAATCGTGCCATTTTCCGGTGTATAGCGCACCGCATTAAACGTTAAGTTAGTAAAGGCACTGTATAATTCCGATGAAAGACCTCGAAACTCAATATTCGGGGAGATCTCCACGACAAATTGATGTTGTTCCTGAGACATACGCTTTGTTGCCTCAACAACCTGATTGACTAGATCGGAAAGGTTAAAATTCTGAATGTTTTTTTCATCCGTATACCCTCGTTCTAGGCGTGATACGGTGAGTAAATCTGACAGTAAATTTAACATTCTCTGCCCTTCTTTCTGCATTAACGACAAAAAATGCTGACGTTGTTCAACCGGTAAATCTGGCATATCTGCCAGCGTTTCGACAAAACCGTTGATAACGGTAAGTGGTGTACGTAATTCGTGAGAAACATTAGCCACAAAAGCGATTTGAGCCTCATCCAATCGGACTTTTTCTGTCATATCTTGGGTAATTAATAGTTCACTTTTCTGATTAAACGGAATGCGGGCTATTTGCACGACTGAGTTAAACCCACTATCCCCTTGTAGATTTAGTCGTAGTTCCAACGGTTTTTTTTCTAACTTTTCTTGTAGGAAATGTTGAAACTCAGGCATTCGGATTAGGTTTTGCAAAATACTACCGAGATCATTGTGATAATTAAGATTGAGATGCTGACATACCAAAGGATTAAACCATTCAATTCTCCCCTCTGTGAGAATAATGATACCATTCGGAATCGCTTCAACCATTCGATTAAATCGCACTAATGAAGCGGAAAGCGCTTCTTTGCGCTTTAAACCGGCTTTGCGCAATGCAATAATCTTCTCAAATAGCCGTCCCCAAATCCCCCATCCCTGTAAACTTTTCTGAGGATTATTCAGCCAATTAAGTAATCGAATAAAATAGAAAAACTGCCAAAAAAGACAACAACTAAGTAGAGCGATCAGCGTGATGAGTACGACTTCCATCCCAAAAGCAAGATAGCTGATACCGGCTACGATAATCAATAACAAAGCAAAACGAAGTAGCGTTGAAAATAGTAAAGTCATTATGTTTCTTCCGTATTAAAACGGTAGCCGGAACCTCTTACGGTTTGCAATAGGCTATCCAATTGACTTGGTTCAAGGGCTTGGCGTAAACGCCGAATATGTACATCAATTGTTCGTTCTTCCATAAAAACATGATCTCCCCAAACAAAATCAAGTAGCTGTGTACGGCTATATAAGCGATTGGGGTGAGTCATAAAAAAATGCAATAGTTTAAATTCCGTTGCCCCCAAAATGAGTGATATGCCATTTCCCATCACCGTTTTATTGATAGGATCAAGGATTAAGCCTTTCATTTCAATGGGCTTTTCTGTTTTATGGGGGGCATAACGGCGTAAAAAGGCATTCACTCGAGCAACCAATTCACGCGGCGAAAAGGGTTTCGTTACATAATCGTCAGCACCTGTATTCAACCCTTTTTCCTTATCAAGTTCATCACTGCGAGCAGTTAATAAAATAATCGGCAAGTTTTGTGTTCGTGAGTGAGCACGCAATTCTTTGATAAATTCCACGCCTGAAACACCGGGTAACATCCAGTCCAACAGGATAAGCTGTGGCAGTTGACGATTAATTAAGGTTCTCGCTTGCACAACATTTTCGGCACTACGCACCTCAAAGCCGGCTTGTTCTAATGTGAATCGGATCAATGTTGTAATCGAATTTTCATCTTCAACGATTAAAATATTTGCTTTTGACATAGTGTTTTCCTTGAAAAGAACCGTAAAATTGACCGCACTTTTATGCTAAAAATTTAACCAAATTTTCCGGTAATATAATCTTCCGTTTCTTTTCGTGCCGGTTTCGTGAAAATCTGTTTCGTCTCCCCCATTTCAATTAATTCACCAAGATACATATATGCCGTCATATCTGAAACTCGCGCAGCTTGTTGCATATTGTGAGTGACAATCGCAATGGTGTAGTCATTTTTCAATTCACTGATCAATTCTTCAATATAAGCGGTTGAAATAGGGTCAAGGGCTGAAGTGGGTTCATCAAGCAGCAATACCTCCGGCTGACAGGCAATCGCACGAGCAATACATAAACGTTGTTGCTGTCCGCCGGAAAGTGAGTTGCCGGATTGTTTGAGTTTATCTTTCACCTCGCTCCACAAGGCTGATTTGCGTAACGCCCATTCTACACGCTCGTCCAAATCACTTTTACTGAGCTTTTCATAAAGTTTTACACCGAAGGTAACATTATCGTAAATTGACATCGGGAAAGGTGTCGGTTTTTGAAATACCATCCCCACCTTTGCCCGTAGCAAATGGACATCCACATCAGAGGTGAGGATATTTTTTCCGTCTAACAATAATTCACCTTCGGCATACATATTCGGGTAAAGATCATACATCCGATTGAAAATGCGGAGTAATGTTGATTTACCACAACCGGAAGGACCAATAAATGCGGTGACTTTTTTATTTAAAATATCGACATTAATATTTTTTAGAGCGTGAAATTGCCCATAATAAAAATTTAAGTTTTTCGCTGAAAGTTTTGTTGTCATCATGTATCCCTTAGTGTTTTTTACGTCCTAAAATTCTTGCTGAAATATTTGCCAATAGCACAATGAGGGCGATTAATAAGGCCCCTGACCATGCCAATGCCTGCCAATCGTTATAGGGGCTCATGGCAAATTGGTAAATTACATTCGGTAAGTTTGCAATTGGCTGATCCATATTAGAACTAAAGAACTGATTATTTAATGCGGTAAAAAGTAGTGGTGCGGTTTCACCTGAAATTCGGGCAAATGCAAGAAGTACACCGGTTAATATACCTGTTTTTGCCGCTTTGAGTGTCACCATTGAAACCATTTTCCATTTAGGTGTGCCTAACGCATAAGCGGCCTCCCGCAAACTATTCGGTACCAGTTTGAGCATATTTTCGGTGGTACGCACGACAACCGGAATCACTAATAATGAAAGCGACAATGACCCTGCCCAACCGGAGAAATGACCTTGTTTTACTACAATAATGCCGTAAATAAACAATCCGATAACAATTGAAGGAGCTGAAAGCAAAATATCGTTCATAAAACGTGTCATACTTGCCATTTTGCTGTGGCGACCAAACTCAGCGAGGTAAATACCGGTTAAGATGCCAATAGGTGTGCCGATAAACAGACCAAATGCCGTAATAAGTAAACTTCCCCAAATTGCATTGCGTAAACCGCCTCCGGCTTCCGGAGGAAGGGTATCGACACGGAAAAGTTGTAAATCTAAGCCGCTAATTCCTTGTCCAAGTAAAGTGTATAAAATCCAACCTAACCAAAATAGACCAAATCCCATCATTAACCAAGCAAGAAATAAACAAATACGATTTATCCATCTGCGGCGTGCATATAACGAGCGATTCATAAGATGTTTCATTTAACGGCCCTCGTGTTTTTCCATTCTTAATAACATCAGTTTTGATAAGCACAATACGGTGAAGGTAATCACGAATAGAATTAAACCAAGATAAAGTAACGAAGATAAATGCATTGGATCAACCGCTTCAGCAAATTCATTAGCAAGAGCGGAGGTGATGGATACACCTGAATTATTCAAACTCGCACTGATATTAAAGGTATTCCCTATAATAAACGTCACAGCCATGGTTTCGCCTAATGCACGTCCTAGCCCCAAAATAACGCCACCCACTACGCCAACTTTGGTATAAGGCAATACAACGTGACGAATGACTTCCCATCTCGTACAGCCTAAACCATAAGCCGATTCTTTTAACATTGTTGGCGTTACCTCAAACACATCACGCATAACAGAAGCAATATAAGGAATAATCATAATGGCAAGAATTAAACCGGCAGGAAATAAGCCAATACCCATAGGAATACCATCAAACAAAACGCCAATTAAAGGTAGATAACTAAAGTGTTCAATCATAAATGGCTGGATCGTTTCCGAGAAAATCGGAGCAAAAACGAAAAGTCCCCACATACCATAGATAATTGAAGGGATACCGGCTAAAAGTTCAACCGCAATGCTTAATGGGCGACGTAAAACCGTTGGACAAAGCTCCGTTAAAAAGATCGCGATGCCAAAACTGACGGGAACCGCAATCAATAATGCAATTACCGATGTCACGAGTGTTCCGTAAATCGGTGCTAACGCACCATATTGGCTTTGTACCGTATCCCATTCATCTGATGTAAAAAAGCCCATACCAAATGCTTGCATTGCAGGATAGGCACCAATAATCAACGAAAGCAAAATACCGCTTAAACTTGCTAAGACGAATAATGCAAAGAAGCGAGTCGTATTAACAAAAACTAAGTCAATCAATGCTTGTAGTTTCAGTTTTTGGGAAATGATCATTATTTTTCCTTAAAACTGCCCTTCCTGACTCTTTATTTGTCTGGAAGGGCTTGTTTTTATTTTAAATTAATATTTTTCCACTCTTCACGGACCAGTTCTTTAACATTCTCGGGAAGTGGTACATAATCCAATTTTTGTGCTTGTTCATCACCTTTACGATACGCCCAGTCGAAGAAGTTCAATACTGTTTCGCCACGTTGTTTATCCGATACTTCTTTTGGGATGAGGATAAAAGTTGCGGCAGCAAGAGGCCATGCTTCAGCGTCTGATTGATTAGTTAATACTAAGCTAAAACCTTTGGTTTTACGCCAATCCACATTCGCAGCAGCGGCGAAACTCTTTTGAGAAGGAAGGACAAAATTCCCTGCCGCATTTTTTAGCTGAACATAGGACATTTTATTTTGTTTTGCATAAGCATATTCCACATAACCAATTGAGTTTTTCACCCGTCCGACATAAATTGATACCCCTTCATTACCTTTGCCTGCTGCACCACTGGCAGAAGTCGGCCATTTCACTGTATTTGCCGCCCCAACTTTCTCCTTCCAATCCCGCGATACTTGACTTAAATAATGGGTAAAAATAAAACTGGTGCCGGAACCATCGGCACGGAATACTGTCGTGATACGTCCATCAGGTAAATTCAGATCTGGGTTAATTGCTTTGATTTTTTCATCATTCCACTTAGTAATGTTACCCAAGTAAATGTCTGAAAGCAGTTCACCCGTTAGTTTCAATTGACCGGGTTCAATTCCTTCAATATTCACAACAGGCACCACACCACCAATCACCGTTGGAAATTGAATAAGCTCATTCTTTTTAAGCTCTTCTTTCATCGGTGAATCCGAGGCACCAAAATCTACCGTGCGAGAAATAATTTGTTTCACTCCACCGGATGAACCAATAGATTGATAGTTCACTTGATTGCCCGTTTCTGACTTATAATTCATTGCCCATTGTACATAGATTGGTTGTGGGAACGATGCACCGGCTCCCGTGACGTTTGTCGCATTTGCCACTTGGCTAAATGCAAAAACAGATAATGCTGCGGTTAAGGTTAGGGTACGAAGTTTCATACTATTCTCCTTGGTTTTAGATTATGTGCTTATCACGCAAAGCAAAATAACAAAAAAATATTTCAGGAATATGACAATCCCCATTTATTTTAAATTTGATTCAATTTCCTCCAGCCCTTTATGGCGAATATCAATACCACGCACCAAATAGACAATATGTTCCGCCATATTTTTTGCATGATCTCCAATACGCTCAACGGCTTTATTCATCATCATGACATCAATCCAAGTGCTAATGCTTTTCGGATCTTCAAAAATGTTTGTCATCAGCACCCGCAACTGATTACGATAATCTGTATCTAATTTTTCATCAGATATTCTTAACGCAACTACCGCACTTTCATCTAATCGTGCAAAGGCATCTAAAGCACTGCGAATCATTGTCGATGCCATATCCAAAATACGATGCGTGTCATATAGCCCTGTGGCCGAAATTTTATTATTAATCAATAAATTATGCGTATAATAGGCAATCTTTTTCAATTCATCGCCAACACGCTCTAAATCGACAATCATACGTGTAACGGTTAATACAAAGCGTAAATCCCCTGCTGCCGGTTGACGGCGGGCAATAATCGTTTGGCAGTGATCATCAATTAATTCTTCCATTTCATTAATTTTTTGCTCGCTTTCCCGTATTTCGGGAAGTCCTTGGGGGTTGGCACGGCTCATACTTTGTAAAATGACTTGAATTTGTTGTTCAATAATCCCCCCCATTTGCATCACTTCAGTGCGCACATCTTCAAGTTCTTGGTTAAAATGTGATGAAATATGTTGATTTTTCATAAAAATTCCTTACAAACAGTAAATCACGGAAACAAGTATAACGAGAAAATATTTCAAAAATATGACAAAAATATGAGGTTTCGATTTGTCTGAAAATACTTCTTCTAACAGTGGGGGGGGGTGAGAGGTTCAGGAGGTTAGAATGAAAAGTGCGGTCAAAAAAATCAATGTTTTTTATGGCCGCACTTTTTCTTTAGGGATTCACCGGTTTAACAATTTCACTTGGATAGCAACCTAAGATTTTTAAGTAATGACTGTAATCTTTCAATTCTTCCAAGGCCTTTTGTGTTTCCGGATGGTGAATATTTGCCTCGATTTCTAAATAAAACATTTCTTCCCAAGGCTTGCCATAAATCGGGCGGGACTCAAGCTTCGTCATATTAATTTGATATTTTTTGAATACCAAAAGCGCATCAACTAAAGCGCCCGCTTTTTGTGGCGTAGTCATCAACAATAAGGTTTTTGTTGGAATTTGAGGGGAAACTTCACGGGGTTCTTTTGCGATAACAATAAAACGTGTGATGTTATTCTCTTGATTCGCAATGTTATTTTTCAACACCGTTAATCCATAGAGTTTGCCCCCGTCTTCATTTCCAAGGGCGGCTATATTGGGTTTATTTAAACTTGAAACCAGCTGCATGGCGTGCGAACTGCTTTCACAATACTCAATATGAACCCGCTCTAAACTTTGAATAAATTGGCTACATTGCTGTATGACCTGTGGATGGCTATACAAGGTATCAATTTGACTTAAATCTCTTGTGCCATTGACTAAAACGCAATGTTTAATCGGATAGGCAAGCTCACCAATCAAGGATAAATCCGTATGCTGAAGCAGATCATAAACTTCATTAATCGCACCCGAGGTGGTATTTTCTAAAGGAAGAATCCCCACATCCGCCTCGCCGTTTTTCACTTTTTCAAAGACTTGATCAAAGGATTGACAGCCCAGTTCGACAAACTGCTTTTGGTAGCGTGCGGCATAATTCCGTGCCGCTAAATTAGAATAAGACCCCCGTTTTCCTAAAAAAGCGATATGCAAATTTTGGGCACGCTGCTCATTTAATTTATTTTGTAAATAAACCTGCTGAGTTAATACGGAATCTTCAATAATCTTTTGAAAAACAGCCGTAATGTATTGGGGTTCCAGCTGATAGTTTTCATTCTCCGCAAACTGAACGAGATCTTGCAAAAGCTCTTGCTCACGTTTTTCATCCCGCAAAGATTTTTGTGTGATTTCTTTGCTTCTTACCACATCAAAAGCCAAACGATGACGTTCAGAGAGCAATTTTAAAAGGTTTCGATCAATCTGTGTGATAAGTTGTCGAATTTCAGACAATTCTAAAGCCATATTCATCCTTATTTAAAGATAACCGCATCTTTTGGATCATATTTTGAGGCATCAAGTGGGGCTTTTTGTGCATTTTTCCAAATATATTTGGCTAACACTTCCGCATCAATAAAGCCGGTATTTAAGAATGTCGGATTGGTTGTCACAACCGGATAACCATCGCCGCCTGCGGCATTATAACTCGGTAAAGAAACACGATAAGTTTTATTAAGATCTAATGGCTTACCCTGAATTTTAACCTCTTCGACTTTTTTAGTCTTTTTGTTCACTACCATTGAGATGCCGGAATATTGAGCATAGGCTCCGGAATCCACTTCTTTTAATGCCACCACGTTCAAATAATCAATCAACTCTTTCCCGGTTAAATCCACATAACTCACAATATTACCGAATGGATGAACCTTGAGAATATCACGGTAAGTCACTTTACCCGGTTGGATAGAATCCCGAATTCCCCCTGAATTCATAATGCCGATATCAGCCCCGGCACGTTCACGTTGTGCCTCCGCAATTAAATGGCCAAGGTTGGTTTGTTGGAAACGAATAATATTACGATCACCTTCCAGCTTACCTTTTAATTCACCTAATTCGCGACCTAATAATTCATCGCCTTTATTTTGATAAACTTTTAACAAATGTTCCATTTCCGGATCTTGCGGGATTTCTTCACCGTAAGTGACATATTCAGTTTTACCGTCTTCTTTTGTCACTTTTTTCTTCAAGTTCACCGGGATTAATTCATAACCCACCAGTTTTAATTCACCATTTTTAAACTCGAAATCGGCACGTCCAACATACTTTCCCCACTCGTAAGCCTGCATGATCCAAGTGCCATTTTGGAAATCAGGTTGACAAGGTTGAGTTGGTTTATAATCTTTGATCCACACACCTTTTTCGTCGACACACACCGGATCATGGCTATGTCCGCCAACAATCATATCAAATGCCCCTTTATCGAGATTACGGGCAAGGGAGACATCACCCGGTGCATTTGAGCCGTATTGAGCATCGTAATAGTAACCCATGTGGGTTAAGGCAATTTTGACATCCGGTTTTTCATGTTCGTTTAAGGCTTTCAATGTTTCTCTTGCCGATGTTGTCGGATCTTTAAAAAGCACATTTCCCGTATATTCCGGGTTACCCAATTTTGCGGTATCTTCGGTCGTTAATCCGACCACAGCAATTTTCAAGCCTTGTTTATCTAAAATGATGTAAGGTTTAACCAGTGGCTGATTGGTTCTCTTATTAAATACATTGGCGGATAAAAAAGGAAATTTAGCCCAAGATTCTTGCATTGCAAGCATTTGTAGTGGGTTATCAAATTCGTGGTTACCTAATACGGTCGCTTCATAGCCCATTGCATTCATCGCTTGGATATCCGGTTCGGCATTTTGCATATCGGATTCCGGCACCCCGGTATTAAAATCCCCTGCATTTAATAAAATCACTGAGCCGCCTTTCTTCTCCACTTCGGCTTTTACTCGATTAATGATGGTTTTTTGTGCCGGAAAACCATACTCGCCCTTGCTATTTGGCCAGAAGTGTCCGTGGGTATCATTGGTGTGGAGAAGAGTGAAGTGATAGGTTTTGTCCTGTTCATAAGCCATTGCCGCTGATGTTGCCAAAACCAAAGGTAAAACCGTGAATAATTTTTTCATGAAAAGTCCCCCGAAATTAACCGCTCTTTTTTCAAAGCAAATAGAAACAAAAAAGCTATACTTCTTTGTCGAAATATAGCTTTTTTACCAAAAATAATTAGATCAATACTTGAGCCGGAACAACATAGCCTTGCGGGACTTTTTCCTTATCTTCAAAAGTAACAAACTCCCAGGCTTCTTGATTTGCAAACACCGCTCGAAGTAATTTATTGTTCAAACCATGACCTGATTTATAGGCTTTAAAATCACCGATGATATTATAACCTGCCATATAAAGATCGCCGATGGCATCTAACATTTTGTGACGAACCAATTCATCTTTAAAACGCAAGCCTTCTTCGTTCAAAATACGGTAATCATCCAATACAATGGCATTATCCAAACTACCACCTAAGGCTAAACCCTGTGATTGAAGATATTCAATATCTTTCATAAAACCAAAGGTTCTTGCACGGCTGATTTGGTGAATAAAAGATTGTGTAGAAAAATCCATCACATAATTACGGACATCTTTGCTGATGGCAGGATGTTCAAAATCGATGGTGAAGTCCAAACGAAAACCATTGTAAGGTTTAAATTCTGCCCATTTGTCGCCCTCTTCTACACGCACTTTTTGCTTAATACGAATAAATTTTTTCGCTGCGTTTTGTTCTTCAATACCGGCATCTAAAAGTAAATAAATAAATGGACTCGCACTACCATCCATAATCGGAATTTCAGGCGCATCAACTTCGATAATGATATTATCGATACCAAGCCCTGCTAATGCGGCATTTAAATGCTCAACGGTGGAAACCCGTACGCCTTGTTCATTGATAAGGGCAGTACAAAGCATCGTATCACGGACACATTCGGGATTAGCCGGAAAAGTGACCGGTGGGTTTAAATCTGTACGGCAATAAATCACGCCGGTATTAGGCATAGCCGGACGCAATGTTAATGTCACTTTTTTACCACTATGCAAGCCAACGCCTGTAACCTTAATGGTTTGTTTTAATGTTCTTTGTTTAATCATAATTGTTCACCTTATTGCCTAACAACAAGATTTTATTTGCTATTTATCGTTTCTATCAATGCTACTTGGATCAAACCTTTGGAAAGAAGGTAAACGATCTGTAATCGGCTCTTCCAATTTGCTACGATATTCTTCCGGTTTCGGGCTTCCCTCTTGAGGGTAAGAAGAAATTGGCTCAGGTCGTTTTAAAGAGCCGCCCAATGAATTCGGTGTTCTTAATTCAATCGGTTTGCCACTTTCATTCGGATACGTTCTAGGATCTGGGTTCAGCATCGTTTTTTGCAGTTGAATGGTTTCATTAGGTGCAATTTCGCCCAAGCCTGTCGCAACAATCGTCACACGAATTTCATCACTCATTTCCGGCACTAAGGTTGTCCCCACCACAATGGTGGCATCTTCTGATGCGAAACTGTGAATGGTATCCCCCACCACATTGAATTCATCAAAAGCAATATCAAAACCACCGGTAATATTGATTAAGATACCCTTAGCATTGGTTAAATCGACTTTTTCCAATAAATCGTTACGAACAGCAATTCTTGCTGCTTCTTCTGCTCTTCCCTCACCCGGTGCGCCTTTTGCCGAACCAAAGCCAATCATTGCTTGGCCCATTTCAGACATAACGGTTCTCACATCGGCAAAGTCCACGTTAATCATACCCGGTGAGGTAATCATATCGGAAATACCCATCACGGAGTTACGCAATACATCATTCGCAGCAGCAAAAGCATCAATTAATGTGGCATTTTTAGGGAGAACTTTTTGAATTTGCTGATTTGGAATAATGATCATTGAGTCAACGTATTGTGCGAGATCTTTAATTCCCAACTCGGCAAATTGCATACGTTTTTTGCCTTCAAAGGCAAAAGGCTTAGTCACCACAGCGACAGTCAAAATACCCAATTCTTTTGCGACTTTTGCGACAACCGGTGCAGCACCTGTACCAGTACCGCCACCCATACCGGCAGCGATGAAGACCATGTCCGCCCCTTCGAGCATTTTACGGATTTCTTCTTGATCATCTTCCGCCGCTTTACGTCCGACATTCGGATTGGCACCGGCACCAAGACCTTTTGTGGTAGCACCACCAATCTGTACAGTTTGTTGAACTTGGCTTTTACGCAATGCCTGAGCATCAGTATTTACAGCATAGAAAATGATTTTCCCATGCTCTTCACTGTCAAACGAATTTTCCCCAAGAAAAGTTCCGCCGATGTCTTGCTTAATCATATTCGCAACCATATGGTTAACAGCGTTGCCACCGCCGCCGCCAACACCGACCACTTTAATCAGTGCGCCTGATTGTTCTTCAAAATCACCGTAATCTGGGTATAACATTTGTGTTCTCCGTTCCGCTAAATACTCTGCTAGCACATTAATAAAAGTTAAATTTTTCGTATTGTAGATGAAAAATCAAAATAATCAAAATTCTGACCGCACTTTATTTGCAATTTTTTTAATTCCGCTCCAAATTGTCCCGAAGATATTGCCCTCAGAATAATGATCGTTACCGATAAGCTCATCATCACTATTACTATGGCTATATTGCAATAATCCGACCACTGTTGAATACTGTGGGCGATTCACATAATCCGTTAACCCGGTGATATTTAATGGGCTACCAATTCTCACCTGACAACCAAATACTTCCATGGCACATTCCTTTAAATCTTCAATTTGTGCACCACCACCTGTAATGACAACACCAGCAATTAACTCAAACTTAATATGTTTGCGTTCTAAATCCGCTTTAAGTTTATCTAATTCGTCCTTCACAACACCAAGAAGTTCCGTATAACGCGCTGCTGTAATTAAAGATAAATCACTTTTTGTCAGATATCGAGGGGCTCGACCGCCAATCCCCGCTACTTCAATTTTTTTATCACCATGTAAACGAGCCGGATAAATGGCACTGGCGTAATTCACTTTCACACGTTCAGCTTCTGCACGAGAAATCGTACAAGCGTGTGCAATATCATTGGTAACAATATTGCCGGCATAAGGAATGACTTTACTAAAACGTAATGCACCGTTTGTAAACACCATCACATTCATTGTACCGGCACCAAAATCAATTAAACAAACGCCGAGATCTTTTTCATCTTCGGTTAATACCGAATGGGTTGCCGCAAAACCGGAAAACACTACTTTGTCCACTTGCAAGCCACAACGTTCAACCGCTTTTTTCAAATTATTTTGCCAATCTTGATGGCAGGCAATTAAATGCACATGGGCATTTAAACGCACCCCTTGTAAACCAAGAGGATTTTTAATATTTAACTGGCGATCAACGGCATATTCTTGTGGAATAACGTGGAGTAAAGAAACCCCTTCCGGCAATTTAATCGTGCTCGCATTATACAGTGCTGAATCAATTTCCTCTTGGGTCACCTCCATTTCGCCAATGGGAACGAATCCACTTTCATTTAAACTCTGAATATGTTCACCGGTAATTGCCAAAGTAACGCTCATAATTTGACAGTCTGCCATAGATTCTGCCGCTTCAATGGCACGATGAATAGAATTTACTACAGCATCTAAATCCGTAATACTGCCACGATCAATTCCTTTTGATGGGCAACTTCCCACACCGAGAACATTGACAACACCATCGGGTAGCACTTCACCTACAACGGCCACCACTTTTGATGTGCCGACTTCAAGCCCGACAATTGCTTTTGTTTCAACTATTTTTGCCATTTCTTTATTACACCCACTGAATTTATTGCTCTACCATTCCGACTGCCGCCCCTGAATTATAGCGTAAATCAACATAATCGATTCGCTTATTTTCCGAAACTTCAATTTGCGGATAAATTGTAACAAAACGTTCCAGTTTTGATTGCCACTCACCTCGCCCAAGTTTTAGCACGATATCATTATCAAGGGTCACTTGCCATGCCCCACGTTCATCAATCGTTACCCCTTTTACGTTTAAATTTTTCGCTTTAAAATCCGAATAAATCTGATTCCAAGCTTCAAGCACTTTTGGACTCTGGTAATCCGGCCCTCCTAAATAAGGCAATGTCTTATTTTTCAAACGATCCATTGGCAATTGAAAAACCGTCCCATCCTTCGTCACGAATTCTGTTTTATTCCAAATCGCCACCGGACTATATTCCGTTAACCAAATACTCAAACGATTAGGCCAAACTTTACGAACGACCGCCCCTTTCACCCAAGGTAATGTTTCTAACTGCTCTTGAACCACCTTAACATCTTGCCCCCAGAAACCTTTCAAATCCCCCAATTTCAGGAGTATATCCTTCACATCCGCATAATCGGTAAATTCTGTTTTACCAATTAAAGCATAAGCATTAATTGGCTTAGAATCAAAACGCACTAACCAATCCTGCCAATTTGCATAAACAAAATACCCAAACCCGGCACACAATAGCACAATCAACAAACGAAGTTGTCGGAGATATTTAAAGGTTGATTCGCCATAGCGAACATTTTGCGTACTTTTGCGTTTCAGCACATTCATTACGCACTTAACTCCAGAATTTTCACCACTAATTGTTCAAAAGAAATTCCCGCTGTCGCTGCAGATTTAGGAAATAAACTATGGCTTGTCATACCTGGATTGGTATTCACTTCGACCAACCGAAAATCCCCTTTCGCATCACACATCACATCAATACGACTCCAACCACGACAGCCCACCACATCATAGGCACGTTTTACCAATAAGGCTAATTCCTGTTCACGTTCAGGCGTTAAACCCGCTGGACAGAAATATTGGGTATTATCGGAAAGATATTTGGCTTCATAATCGTAAAACTCACCTTCCGGTACAATACGCACGGCAGGTAAGACTTGATTATCCAATACCGGCACGGTCAATTCATCACCGGCAAGCCATTCTTCAATTAAAATCGTATTATCAAATTTAAGCGCAAATTCAACCGCACTTTTCAAGGTTTCCACGCTATTGACTTTGGTTAGCCCGACACTTGAGCCTTCCAAAGAAGGTTTCACCATAAGCGGTAAACCTAATTTTGCCACCACCGCTTGCGGATCTAATTGAGCAAAGGTTTCACACGTCACCACTTCCATCTCTGCGACCGGCAAACCAAAGGCTTTCCATAACATTTTAGTGCGCATTTTATCCATTGTTAATGCCGAAGCCATCACACCGCAGCCGGTATAAGGTAAACCAATTTGCTCTAATAATCCCTGCATGGTGCCGTCTTCTCCGCCCCGACCGTGCAAAATATTAAAAGCCCGATCAAATCCATCCTTTTTCAGATTGGCTACGTTATATTCTTTCGGATCAATAGGATGCGCATTATACCCCTGTGCAATAAGCGCCGCTAACACAGCTTTCCCTGAATTTAACGAAACCTCACGTTCAGCGGAAGTTCCCCCTAATAACACTGCAATTTTTTCTTGTTTTAAATTCATTTTTATCCCATTTTTTTATTGCGATTAATTTTTAAATATGGATGGTTAAATCCTACGCCTATTTTTAATGATTTTAATTCTTCCAAGATTCCGCCAAATTGCGAGAAATTTTGCTCACACTTCCTGCCCCCTGTGCCAATACCAAATCGCCATCTTGGATAATTTGATCAAGCACATCCCCCAATTGTTCCGTATCAGACACTAAAATCGGATCGACTTTCCCCAAATTGCGGATTGAGCGGCAAAGGGCTTTACTATCTGCCCCGACAATCGGTGCTTCACCTGCGGCATAAACGTCTAACATAATCAGCGCATCCACTTGCGAAAGCACTTGAACAAAATCATCAAATAAATCACGGGTTCGTGAATAGCGATGAGGTTGGAAGATCATCACAACCCGTTTGCCTTCCCAACCTTCACGTGCAGCCTTAATCGTTACTCCCACCTCCGTTGGATGATGACCATAATCGTCCACTAAGCGAACTTTACCATTGGGGCGAATAAACTCACCCAGTTGATCAAAACGACGTCCGGCGCCTTGGAAATCCGCAAGTGCGGCTAAAATTGCCTCATTACTAATCCCCTCTTCTTTTGCAACCGCAAGTGCTGCCGTGGCATTTAAGGCATTATGCTTACCCGGCACATTTAATAATACATTAATGCGTTCCCCGTTTGGGCAAATGACAGAATAATGTCCTTGGAAACCGGTTTGTTCATAATCCTCAATTCGATAATCCGCCTGCTCACTAAACCCATAGGTCACCACTTGGCGTCCTACTTTTGGTGCAAGCGCCATCAACACAGGATCATCCGCACACATCACAGCCAGACCGTAAAAGGGTAAATTATGTAGAAATTTCACGTAAGTAGCTTTCATTTTCTCAAAGTCGCCTTCATAAGTATCCATATGATCCGGCTCCATATTCGTCACCACCGATACCATAGGCTGCAAATGCAAAAACGACGCATCACTTTCGTCCGCTTCTGCGATTAAATAACGGCTCGCACCAAGGTGGGCATTTTTTCCCGCAGATTTCACTAATCCTCCATTAACAAAGGTCGGATCTAATTTTGCTTGGGTATAAATCATAGAAATCATTGCCGTTGTCGTGGTTTTTCCGTGTGTTCCGGCGATCGCAATACCGTGACGAAAACGCATAATTTCTGCCAACATCTGTGCACGCTGAATCACCGGAATACGGTTCTGTTTTGCCGCAACCAGTTCCGGATTATCTTCACTAATTGCACTCGATACCACCACCACACTTGCCCCTTCAATATTTGAGGCACAATGTCCAATAAAAACTTTTGCACCGGCTTGTGCAAGATGTTGAGTTACCGCCCCATCCGCAATATCCGAACCAGAAATCCGATACCCTTCGTTCAATAATATTTCAGCAATACCGCTCATCCCTGCACCGCCAATGCCAATAAAATGAATTTGTTGAACCCGGCGCATTTCAGGAATTATTTTTCTAATTTCTTCGTGAGAATGTTTCATCTATTTTCTTTTCCTTTTACCCTTGAAAAAAATTCTCGCCCATTCTAAATCTAAAAGTGCGGTCAAAATTCCAAAGGATTTTTACATTATTTTGCATTTTCAATAATCACATCAGCAACACGCTGTGCAGCAAATGGCGTGGACATTGCTTTTGCCTTTAATGCCATCGTTAAAAGTTCATCTCGAGTGGAATTTTGTAAATAGTCAATTAACACTTCCGGGCTGAGATCCGCCTGCTCCACAATTTTCGCCGCTCCCACATCAGCGAGGTATTTCGCATTCAGGTATTGTTGCTTATCCTGATGTTGGAATGGGACAAAAATTGCCGCTGCTCCCACAGCCGCAAGCTCACATACGGTTAAGGCACCGGATCGACAAATCACTACATCAGCCCAAGCATAGGCTTCCGCCATATCATCAATAAACTCGGTGATTTTCACTTGTGACGCATTTTCGCCATAAAGTGCGGTCACATTTTCGACATTTCCTTTCCCTACCTGATGGCGAATATTTAATTTATCCGAGAGTTGTGCCACCACTTTAGGTAGCGTTTGGTTCAATATCCGAGCCCCCTGGCTCCCCCCGACCACAAGCACGTTTAGTTTTTCATCACGTCCAGCAAAACGTTCTTGCGGAGTTGGCATAGTAAAGAAATCCTGACGAACGGGGTTTCCCACTACTTCCGCATGGGGAAACGCCTTTGGAAAACCTTGTAATACACGAGTCGCTATTTTCGCCAACCATTGATTGGTTAAGCCTGCAATCGCATTTTGTTCGTGTAAAATAATGGGCACACCACAAAGTTTTGCCGCCACACCACCGGGACCTGAAACATAACCGCCCATGCCTAGCACGGCATCAGGCTTTTCCTGTTGAATAATTTTTTTCGCTTGAAGGACTGCGCGTAAAATCGCATAAGGTGCAGTAAGAAGGGCTTTAATCCCTTTACCTCGCAGACCGGAAATTTGAATAAATCGAATAGGAATGCCATATTGAGGGACAAGTTGGGCTTCCATCCGATCTTTTGTGCCTAACCAACAAATAGCCCATCCTTGTTTCTGTAACGTTTGTGCCACCGCAATAGCAGGGAAAATATGCCCACCTGTGCCACCTGCCATCACTAATAATTTTTTCTGTTTATTCATTTTGATTCCTAATCATCACGCAAACGTGCCTGCCCACCCCGTTGTAAACGATTTTCGTGGTCAATACGTAGCAAAATACCGATGGTTGCCGACATAATTATAATGCTTGACCCCCCATAGCTTACTAATGGGAAAGTCAATCCTTTGGTTGGCAACATCCCAAGCGCCATCCCTAAATTCACAAAGCCTTGGAAGAAAATCCAAAAGCCGATACCAAAGGCAAAAAATCCTCGGAAACGTTGTTCTAATTGCAAAGATTCACGACCGATTTTCAGGGCTCGGAAGACTAATAGTCCGAGTAAAAACACTACGACTAAAATCCCAATAAACCCGAACTCCTCACCAATAATCGCCATCACAAAATCCGTATGTGCTTCAGGGAGGTAATCTAATTTTTGAATGGAATTCCCCAAGCCTTCACCGGTTATTTCTCCCCTTCCAAATGCCATGAGAGAGTTTGTTAGCTGATAGCCTTTCTTATAAGGATCTTTGAATGGATCAAGAAAAGCAAGTATACGCTTCAGACGATAAGCTTCAGAAATTGCGAACCAAATGAGTAATGTTATACCGGTAAGTCCTAATCCAACAAATTGATAAAAGTTTGCGCCAACGATAAAAAGCATGGCAAAGGTCACCACAAACAAAACAACCACACTACCGTAATCCGGCTGTATGATTAACAATCCTCCCATAATCCCCATAACAAGGAGGGGTTTAACGGCACTCAATTTTTTTAACCTCACTTCATCATAACGACGAGTAAAATAACCGGATAAAAAACAGGTCAAGGCAAGTTTTGCAAATTCTGCCGGTTGGAAATTCAAAATACCGAGGGAAATCCAACGTTTTGATCCATTTACAGATGTGCCTATAACTAGGACAGCCATCAGTAAAGCAAGGGCTAAAAAAAAGAGTCTTCCATCCCATTTTCGCCACTGTTCGGTGGAGATTTGCATACTGAAATAGCAGGTCAAAAGAGAAAGAAACACATAAAGTGCATCACGTTTTGCAAAATAAAAAGCATCATTAAATAAACGTGAGCTGTAAGGAATGGATGCCGAGGTCACCGCCACCAAACCGATGATTAATAAAATGATGAAAAGTAAGAATAACGCCCGGTCATAGAGTAATCCCTGAGGCGTAATTCTGGTCCAATGTTCAAAATTTTGCTTAATTTTCTGAATAAAATCCATGGTTTTATTAATTAATTTAATTTTGCCAAACGACTAAATTCTTCGCCACGTTTTTCAAAAGAAGCGAACTGATCAAGGCTTGCACAAGCCGGTGATAATAAAACAATATCCCCTTTTTTGAGGGTTGGACGTAAAAAGCCGATTGCCTGTTCCATCGTGTCAAATAAATGGCTTTGTGCTGAAAGCGCTGCCAACAACGCACCATCCCGCCCAAAACAATAACAGATAATGTGTGGTTGATTCACTAAGGTTGCCAATTCTGAAAAATCCGCCCCTTTACCATCCCCACCTAATAACAAGTGCAGTTTACCTTCTACAAATAAGCCGGTAAGTGCGGCAACCGTACTGCCCACATTGGTTGCTTTAGAATCGTTAATCCAACGCACCCCTTTTTCTTGATACGCCAATTGAAAGCGGTGCTCCAACCCTTTAAATTGACGAAGTACGGTACGAATTGCGGCTAAGTTAATTCCTACGGCTTGTGCCAATGCGGTTGCGGCAAGAATATTCATATAATTATGTCGCCCGACAAGCCCCACTTCTTCGCAGTCTAACAACACTTCGTCTTTTACCATTAAATATTGTTTGCCTTCTTCGGTTTTCAGCCAATAATCGGCATGGTGTTCGGCAAAGGATAAACACTGTTTGGCTTGGTTTTCCCTTTCGCCAAAAGTGAGTGGATCTTCCTTATTGACGACTGCAACGGCAGCATTGTGATAAATCCGTAATTTGGCTTGACGATATTCTTCTAAGTTCTCATAACGATCCATATGATCTTCTGTGACATTCAACACCGTTGCTGCGGCAGCATTTAAGTGATAGGTGGTTTCTAATTGAAAACTGGATAATTCCAGCACATAAAGATCATACTCTTCTTGTAGTAAGGAGAGCGCAGGAATACCGATATTGCCCCCCATGCCCACCTTTACACCGACCGCTTTTGCCATTTCATACACCAGTGTGGTGACGGTACTTTTACCATTTGAACCGGTGATCGCCACAATAGGTTTGGTTGCTGCACGGCAGAATAATTCAATATCCCCAATCACTTCCACGCCTTTGGAAAGTGCGGTCTGAATTTCCGCTGTTTTTACCGAAAGCCCCGGGCTGATGATAATCATATCGCTTTCATTTAGCCATTGCTGATTTAAGCCACCGGTATGGAGGGGAATAGTCGGAGATAATTGGTCTGCACCCGGCGGATTTTTTCTGGTATCCATCACCCGAATGTTGGCATACTGAGATTGAAGGTAATCCACACAGGATAAACCTGTTTTGCCTAGTCCGATAATCGTAATCGTTTTATTTTGGTAACTGTTCATTTTATGTTGTCTTTTTAATTCTGTTGAATGATTGAGTGCTGCAATTCCCTTTCTTTCCCATATAAAAGAAAGAAGGTCGCTCTTCCAAACATTGAAAGAGCGAGCATAAGAAAGACTAACGGAGTTTTAAGGTAACAAGCCCCATGAGTACTAACATTAATGAAATAATCCAAAACCGTATAATCACTCTAGGTTCCGGCCAACCTTTTAATTCAAAGTGGTGGTGAATCGGCGCCATTCGGAAAATTCGTTGCTTACGCAATTTGTAAGACCCCACTTGTAAGATCACCGAAAGCGCCTCAACCACAAAAACACCGCCCATAATCACCAATAAAAACTCTTGGCGAACCAAAATAGCCACCACGCCTAAAGCGCCACCTAATGCCAATGATCCCACATCGCCCATAAAGACTTGTGCAGGATAAGTATTAAACCAAAGAAAGCCTAACCCTGCGCCCACAATAGCCGTACAAAATACCACCACTTCAGAGCTATATTTAATATAAGGAATATGCAAATATTCGGCAAAATTGATATTTCCTGTTGCCCATGCAATCAAGGCAAAAGCGCCTGCTACCAGTGATGTCGGCATAATGGCTAAACCATCTAATCCGTCAGTTAAATTCACGGCATTGCCGGTGCCCACAATCACAAAATAGGATAATACAATATAAAAAAGCCCTAATTGAGGCATAAAATCTTTAAAGAACGGCACCACCAAACGGGTGGCATCCGTATCATGACCAAGCCAATACAACCAAATAATCGCCGCAAGGGCAACCACCGACATCCAGAAATATTTCCAACGGGCAATTAAGCCATCAGTATTTTTTCGTGTAATTTTGCGATAATCATCAACAAAACCGATTGCGCCATAGCCGAATAATACAAATAAACAAACCCAAATATAAGGATTAGCTAAATTAGCCCAAAGTAATGTACTCACCCCAATAGAAAAAAGGATCATAACCCCACCCATTGTTGGTGTTCCTTTTTTGGCAAAGTGACTTTCCGGCCCGTCATTACGCACTTCTTGACCGAATTTTAAAATCTGTAAGCGTTTAATAACCTTTGGACCTATCCAAAGAGAAATAAAAAGAGCGGTCAACAACGCAAGAATTGCACGCACTGTAATATATGAAATTGCGTTAAACGCCGTTTCATAACGAACAAGAAATTCAGCAAGCCAAACTAACATTTAATTTTACCTTTTAATAAATCAATCACATCTTCCATTTTCATTGATCGGGAGCCTTTCCCTAGCACCACAACATCTTTATTTTGTTTTAATTGCGCCTCAATCATTGGCACTAAAAAATCTGCCATTTCTTCTTTGTCGGTGAAGTGCTTGCCTAAAACGGCTTCAGAAATAACCGCACTTTCCTTACCAAAAGAACAAACGAAATCTAAATTGGCTATTTTAGCGTATTGCCCCACTTTACGGTGAATTTCAAGAGAATTTTCCCCTAACTCTTTCATATCCCCCACACACAAAATTCGGAAAGCGGAATAATTTTTTAGCACATCAATAGCGGCACATAGCGAATCTTGATTCGCATTATAGGTATCATCTAACAAGAGCAAATGCTCATTGACTTGAATAGGGAATAAACGCCCCTTGACTTGAGAACGTTGCTCCAAGCCCTTTTTCACATCGGCTAAGGTTGCTCCCACATTCATAGCAAGTGCGGTTGCAGCCAATGCATTTTTTACATTATGTACGCCTAAATAGGGTGAATGAATTTCAACGCTGCCTTGTGGCGAAACCAATGTAAAGCGCACACCTTGCTCATGGTATTGAATATGTTCAGCGTAAAAATCTTTTCCGTTAAAATATTGAATGGTATGTTCACCGATTTCTTTTTGCCAAATATCAAGATAATTATGTTCAGCATTAATAATGGCGATGCCATTGGCGGTTAAACCACGATAAATTTCACCTTTCGCTTGGGCAACGCCCATTAAAGAACCAAAGCCCTCCAAATGCGCCGGAGCGATATTATTCACTAATGCCACATCAGGCTGTGCAAGCCGGGTTGTATAAGCAATTTCACCTTGATGATTTGCCCCAAGTTCAACGACAGCAAAACGATGTTTTGGTTCTAAACGTAACAAGGTGAGCGGTACACCGATATCGTTATTGAAATTCCCTTGGGTAAAAAGCACCGCCTCAGGATTTCCGGCGGTGTGTTGCAAAATACTTGCGGTCATCTCTTTTACTGTAGTTTTACCGGAAGAGCCTGTCATCGCCACGGTATGCGGATTAATTTTTTCACGCAGCCACTTCGCCAATTGCCCTAATGCTAAACGGGTATTCTCCACCACAAGTTGAGGAATCGAAATATCTTCATTCACTTGTTCAACGACCAAAGCGGTAGCCCCCTGTGCCACCGCTTGGTGAAGATATTGATGGGCATTGAATTTTTCACCTTTTAAGGCGAAAAAAACGTGATTGGGAACGGATAAACGGGTATCCGTATTGATACTTTCAATCGTCACTGCCTCATCACCGATTAATTCGGCATTTAACACTTGGGCCAGTTGCTGCGTGGTTAAATTAATCATAACTACAACTCAATTTATCGGAGCAAATACTCTATTGCAGTTTCTTTGTCTGAAAAAGGCAAAGTTTCGTTACCGATAATTTGATAATCTTCATGCCCTTTTCCTGCAATGACAATAAGATCATTTTCACCGGCTCCTTCAATCGCAAATTCAATGGCTTGTTCACGATCAGGGATTAGCCCTACATTATCCATATTGCGAAAACCCGCCACGATATCCGCCTCAATCTTATCAGGATCTTCGGTGCGTGGATTATCTGTGGTGACAATCACTCTATCTGCAAATTGCTCTGCAACTTTTGCCATTAACGGACGTTTACCCACATCACGATCACCACCACAACCAAAAATACACCAAAGCTTACCATCACAATGCTCACGTGAGGCAATAAGGGCTTTCTCTAACGCATCCGGTGTATGAGCATAATCAACAATAACCGCCGGTTTTCCGACTCTTTTAATCATTTCCATACGTCCTCGAACTCCTTTTAATTTTGAAACACTCCCTGTTAAATCATTCAACGAATAACCTAACGCCAATAATGTTGCCATTACTAACAACAAATTTGAGACATTAAACTCGCCAATTAACGGGCTGTTTAATGTTCCTTTCCCCCAAGTGGAGGTAAAATCAATAACCGCCCCCTCCGGGGTAAAATTCACAGAGGTTGCTTTCAACCACTTATCAGAAATCGGTTGGAAATTAACATCCGCAGTGACCGCAATGCCGTCCGCTAATTCATTTAACCACTCGACACCAACCGGATCATCTGCATTCACAATTTTCAGTTTAGGATTTAATTCAAAGAAAAAACGTTTTTTTGCTTGTGCATAATTGTCCATCGAACCGTGATAGTCTAAATGATCACGACTTAAATTGGTAAAAATAGCCGCATTAAAATCTAACGCCTCTACACGGTGTTGAACCAATCCGTGAGAAGACACTTCAATGGCGGCAAAATCTGCCCCCGCCTCCACAAAGGAAGCCAATAAAGATTGGATTTCAACAGGTGAGCCGGTGGTATTTTTAGCCTCAACCACTTGATCCAGTAAACCATTACCAATCGTCCCCATTACTGCTGATTTATGCCCTAACAATTGAACCCATTGGGCTAACAATTGTGATACGGTGGTTTTTCCATTTGTACCGGTCACCCCCACAAGGGCTAATTTTTTAGAAGGTGAATGATAAAATTTATCCGCAATTTGGGATAAATTTTTTGATAGTTCATAATAATAAATCACCGGTATTTGATGTTGGTAGGTGAGATGGAGATGTTTCTTCTTATCCTCAGTTTCCGCAACAACCGCACTGGCACCGGCTGAAATCGCCTGTTCAATAAAACGAGTGGCATCAATGTGATGTCCTTTTATTGCCACAAACAAATCACCGTTTTTTACCTTTCGACTATCCAAAACCAGGTCATTAATCTCAACCTCGGTTGAGAGCGAAGGCAAATTAAAAAGTGCGGTTAATTTTTTCATTGTTTTTCCTTAATTCACTCGTTCTGCCTGACTTTGTTCAACTTTGCGAGCACTAAGGCGAACGGTACGTTTTGCGGTTTTATCACTAGGCTCGGCATCCGGTGCAATGCCATTGGCACGCAATGCATAGCCCATAATGCTTGAGAATACCGGCGCAGACACTGCACCACCATAATATTGTCCGGCTTTTGGATCGTTGATTAAAATCACAAGGGCATAACGTGGATCACTGATCGGCGCAACACCGGCGGTAAAGGCCACATATTTGTTCACATAACGACCATTTTCAATTTTACGTGCGGTTCCGGTTTTCACCCCTACACGGTATCCTTCCACCATCGCTCTTTTATTTTTAATGGCGACTTTTTCAAGCATATTCACAATTTCTTTTGTAATTTTTTCAGAAAAAACCCGCTGGCCAATAACCGGTGGGTCAACTTTGGTAATGGAAAGAGGACGATAAATTCCGAAACTACCAAGGGTCGCATAGGCTCTGGCCATTTGCAGTGGTGTCGCCGTGATACCATAACCATAAGCCACTGTGGCACGATCAATTTCTGCCCAACGTTTACGATTGGCATTCAAGAAACCGGCTTGTTCACCCACCAAGCCTAAATCCGTTGCTTTTCCCAAGCCTGCCGCTTGATAGGTTTCCATCAACGCACTTGGCGGCATACGTAATGCAAGGCGGCTCACCCCTCGGTTACTGGAATTAATTAAAATTTCATCTAAGGTTTGCTGAGCACGAGGGGCAACATCCACAATTTCTTTACCGCTAACACTAAAAGATCCCGTGTTAATCACTTCATTACGTTGCGCAACACCACGCTGAAGTGCGGTCAAAACAACAAAAGGTTTTACCGTAGAACCCGGTTCAAACACATCAGTAATCGCACGATTACGCATTAATTCCGCTTTTACCCCAACACGATTGTTCGGATTATAAGAAGGGGCATTGGCCATCGCCAGCACTTCACCGGTACGAACATCAACAAGTACCGCCGTTCCGGATTCCGCTTTATTCTCCGTTACCGCTTTTTTGATTTCACGGTACACCATCGATTGTAGCTTTTCATCAATACTCAATGTCACATCTTGGGCATCGTATTTTTTCTGATCCGCAATATGTTCAACTACATTGCCCCGTTTGTCTTTACGAACCAAACGGGCACCATCTTTCCCGATGAGCATCGAATTAAAACTTTTTTCAATGCCTTCAATACCGTTACCATCAATATCGGTATAACCAATGAGATGGGCGGTTTCTTCCACTCGAGGATAAAAACGTCTTGGCTCATTTTCTAAGCTAATACCTTTAATTTTGAGCTCTCTGACATATTGTGCTTTGCCGCTTTCCACTTGGCGGGCTAAATATAAAAAGCCTGATTTTGGATTTTTCTCAATTTTTTTGACGAGATCGCTATAGCTTATACCCAGCACCTCTGCGAGGGCTTTGATACGCTCTTTATCGTTCAACGAGCCTTCTTTAAGGATATGTTTAGGATCGGCGACTACCGCACTCATAGGTACGCTAACCGATAATAATTGACCGTTACGATCTAAAATGGAACCACGCACGGAAAGAATTTCATCTTTACGCAAAGAACGTTTATCCGCTTCACCGGAAAGCGCATCGGCATTAATAGATTGAACATACCCTGCACGGGCAACCAATGCCGCCAAACCTAAGAAAATAGCACTTGTCGCAATAATATAACGCCCACGCAAAAAACACTTTTCAAATACCATTTTAGGCTTATTAGCTTTGACTGCCGCCGTAGAAGTGGTCAATTTTCTGATCGTCTTTTTAGACTTATTTGATTTTTTTGGCGAATTAAACCGAACCATTTGCGCTTATCCTATTCCAACTAATCCCTTCTCTTACTCCAAAATAACAACCTCTTGGTTACTATCCACTCTTTTCATTTTTAATGTGCTGATAGCAATAGATTCAACTCTTGTGCTGTCACCTTCCGTTGCCTCTTGCAACTGTAGATTCCGATATTCATCTTCTAGTGCTTGACGTTGCAGAATTAATTGACCATTCTCAGAAATTAATCCCCGGGTCTGATGGGTGACCCAAATTGTCGCCATCGCAGAAATTAAAATCAGTGATAATAATAAGATCACTAATTTAGTTGACGAAAATAAATCTTCCATCAAAATATTTTGCAAAGGGTAACGCTCGCTATTTTCTAACATTCCCCCTCCTAATTTATTTTTTCCGCTATGCGTAATACCGCACTTCTTGAACGTGGATTCGCTTGAATTTCGGCTTCTGATGGCTGAATCGCTTTGCCTATTATCTTCAATCTTTGATTTCGTTGAATTTGGTCTTCCCGTAGCGGCAAACCTTTAGGAATTGCCTCCCCTTTACTTTGCTTTTTCATAAAATGTTTAACCATTCGATCTTCTAAAGAATGGAAACTAATAATGGACAACCGTCCTTGTGGCGCTAACATATCCAAGGCGGAATTTAACACGCTCTCTAATTCATCTAATTCGGAATTAATAAAAATTCGAATAGCTTGAAAACTGCGGGTGGCTGGGTGTTTGTGTTTATCTTTGAAAGGTACTGATTGTGCAATCAACTCCGCCAGTTGTGTCGTACGTGATAAAAATTCTTCGCCATTTTTGACCGCACTTTTATTGTATTCCACAATGGCTGTTGCAATACGTTTGGCAAAACGCTCTTCACCAAAGGTTTTTAACACCCAAGTCAAATCTTCTACCGAAACCTGTTTTAACCATTCGGCTGCAGATAAACCTTGGGTAGGATCCATTCGCATATCAAGCGGACCATCTTTCATAAAACTAAAGCCACGCTCCGCTTCATCAAGTTGAGGAGAAGACACCCCAAGGTCTAGCAAAATACCATCCACTTTGCCCACTAAATCTAATTTTTCACAAATTTCAGAAAGATGTGAAAAACTACTGTGTTCAATATGAAAGCGAGGGTCTTGGATTTTTTGTGCTTCAGCAATCGCACGGGGATCACGGTCAATTCCAATAAGACGCCCCTGTTGAGAAAGTTTTGAAAGGATTAAACGGGAATGTCCGCCACGACCAAATGTACCATCAATATAAATTCCATTTTCTTTCAACGCCAAACCGTCCACCGCTTCATTGAGTAAAACCGTGGTATGTTCAGGTGAAGAAAAGGAATGTTGCATTGTCATCGCATTAGCTAATAAAAAATAAATTGGAAAAAGATAATTCGGTGCAAAGCACCGATTATCCTGCTAGTGCTGCTGTTCTTTTCTCATTTAGAGTGACAGCATATTTAAATTCGAATCCATTGCAAATTCGGCAGTTGCCGCTACTGCAATATCTTCTTCAATTTGAGCGTTCCATTCTGTATCGCTCCAAATTTCAAATTTGTTTAATTGACCGACCAACATTAAGCCTTTTTCCAATTTTGCGTGTTGTCGCAATGGTCCACTCAGTAAAATACGCCCTTGTGCATCCATTTCACATTCAGTGGCATAACCAAGCATCACACGTTGTAGACGACGTTGATCCGGATCAAAGTTAGAGAGTGAGAGGAGTTTTTGCTCAATTTTTTCCCATTCATCTAAAGGATAAAGCAACAAACAAGGCTGGCGAATATCAACGGTACAAACCATCTGACCTTGATTTTTTTCAATAATTTCGGCACGGTAACGAGTTGGGATAGCCACCCGCCCCTTGGAATCTAAATTTACCGCTGCCGCACCACGAAACATTTTTAAGCCTTTAGGAGTTTAAATTTTGGAAAAATCACCACAAAAAACCACTTTTCACCACTTCTTCGTAAGTTTATCGGTTGTAAGATAAAGTTGCAAGTTATTCCAATGTAAAATTTAGTAAATTTTACCCAATAAAAAACCGCTTAAACTTTTACTTAAGCGGTTTTCCTCACTTTAAAATCATTTATAGATTTGTAGTATTTACATAGGCTTCTTCATCACGTTCACCTAATGGTTTTAACAGGGTGAAGAATAACAGGATACATAGCACCGTAGTTGCGAAACCAAGATAGACAGATAATTGATAATCAAGGTTGAAACCAATTTTGTTGTAATACAAATAGGTCGCACATACGGTGGTTATAAACCACGCCGGGATAGAAGCCACCCAGTGGAATTTGTGGTAACGATATAAATACGCTGCCGCAGTCCATAACATCACCATAGCAGTCATTTGGTTTGCCCAAGTGAAATAACGCCATAAGATACTAAAGTCCACAGTTGAAACAAAATAGCCTAATACGAACAATGGCACCGCAATCATTAAACGTTTAGGAAGAGAACGTTGATCAATATTAAAGATTTCCGCTAATTGCAAACGGGCTGCACGGAAGGCTGTATCGCCAGATGTGATTGGAAGCACCACGACACCTAGCACCGCAAAGATACCACCAATGAAACCAAGGAAGTGTAATGAACTGTCATAGACGACTTTAGATGGCGAACCTGCTGAAATGGCATCTTGTAAGGCTTGTGGATTTTCATAGAATGCAAGTCCGACCATACACCATACTAATGCGATCACCCCTTCTGTAATCATCGCACCATAGAAAATGAAACGACCTTCGCTCTCATTTTCAGCACAGCGTGCCATAAGCGGTGTTTGTGTCGCATGGAAACCGGATAATGCACCACAAGAGATGGTTAAGAATAATAAAGGCCAAATTGGCACATCACCTTTCACTTGGAAGTTTTGTGCAAATTTATCCCAAGTTAAACCTTGTCCGTCTGCATTAACAGTGCGGAAAAACTCAATAGGATCAGCCGCACTGAGGTGAGCAGAGACTAAACCATAGACCATTCCCACGGACATAAAGAGCAATAATGCACCAAAGAGCGGGTAAATTCGACCGATGATTTTATCTACCGGTAATAAAGTGGCAAGAATATAGTAAGCAAAAATAATCACAGTCCACACCGCAACCACTGTCGCTTTAGCCATTCCCCATACTTTGATCCCACCGGCTTCTATCGCTTGATGAACAGCCTCAGCATCACCTAATTGCAATGCCCCCTGAGAAGCGCCTAGCACATCCATAGTAATGGTGCCCAGTAATTGTGCAGGGCTTGCCACGAAGACGACCCCAACCAATAATAAGAGCACTAATGCAAGAACGTTGATAAAAACTTTAACAGGGCGACCTAAAAATTTCCCCGCCAAATAAGGCATGGTTGCCCCACCGTGACGAATACTTAACATACCACAAAAATAGTCATGCACCGCACCGGCAAAAATACAGCCAATCACAATCCAAAGCATGGCAACCGGCCCGTATAACGCACCGAGAATTGGTCCGAAAATTGGTCCTGTCCCTGCAATATTCAACAATTGAATTAACCAGATTTTGGTTTTAGACATGGGCATATAATCCACGCCATCATTGATTTGATAGGCGGGTGTTTGACGTTTAGGATTAATGACAAAGATTTTTTCGATAATTTTTCCATAGATAAGATAGCCAAGAATTAAAATGGCTACACAAAAGAAAAACCACAACATAAAAGCACCTCAAGAAATAATCATACGATTGTTTAAAACGCTCTAAACAAGCCGGGGTATTTTATGCTAAATTCTATTAAACCAAAAATTTAATTTACGAAATTTCCACAAAATTGTGACAAATCTCACATTAACTATCACTTGGTTTTTCAGAATAAAATAATATCTTCTAAATCATACTTAATAAGGATTAAAGAAATGGCACTCACTCGTTGCCCCGAATGCCGTAAAAAAATCAGTGAATCGGCTAAAATCTGTCCAAATTGCGGTTTTTCTTTTAAACAGGAAAATTTAGAAATCTATAAACAAAAATTAGAAGAAAGACATTTGCAAAATACGGAAATTAACCGAAAAAGTACAAAACTTCACTTAATCTGGTTCTGTATTTTTGCCTTATTTCTTATTATTGCAAGCGTCATTACTCAATCATAAAAAAATGGGTTGCGATTGCAACCCATTCATTCTCTTAAAATATTGACCGAACTTTATGCTTTTTTCGCATCCAAACGTTCAAAAGCAAGCACTTTATTCTCGAGCTTACGCAATAATAAGGTGGCGATGCCTGTAATCACAAGATAAATCCCCCCGGCAATACCATAGATCGTGAGAGCATCATACTCCGTACCGTAAAGCTGACGTGCATACCCCATAATATCCATAATCGTGATGGTTGAAGCCAATGCCGTTCCTTTAAATACCAAAATAATTTCATTACTATAAGAAGGCAATGCCCGCTTTAATGCATAAGGAATCAAAATTTTCAATGTTTGCACACGGCTTAACCCCAATGCGGCGCAGCCTTCCCATTGCCCTTTTGGAATAGCTTTGACAGCACCATGAAATAATTGCGTGGAATAGGCGGCGCTGTTTAATGCCAATGCCAATGCCGCACAAAACCAAGCGTTTGATAAGATATGCCAAAAAGGGCTTTTCACGATCCATTCAAACTGCCCCGGTCCGGCATAAATTAAGAAAAACTGCACAAGCAACGGTGTACCGGTAAACAAAGTAAGGTATAAATTGACCGCACTTTTCACCCATTTATTTTCCATAGAAAGCAAAAATGTGAGGAATAACGCAAAGAAAAAAGCAATCAATAATGAAACCACGGTCAATAGTAAACTCGTTGGTATCCCCTGCGCAATGACTGATAAATATTCTTGAAACATTATTTTAGTCCTCTTTCAAAGCGGGTAAAACGTTGTTCTAGACGATGAATACCAAACTGACTGATTAGTGTGACAACCAAATAAATTAATGCGGCAATACTATACCAAGTAAACGGTTGATGGGTATTAGTATTAATTAACTGCGCCTGACGCATTAAATCATCAACGCCAATAAGAGAAATTAATGCGGTATCTTTCAATAATACCAGCCATTGGTTACTTAGCCCCGGCAAAGCGTGACGCCAAACTTGTGGCATAATAATATGCGTAAAAGTATAACCTTTGCTCAACCCCAATGCTGCGCCTGATTCCCACTGACCTTTAGGGATAGCCTGAATCGCACCACGCAGGGTCTGTGAAGCATAGGCGGCAAAAATAAGGGATAACGCAAACACGCCACAGCCAAATGCACTGAATTCAATATATTCGCCGGTCAGCATTTCCACCACTTCGGTTGAGCCAAAATACACGACCAATACCACCAAAATTTCAGGCAAGCCACGCAACAGTGCCACAAGAACCACCATCGGTTTACCGATAAAATGGTTAGCCTCCAAAAGAGCGAAGACTATACTTAATAGCAAACCCACGATTAACGAACAGACCGCAAGCCCCAATGTCATTAGGGCTGCGGTAAACATTAAAGAAAGAAAATCGACAAACATAAATTACTTCGTCATCCATTTATCATAGATTTTTTGATATTCGCCATTCGCTTTAATAGTCGCCAAACCTTTATTTAAACTTTCGGCGAGCGCTTTACTGGATTTATTCACTGCGATACCCAAACCATTGCCAAAATATTTTTTATTGGTGACTTTCTCACCGACAAACTGAATTTCAGGCTCTTTATCAATCATATCCGCAAGTACGGCGGTATCACCAAAAATAATGTCAATACGCCCATTTTTTAAATCCAAAATCGCATCTTGTAAACTGGCATAGGCTTTCGGTGTGTATTGTTTCGTTTCCGCTACTGTATATTGTTGGAAAGTGGTGCCATTTTGCACACCGATATTTTTTGCTGTCTCAAGGGTCGCTTTGCCTTTTAATGCCACATAACTTGCCGTACTGTCATAATAGGCATCAGAAAATAGCACTTGTTTTGATCGCGCTTCGGTAATATCCATCGCAGAAATCGCCGCATCAAAACGTTTTGCTCTTAAACTTGGAATAAGGGAATCAAAGGCTTCCCCTTTAAATTTACAGGTCGCTTGAATTTCTTGACAAATCGCCTTCGCTACATCTACATCAAAACCGATAATTTCGCCTTTTTCATTGGTAAACTCAAATGGCGGATAACTTGGTTCCATGGCGAAAGTGATGTCTTGTGCATTTGCCATTGCTGCTGATCCCAATAATACGGCGCTTAAAAGTAATTTTTTCATCATAAGTCTCCTTATTTTTAATGTGAAAGATATTGTTTAAATTGTATGGTTTGTGGATGTTCAAAACACTCAGCCGATCCCATTTCCACAATTTTGCCTTGTTCCATATACACCACTTTAGTGGCGACTTTTTGTGCTACATTCACTTCATGGGTCACGATCACCTGCGTAATGCCGGTTTCTTGTAATTCCTTAATAATATCCACTACTTGTGCGGTAATTTCCGGATCCAATGCAGCAGTGGGTTCATCAAATAGCAACACTTGCGGTTTCATCATCAGTGCCCGAGCGATTGCTACCCGTTGTTGTTGCCCTCCCGATAAATGGAGTGGGAAACGATCTGCATATTCTTCCAAACGTAAACGCTTTAATAATTCCATTGCTTCTGCTTTGGCTTGCGTTTCATTGATCCCAAGCACTTTCATCGGTGCTTCAATTAAATTTTCAATCACCGTTAAATGGGGCCAAAGGTGATATTGTTGAAACACCATACCTACATCTTGGCGTAACTGACGAATCGCTTTCGGATTTGTCGTGGCTTTTGATAAATCAAATTCATTATTGGCAATGCTTAATTGCCCTGAGGTTGGGACTTCTAATAAATTCAACGTTCGGATTAACGTACTTTTCCCCGCACCACTGGGACCAAGTAATACCACCGTATCCCCTTCTTCCGCTTCCAAATTAATATCAAATAACGCTTGGGAAGTACCATAAAAAAAGTTTAAATTTTTAACACTGATAGCCATTTCAACTCTCTTATTTCACAAATTGAACAAATATTACGTTTTTATGCATATTTATGCAAGCACTGAAAATAAAAAAATCCCAAAATAATTTGGGATTTCCAAAACTATGCCAAAAATGACCGCACTTTACGCTGTTTTTGCCATTTCAAACTCAATCAGCATCATCAAAATATGGATCACTTTAATATGAATTTCTTGAATACGATCCGCATAACGGAAATGCGGTACACGAATTTCTACATCGGCAAGCCCTGCCATTTTTCCGCCGTCTTTTCCGGTCATCGCAATCACTTTCATTCCCTTCGCTTTCGCCGCTTCAATAGCATTGAGAACGTTTTTAGAATTCCCCGAGGTGGATAAGCCAAAGAGTACATCCCCTTTTTGCCCTACAGCCTCAACATAGCGTGAAAAGACATAATCATAGCCAAAATCATTGCTTACACAACTTAAATGGCTGACATCAGAAATCGCAATAGCCGGATACCCCGGGCGATTTTCACGATAACGCCCCGTGAGTTCTTCCGCAAAATGCATCGCATCACAATGGGAGCCACCATTACCACAGGATAAAACTTTGCCACCTTGTTTGAAACTGTCAGAAATTAACCGTGCCGCCTGCTGAATTAATTTAATGTTATTTTCATCTGAAATAAATTTATTTAATACTTCTTGCGCTTCCACAAGTTCTGCTTTGATTTGCTCTAAGTACATTTTTGCTCCTTTTAGGAAATGAGAAATTTTCGCAACATTTTATAGTAGATAACATCTTTTATCTAGGGTCTGTGAATGTTTTGTTTTTTTACTGATCACGTATTATTTTCTCGATCAAGATCGCAAAATACATTTAAAACACTTTGAAAAACAACCGCACTTTTTTAGTCTTTAGCCAATTTTGACCTACCAACAAGGAATCTTATGAATTTACTCCGCGCTATTCTTATATTGTTTGTTAGCATAAAAGCTTATGCCGATATTGATGTCATGCTTCTAAAAAACTATGAAAATCAAAATATTGAAGGCTGGGTGATGTCCGAGAAACTCGATGGGGTTCGTGGTTACTGGGATGGAACACAACTATTAACACGACAAGGGCAACGACTTTCCCCATCGGCCTACTTTATCAAAGATTTTCCACCTTTTGCTATTGACGGAGAATTGTTTAGCGAACGTAATCACTTTGAAGAAATTTCCTCCATAACAAAATCTTTCAAGGGGAATCGTTGGGAAAAACTCAAACTCTATGTGTTTGATGTGCCTGATGCGAAAGGGAATTTATTTGAGCGGCTTGATGTGTTGAAAACCTACCTTTCCTCTCACCCTACGCCCTATATTCAAATCATTGAACAAATCCCGGTACGAGACAAAGCCCATTTGTATGAATTTCTTAAAGAAGTGGAAGCTCAACAGGGGGAAGGCGTGGTAGTGAGAAATCCCCATGCGTCTTATGAAAAAAAGCGTAGTGCACACATTCTCAAACTAAAAACCGCTTACGATGAAGAATGTACGGTCATTGCTCACCACAAAGGTAAAGGACAATTTGAAAATGTGATGGGATCATTAACCTGCCAAAATCATCGGGGAGAATTCAAAATTGGTTCGGGATTTAATCTTAATGAACGTGAAAATCCCCCATCAATCGGTTCGGTTATTACCTATAAATACCGAGGCGTAACAAGTTCCGGCAAACCTCGATTTGCCACTTACTGGCGGGTAAGGGAAAGTCATCAAATAAAATAAAGGCCGGTATAACACCAGCCTACTAGAACTATCCGTGATAACGCCCTACACCGAGTTCATCTTCTTTTCGGGTTCGGTTCATCACTTCTTGTGGTGATTGGGCAATACGTAATCCCATTTCCTCTTCAGTGCGCACCACTTCGCCACGTAAAGAATTAGTATAGACATCGGTGATTTTCACATCGACAAATTTTCCAATCATCGCCGGTGAACCTTGGAAATTCACAATGCGGTTCGTTTCCGTTCGACCGGTCAGTTCCATAATGTCTTTTTTCGATGGGCCTTCCACCAACACCCGTTGCTCTGTTCCCAGCATACGACGGCTAAATTGTGCAGCTTGCTGATTAATGCGTTCTTGCAAAACATATAAGCGTTGTTTTTTCTCTTCTTCCGTCACATCATCAGGCATATCGGCGGCCGGTGTTCCCGGACGGGCAGAATAAACAAAACTAAAGCTCATATCAAAATTGACTTGTGCAATAAGATTCATAGTTTGCTCAAAATCTTCTGCAGTTTCTCCCGGGAAACCCACAATAAAGTCAGAGCTGATTTGAATATCCGGACGAACTGCGCGTAGTTTACGAATAATGGATTTATATTCTAATGCCGTATGGCTACGTTTCATCATCGTCAATACCCGATCCGAACCGGATTGAACCGGTAAATGCAAGAAACTCACTAATTCCGGTGTATCACGATAGACATCAATAATATCATCGGTAAATTCAATAGGATGGCTTGTGGTGAAACGCAAACGGTCAATACCGTCAATGGAAGCCACTAAACGAAGTAATTCGGCAAAACTACAAATCTGCCCGTCATGAGTCGGTCCACGGTAGGCATTCACATTTTGACCGAGCAAATTCACTTCACGCACGCCCTGTTCTGCCAATTGGGCAATTTCAAAGAGAACATCATCCACCGGTCGGCTGACTTCTTCACCACGGGTGTAAGGCACCACACAGAAGGTGCAATATTTGTTACAGCCCTCCATAATGGAAACAAAAGCAGTCGGTCCTTCTGCACGAGGCTCCGGTAAACGATCAAATTTTTCAATTTCAGGGAAGCTGACATCCACCACCGAACTTTTGCCACCACGAATTTGGTTAATCATTTCCGGCAATCGGTGCAGGGTTTGCGGCCCAAAAATAATATCCACATAAGGGGCACGATAGCGAATATGCTCTCCCTCTTGCGATGCCACACAACCGCCTACCCCTATCACTAAATTCGGATTATTCTTTTTTAATTCTTTCCAACGTCCTAACTGATGAAAGACTTTTTCTTGGGCTTTTTCACGAATAGAACAGGTGTTTAATAATAATACATCCGCTTCTTCGGGAATGTCGGTCAATTCAAGTCCATGGGTGCTTAACAACAAATCCGCCATTTTTGACGAATCATATTCATTCATCTGACAGCCCCAAGTTTTAATATGTAATTTTTGCGTCATCTTTCCAAAATTATCATCAATCCAATAAAAACAGTCGGCTATTGTACAAATTTGTCCCCATTCTTACCAGCCAAATTTACTTCAGCTATGTTTGAAAGTAAAAAGAGCGGCCATTTTTAGAAGCCTTTCCCAAAATTAAACGAAATGTTAACCGGTTAAGAGGCTGCGCTTTATGGCTAAATGATCTGCCCCCTTCAAAAAAAGTGGGACCAAACTTCAACTCACTAAGGGCAGATTTTTTTATGGCTAAATATAACCAATTTTTCAAACAGCAAGTGATCGAATTTATCTCAATACAATTCTCTGACACGCAAGCAATTTCATCTCAAAGAGATTACGTTAAGACATCGAGAAACCCAATTTAATCAACATAAAATCAATAACTTAGAAACATTAGGTCACAAAAAGTCGATTCTCCTGAATTGAAATCCACCGTTATACAATCCGTTAAAAATGGACGATTTTCTATAGGAAATTCATCCCTTTATTTTGGTATTCCCGATACCAGTGTGATTAACCAATGGTTGAACGCCTTTGAAAAACAAGGTATAAACCGTTTATTACCCAAACCAAAAGGTCACCTATCAATGAAACCGACATCCCCTTATAATGCTGCCAAAACCTGAAACGAAAGAAGACCACCCGTGTTAAACCCTATACAATACAGGTCTCATCTTTCAATGAAGGGAATCTAACTTTGAGGTTAGAACAAAGTTAACCGCACGTTTATTTGTGCGCTTTATCACAAAAAAATTTCTTACACATTATGGATATTGCATTTTTACTCGGTAGCAAAATTATTGAACTCACCCTTATTGTCTTAATGGGATACGGGCTGGTAAAAACCAAACTGTTAAAATCAGAAGACAGCAAACCCCTCTCTATTATTGGACTTTACATTATCAGCCCGGCTGTAATGATCGAAGCCTTCCAAATTGACTATACGCCCGAAATTCTCCAAGGGTTAATGCTTTCTCTTGGAATGGCGATATTTTTACACATCATTCTCATTGCCACAGGAAGTGGGCTAAAGCGTCTGCTAAAACTCGATCCCATTGAACACGCTACCGCCATTTATTCCAATTCCGGTAACTTGATTATACCCATTGTGATGTCGCTTTTCGGGAAAGAATGGGTCATTTATGCCAGTTGCTTTATTGTGGTACAAACCTTTTTATTCTGGACACATTGCCGCTTGATCATTGTTGGAAAAGGCAATCTAAGCCTGAAAGTGATGTTGAAAAATATCAATATGTGGTCAATTTTTATTGGCGTTATGCTCTTTGCCTTTCAAATAAAATTACCGGCCTTTATTAACGGTACACTTTCTTCCGTTGGCGTTTTCATCGGTCCAAATGCGATGTTAATTGCCGGAATGTTAATCGCCTCTATTCCACTACGCACCATTTTTTCATCAAAACGTATCTACTTAATCACCGCACTTCGCTTAATGTTGATCCCGATTTTCCTTTTGGTGATTATCAAACTCTGTGGTTTTTCCGATTGGGTAGAAAATGGCGAAACCATTGTTATGATCAGCTTTCTTGCCACCACCAGCCCTTCCGCTGCCACGGTCACGCAAATGGCATTAATTTTCGGCAACAATGCTCAAAAAGCCAGTGCGATTTATGGTGTCACGACTTTCCTTTGCGTGTTTACTATGCCGCTTGTGATTGCGCTTTACCAACTGTGGTGAAATAAACGAAAAACAAGGACACAGGCTGTGGAGCCCTACACATAAATCCCAAATCAAGTTTGTGCAACATCGCGATGATGCCAAGGATGAGGTAAAAGTGCGGTCATAAAATCAGAAGGATTTTGAACCTTGGCTTTGCCAGCAGTTCCGAAGGAACAAATAAATCACCCAGTGATTTATGAGTCATTATTTTAACGTTTTTGAAACGGTCTGTTCTTTTTTCAAACAGTAAAGTTGATAAAGATTGACGAAAACAAGAAAAGCATTCAACACTGCTACAGGATAAGCACCAATAATCATCCCGTAAATCACGAACAAAACGGCACCAATACTATTCACTATGCGTAAGTGAACAATAGATTTAAACAAAAATGAAACAGCAACAAAAAATGTTGCAATGTAGCCTAATAATTCAATGAGATTAAATTCCATAATATGCCCCTATATTTGAGTCAAAGAAGTGTAGGCGCATAATAAAAGATTTAGAAAAAGAGGAAAAGAGGCGAAATAAAGGCAACCGATTGCCCAATAAAGCATTTTTTATTTCGCCTTCAAAAGATTAAATAAAAACGGTTTGAACCAGCACCATATAAAAAATCGTGCCTGCCGCAATGGACAAAAACATATTCTTTTTCCAGAAATGCAACACTAACACCAACGCACCGGCAAGAAAATCCGGTATGCCGTGATAGCCACTTAATAGATCGATATTTTTATAACAGTAGATCACTAACATCCCAAACATTGCCGCAGGCAATACTTTGCCAAGATAGCGGATATACTCGGGAATGGGACGGTTTGCCGGAAAAACCCAAAAAGGCAAAAGCCGTGTAAATTGAACGGCAAGCACACAAACGCCGATTGTGATGATATGCTCTGTTACCGTCATTTTAACGACTCCAATTTGCTTTCTAATTTAGGGCGGCGTAATGTCAATACAAGCCAAATGCTGATAAGGGTTGGGATAAGAAAATGTTGTTTGCCAACAATGAGCAAAAAAATCAAGGTGAGACCTAACCCCAACAAAGCGCTTTCGTGAGAGCTTTCTTTCATCCAGTTTTCGGCAAAAATTACCAAGAAAAGCGCCGTCATAGCAAATTCCACACCTTTTAAATCTATCGGTAAAATTTCGCCAAATACATTGCCCAATGCCGCCCCGATTACCCAATAAATGTGCAGGTATAAACTCACAAAAAACATATACCAGCCTTTATCCAAGTGTGAGGGAATATTCGCCATATAATTCAGAGAAAAAGATTCATCCACCAAACTGCTGATTAAATACCAACGCTTTTTGCCAAGATGTGCCCCGTATTTTTCTAACATTGAAATCCCATAAAAAATTTGTCGACCACTTACCATCAACGTAATCAATAAAACGCTGAAGGGGGAAAAAGGGGCAACCAGCGCAGCAGCGGCAATAAACTCTACCGAACCGGCATAAATGAATAATGCCATCAGCATTGGATACCACACGCCAAAACCAAGGGCTTTCATATAAATCCCGTAGGCGACCCCAAGAAATAAAAAACCGGCAAGCATCGGTGCGCTATAAGGTAATGCCACTTTCGCTGCGGCACGGATAGGATGTTGTTGAGAAAATTCCATTAACGACTCTTATTCTAAAACGGACAACCCCGGTAAGGTGGAAAAACTTTGAGATTTGACGGTTTGATAAAAATCCTCAACATAAGCAAGATCTTTATCTTCTTTGCGAATAGCAACGTATAAATTGCTGAATAATCCTTCTTGCGTGATTTTTCGTGCCACCACATAGCCTTTTTCAAGATAAGGCAGCGCTGCCCAATAAGGCACGGTGGCAATCCCACGGCGACTTGCCACCAATTGAATCATCGCAATGGTGAGTTCTGTGGTGCGTCGGGTTGGGTTAATTCCCTTTGGTTTTAACACTTTACGCAATAAATCCAACATATCATCCGGTACGGGATAAGTGACCCAAGTTTCCTCGGCGAAATCCTCCGCCTGCCAAACTGCTTTCTCTGCCAAAATGTGATCTTTCGAGCAAATCCCCATCATTTCATAGGAAAAGAACGGTTTGAAAACCACAGAATCATTGTCTTCAATCTCCGACACAATGACACAATCGGCTCGATGGGAAAGTAATAAACCCACAGGATCCGTATGAAAACCGGAGACAATATCCAATTCTACCAAGCCCCAATTTTGACGAAAGGCATCCATAGCCGGCATTAACCAATCAAAGCAAGTATGACATTCCACTGCGATTCGTAACTGCCCTGCCTCACCGTGTTTCACTCGAACTAAATCACGCTCTGCATCAATTACTTTTGGCATCACCTCATTGGCAAGACGAATTAAACGCTCTCCTGCAGCGGTAAAACGCAATGGATGACTTTTCCGTTCAAATAAGGGTAAACCAAATTGATCTTCAATGAGTTTTATTTGATGGGAAAGGGCGGATTGGGTGAGGTAAACCCGTTTTGCGGCTGATGAAACACTGCCCGTTTCTTTTAAGGCAAGCAGCGTTTTAAGATGTCGAAGTTCAAGAAATGTGGGTTTCATTGAGTACCATTCATAACATACTGAAAATAAACGGGCAATATGATACTGAAAAATACAGAAAATTAAAGACAAAGTGCGGTCAGTTTTCGGTGAATATTCGTATTATGTCGTTGGTGCACAAGTCTGATTTTGGTTTTATTTGTCAGGTACACATAATGTGCCCTTGCATTTCATAAAATTCTTGCGTGAAACACTGTTCCCCCCTCCTAACAGATGAGAGGGGGATTCTTTTGTCATATCGCTCATTGGGCGATTTCTACGATAGTTTTCACCTATTCTTTATGTTAGATTGAGGCTATTTCCCCCATTAAATTAAGCGCAAAATTGCCCTCCTTTCTTCAAAAAAACGGTAATGTAAATGAATGTAAATTTTTTGATTTGCATCAAAATCAAAAATAGAATTTGTGCCGATCAAATCAAACACGAATATAATAACAGCGATAAAAATGTTGTTGAAAATAAAAAACAATTGCACTGTTTTTTCGTGTGCAGATCATTTCTTGGAGTGTTTTTAATTAT